>JAKOVY010000107.1 GCA_029781825.1 Bacillota bacterium | reverse complement strand
TAATGACCATCCTCTGCATAACGATTGGACTACGACGCCACGTACGGACGCAGGCACCGGTTCAGCTCGGTGTGCCACTTCTTGTAGGCGGGTACTACGCTAAACTGCATTAGCTCCAAGACCTTAGCCCTCTCTCCCCGCTCCTGGATCGAAATCACGGCATCTAGGGCGTTACGCAGGGCTTCACTCAGGGGACTCATACCGTTATCGGGCAGCTTCGCCAGTACAGGCACCAATGCCTTCTCCATATGGTAGTAACCCTGCACAGAGTCGTGGAGCATGATCAGGCCGTCTTCGAAACGGCCTTTGTTAATGCAGGTTTTTACGTGTTCCAGACCCTGCAGGCAGGTGTCCGCCAAATCCAATGTTTTTCTGATAATGTCAATGTACTTTTTCACTTTGTATTCCCCATTTCTTTGGTTATTGCGAATTGTCATTGGTGTTTTCTTCCATAAGAACCGTCAGACTGGTTGCAAATTCTTCCTTTGGCTCTCTGTCAGCTTTCCGGGTTACTTTCTTAACTTTATTTTTTAACTGGGCATCTCCCCCGCCTCGCTTATCCTTTTTCAAGCTCTCCGCCAACAGAGTGGATGGCTCGGGATCGTCTACGGCTAGTTGTTCGTATTTTTCGACTGTTTGTTTGTAAGCGTAAAATAATCCCCACCTTGTAGAATAAGGCGGGGATTCAAAATAAGCTTATTTACCGACACGGCATGCAGGAGGCAAGGAATCAGACCACGGGAGCAGCTCATCCAAGGCATTCCTGTCTCTGATATCCAGGTTGGGAAGCTTTTCGAAGAGATACTTAAGGTAGTGGAAGGGACTTAGCCCGTTTTCCTTCGCCGTTTCTATAATGCTATAGGTGATGGCGCTGGCCCGGGCCCCTCGCGGGGTATTGGCAAACAACCAATTTTTGCGGCCAATGACAAAGGGCTTGATGGAGCGTTCGCTCCGGTTGTTATCGAGTTCCAGGCGTCCGTCTTGTAAAAAGGCAGTGAGTTTATCCCACTGTTTCAGACAGTAGTTAATAGCCTGGCCAAAAGCACTTTTGGGCAATACCTGGGGTTTATGGTGTTTAAGCCATGCCAAAAAGGCATCCAGCACCGGACGGCTGCGCACCAGGCGAGTGTGATAACGTTCTTCTGGGGTAGCTTCTTTTAGTTCGCGCTCAATGGCAAAAAGTTGGTTGCAAAATTCCAACCCCTCCCGGGCGGCCACCGCTGCCGCACGTTTTGGATCCGGCAGGGCCTTGAGCGCCTCGTCGAACTTGCGCCGGGCATGGGCCCAGCAGCCGACCAGGGTTACATCAGGCAACTCATTGTAACCGGCGTAGCCGTCAACGTGCAGGTAACCCTTGAAACCGGCCAGGAACCGGCGAGGGTGTTTGCTGGCCCGGGTGGTCTGGTAGTCATAAAGAACGATGGGGGGCCCGTCCCGCCCGGTGCGGTAGAGCCAGAGGTACGACTGGGTTTCGGCTGCCCGGCCTGGTTCCCGCAGGACCTGTAAGGTCGTCTCGTCAGCATGCAGGATATCCCGTTGGCGCAGGTGTTCATGCAGGCGGTCGCAGATCAGGCTCAACCAGTTGTTTGCCCCACGAAGTACCCAGTTGGCCAGCGTCTGCCGGGACAGTTCAATCCCCAATGCGGCAAACTGCTGCTCCTGGCGGTACAGAGGCAGGCCTTCTCCATATTTCTGGTTCATGATGTAAGCCATGGCGGAAGGAGACGCCAAACTGCCAGGAAACACAGGTGAAGGCGCCGGCGCTGTGACAATGGGGGTATTAATCTCTTCACGTTCGCAGCGGCGGCAGGCATAAACGTAACGTATATGCCTGACCACTTTCACTTGGGCCGGTATAATCTGAAGCTCTTGCCGCACCTCGGTGCTCATTTCATGCAAAGGGCCGCCGCAGCATGAACAGATCTGCTCTTCGGCGGGCAAACGGTATTCGACCGTCTCAACCGGCAAGTCTTCCAGCACCGCCTCCCGGTGACCGCGTTGTTTGCGGCGCTTGTAGGTGATCATCTCCATGGTCGGCTCGGCCAGATCTGGTTTAGCTTCCGCCTCCGCCTCATTAAAAAAAGAAAGCTGCTGTTGTTCAGGAGCGGTCCGTTCGCTGGAAACACCGAATTGACGTCGTTTGTTCAAGCGTAACTGCTCCATCAGCCAGTTCAGCTTGGCGGTCAGTTCAGCGTTTTCCCGTTCCAGTTGAACACAGCGCTTTTGTAGTTCTTCTATGGACATGGTCTCGATATTCTGATTGATATTCATATTAATTACTTCGACAAATTAAACGGAAATCCTCCAAAATAGACCAGAAGCTGAAACTATTTCTGCTATTTCACTCATTATTACCGTCTATTGTTATAAAATGGTGCGTGCTTTCACCTCGGGATGGGCATGGGGCTGTTTTAAAGGGAGGCCATCGAGCAACCAGCGCAATTCCCGGTAGCTGATGGTGATAGTCGAAAAATTATCTTCCGACGGCCAGTAAAATTTGCCTTTCTCCAGCCGGCGGTAATGGAGCCAGAACCCGTTATGATCCCAGTGGAGAATTTTAAGTTTATCGCGCTGCCGGTTGCAGAAGACAAAAAGACAGGAAGAAAAGGGGTCCAGTTCGAACCCTTCCTTGACTAGCACGGCCAATCCGTCAATGGACTTGCGCAGATCGGTGGCGCCGCAGGCGAGATAAACCCGGTCGATACCGAATTCTTTCAGCATAACGCGACCAGGACCCGGATTACCTGGGAGAGCAGTTCTGGATTAAAACCGGGTTTTACCTCGATGCCAGCCTGCCCTATTCTGATCAGCAAGGAGCCGTCGTCCTGCTCTGCAGGTGGTTGCTCGCTTAATTCAACTGGCAGCCACCGGGTTGACCTGGTATGGGAAGGGCTGTTCTGGTTCCTAAACTTTCGGAGCCAGTACCACAATTGCCGGGGGGTTACGTTATGGGCCGCACACCATTCTTTAGCCTTCTGCCCGCTGGCCCGGTATTCGGCAATCCTGTTTTCCCATAGCTTTTGTTGTTCGGCTTTGGTCACAAAGAAAACCCTCCTCGTTTCGTGTTCTGAGGAAGATTATCCTATTGACCTAGGGATGATACAAGGTGGGTACAGTTTGACGCTTACTGTCACCAAGCTCTGGATCACGAACCTGGCTGGCCTCCATGGCAAAAGGACCTTCTGCGCAGAGGCTTGACAAAAAGCAAATAATTTTCCTGGGTCAGGCGTTCCGTATTCGGCTCCATCATGGCTTGGTGTGCTTCCTCAGCCAGTCCGCTATCGGCGTAGGTGCCCCTCCGGCTTCGGCTTCCTCAGCAGTAAATGCTCTATAATCACTGCCGCCCGCAACCTGATCCAATTGCTCATCGGACAAAACTTCCTGGTTTACGGGTAAGACCAGGTAGACCACCTTCGCCGATTCTTCTAAAACCTTGATTTCCAACGCTCTGGGCAAATGCAGACCGAATTGGGCAAGCGCCTGGTGCGGATCAGCCATCAATTCTTTTTTAAAGTTCTCATCGGCCCAAGCTTTCTCAATTACCTTAGCTTCCAATTGCTTGCGGTACTGGAAGATACTTTTGTTTGTTTGGCCCACTTTTTTCATCTCCCCTTTATTTTTATGTAACGCTATTCAACGCAGTTTTCGTAAATTAAGCCGGACATTTGACTGATTGGAAAAGTCTCGCTGGCCGGTAACTGGTATTGTTATTATATTTCTAAAAAAATAGACTTTAATTGACAATTTTGCGGTCCGGAAAAATTCACGGTGACATTAGCACAGCATAAACACAATTAAAAAAGCCGACAAGTTGACACTCGTCGGTCTCTGTGCTATACTTGGCGTGTGAATTTTTGTAGATGTGCCGAAGTGGCGGAATTGGCAGACGCGGCGGTCTCAAAAACCGTTGGGTACTCCCCATGCCGGTTCGAGTCCGGC
>JAKOVY010000091.1 GCA_029781825.1 Bacillota bacterium | reverse complement strand
CGGCAGGAGATATCATATGTTGATCCTATGCTGGAACCGGTCCTGGAGGAGACCTACGGCGTGTTCCTTTATCAGGAGCAGGTTATGCAGGTCGCCAGTGAGCTGGCGGCGTTTACGATGGGTGAAGCCGACGGGCTGCGCCGTGCTATGGGCAAGAAGAAGCCTCAGGAACTAATGAGCCAGCGGGACAAGTTTATAAGCGGCGCCATGAAACGCGGTATCAGCGAGGAAAAGGCTTCCTATATTTTTGACCTGATGGAGCACTTTGCCGGCTATGGGTTTAACAAGAGCCACAGTGCCGCCTATGCCATGATCTCCTACCAGACCGCCTATCTTAAAGCTCATTATCCGGCTGAATACATGACTGCCTTCCTGTCCAGTGTGATTGATAATCAGGACCGGGTGGTATTTTATATTAAAGAGTGCAAGCGCATGGGGATTGAGATCCTGCCCCCGGATATAAATGAGAGCCTTGAGAATTTCACCATTACCGATGGGAGGATCCGCTTCGGTCTGGGAGCAATAAAGAATGTTGGGGAAGCTGCCTACAAATCGATAATTGAGGTTCGAAAAGAGCGGCCTTTTACCGACCTTTTCGACTTCTGCCGCCGGGTGGACCTGCGCCAGGTGAACAAGCGGGTCCTGGAAAACCTGATCTGTGCCGGGTGTTTTGACAGCCTGGGGATGACCCGCCTCGAGGCCATGTCAGTGCTGGACGAGACCCTGGAGATGGCGGCGGGCCTAAAAGCCGCCGAGGAGAGCAGCCAGCTGACCCTCTTTTCATCGGAGGAGCAGATGCCCGAGATCCCGAAGCCGAAGAGACGGGGAGAATGGCCGGTGGCCGAGCGGCTGGCTCGGGAAAAGGAGGTCCTGGGCTTTTATGTCTCCGGGAACCCTTTGGACGAATACCGGGAGATAATACCGTTCTATGCCACCCACTCGGTGGAAGACCTGCCCCGCCTGGAAGATGGGGCCGCAGTCAGGCTGGCGGGGATGATTAGCGGCATCAACCGGCGTATGAGCAGGAAAGGCGAGACCTGGGCCAGCTTTTTCCTGGAGGACTTTACCGGAAAGGTGGAGGTTTTGGTTTTCGCCTCGGCTTACCGTCAGTGTGCCGCCGGGATGAAAGCGGAGACAGCAGTCTGTGTAACGGGTAAGCTGATTAACCGGGAAGACGAATTGAAAGTTGTCGCCCGCACGGTGACCAGGTTGTCCGTCGAGGGCCCGGAACTGCACGTGCGCCTTGATGGCAGTAAGGGAAACGGGGAGCCAAACCGCTTGATTTCCCTGCTGTCCAAACACCGGGGTGAGGTGCCGGTTTATGTCCACCTGAACGATAACCGGACGATTCAACTGGACCGGAAATACTGGATAACTGCCAGCAGCCAGTTGAAAGAGGAACTGGAAAAGGTGTACGGGGTGGGCAATGTTTATATGTCTTAAAGGGACAAGTCAACATGCGACGATGATGGCTGCAGGGAGTAGCAATCAACGTTATATATCTTAAAGGGACTCACCCCTGCCTTATACAGTATGCCCATGTTTATGGGGGTAATGTCCAGATGTCTTTAAGGGACAGGCGGTTTCACATAAAGCAGTAATGAATTCCGGCAGAAAGGCTTAAGGCTTAATGAGGATCCGATAACAGATAGCATTACGTCGCCGGGCGGCGAAGAATAGAACAGAGGGGGGAATGCCAGTGAATGAGGTCTGCAAATGTGGGGAAGATTATATCGTCGTAAAGGCTTTGGAAAACGGGGTTACCATCATAGGTTTGACCCGGGGAAAAGATACCAAGTTCCACCACAGCGAGAAACTTGACAAGGGAGAAATAATGGTGGCCCAGTTTACCGAGCATACCTCGGCCATCAAGATCCGCGGCAAGGCAGAGGTGCTGACCGCTCACGGCCGGATAACCAGCGTCGATTAGAGAACGGACGAACAGTTCCGGCAGGCATGGCCGGATAAGGACGGAGCAGGTTCTTACGATGAAAGTCCTCCATGAAAGATTGACGGCCGAGGCGGCTCGAGATGATTCCCGGTGGTGAAGGCAGAGCCATCCCGATTTGAGGAGACGATGAACACCGATGAAGAGAGTTGCGGTTTTGACAAGCGGCGGAGATGCACCAGGTATGAATGCAGCCATCAGGGCAATCGTCAGGAACTGTGCCCATAAAGGGATAACAGTCTTTGGGGTCAAACGAGGGTTCTACGGCCTGATATATCACGATTTCATCAACCTGACCGTCAACTCGGTAGGAGACATCATACATCGTGGAGGCACAATACTGCGGACCTCCCGTACCCGCGAATTCCAGGATGTTAATATGCGCATGCGGGCCAAAGAAGCCCTGAATTACTTCGGGATCGATGCTCTTTTTGTTATTGGCGGGAACGGCTCTCTATGCGGTGGATATGAACTTTCCAAGCTGGGAGTCAATGTAATCGGCATACCCGCCAGCATTGACAACGATATACCGGGAACCGATGAAGCCATTGGCTTTGACACGGCGGTTAATACCGTGCTGGATGCCATCAACCGCATTCGGGATACCGCGACCTCCCACGAGCGCATCTTTATAATTGAAGTGATGGGACGCGAATCGGGGCAGATTGCCCTGGCATCCGGGTTGGCCGGGGGTGCCGAATCCATACTGGTGCCGGAGCTGCCCTTTGACCTGGAAGATGTGGTGAAGAGGATCAACACCGGCATTGCCAGAGGCAAGCTGCACAGCATTATTGTGGTGGCCGAGGGCTGCTGCAGCGCCATCGAACTGGGGAAACAGATTGAGAATATGAGCCGGCACGAGACCAGGGTCACAGTGTTGGGCCATACCCAGCGGGGAGGAACACCCACCGCTGCGGACCGCATCCTGGCCTCGCGGCTGGGCACCAAGGCGGTTGAATTGTTCATCGCCGGTGATTATGGCAAGATGGTCGCTATTCAGGATGGAAAGGTGACCGCGGTCAGCCTGCAGTCGGTGGTGGAAGGCAAGAAAGAACTTAACCGGGAGCTGTATGAACTGGCCCGGGTTCTTGCAATTTAGGTAAGGGGGAGGAGAATATGCGCAAGACCAAAATCATCTGTACCCTGGGTCCATCAACTGATAACCCGGAGGTAATACGAGGATTAATCGAGCGCGGGATGGATGTTGCTCGGCTCAATTTCTCTCATGGCACGCGCGAGGAACATCTCTCCCGCATTCTTATGGTACGGGAGATGGCGGAGGCCGTCGGGCGCCATGTTGCAATTATGCTTGATACCCGGGGTCCGGAGATACGTACCGGCAGGCTGAAGCAGGGCCGGGTAACGCTGGTCAACGGACAGAAGTTCACCCTCACCACCCGGGAGATTGTCGGAGACGAGAATCAGGTTCAGGTAAGTTTTGACGGCTTCCCCCATGAAGTCAAGCCGGGGGACCGCATTCTGCTCTCCGATGGATTCATACAGCTCGTGGTGGAGGAGATTATCGAAGACAGTGATGTGGTCTGCCGGGTCGTTTTCGGGGGAGTGCTGGGGGAGCGTAAGGGCGTCAATATCCCGGGTGTTCGAACGAAAATGCCTTATATGAACGAAGAGGATGCGGCGGACATAAGCTTTGGCTTGAAGAACGGTATAGATATAATTGCCGCCTCCTTTGTTACTTCACCGGACGATATAATCCAGGTCAGGCAGTTGGTGGAGGGCCACAATCGAGTGGTAGATATAATTGCCAAGATAGAGAGCCGGGACGGGGTCGACAGCCTGGATGACATAATCAGGGTGGCTGACGGGGTAATGGTAGCCCGGGGAGACCTGGGGGTAGATATCCCCACTGAAGAGGTGCCCCTGGTACAGAAGGCTATCATCCGGCGGTGCAATGAAATGGGCAAGGTGGTGATAATCGCCACGCAGATGCTGGAATCAATGATGAACAACCCCCGACCCACCAGGGCGGAAGCTTCGGATGTCGCCAATGCCATCTTTGACGGAGCGGATGCCATCATGCTCTCCGGTGAGACTGCGGCCGGTCGCTACCCCTTGGAGGCGGTGGAAACCATGGCCCGCATCGCCTGCCGCACGGAAAAAGTCCTGCCATATGACAAGATGCTGCTCAATCGGGGTTTGGTAAGTAACGCAACCGTGACTGACGCCATAAGCTATGCTACCTGTGCCACCGCCGAAAACCTGGGCATATCAACCATTATAACCGCAACCCAGTCGGGGTCCACAGCCAGGATGGTTTCCAAACATCGACCGCGCTCCAAGATTATTGCGGCTACCCCGGATGAGGGGGTAGCCCGGCGCCTCAACCTGGTATGGGGAGTAATTCCCCTCCTGGTGAAGAGAAGCCTGGGTACTGACCAAATGATTGAGGAGTCGGTCAATGCCGGCGTAAAGTCAGGCCTGATTCGGGAAGGTGAGATGGTGGTCATAACGGCCGGAGTGCCTACCGGAGTGCCGGGCACCACCAACCTGCTTAAGGTACATATCGTGGCTGAGGCCGTGCTTTCCGGAACCGGCATCGGAGAAGGATCGGCTTCGGGAATAGTGCGCCTGGTGGAAAAACCGGACGAACATACACTTTTCAATGAGGGAGACGTCCTGGTTGCCAGGGCTACCAATGCTGATTTTGTTCCGTTGTTTCAAAAAGCTGCAGCGGTACTGGTTGAGGAAGGCGGCTTGACTTCTCATGCGGCCATTGTCGGGCTGAGTCTGGGAGTTCCCGTGGTAGTGGGAGTGGAAGGAGCCATGGACAAGTTGGAAGATGGAACCCTGGTAACTGTTGATACGGCTCGCGGTCAGATTTATAAAGGTCTTATCAAGGTGTTGTAACGGTAATAGGATGGAGACGTGAAAGCCAGTATGCCAGGGGAAGCATATCAATGCTTTCATGTTGTAACGGCAATAGGATGAAGACGTGAAAGGGGAGTGCTCCCCTTAATCAACTGGATCAATAAAATGAACGGGCCTTGTTCAGTGAGAGCAGGTTGATGATGGAGTCAAGGGTTACACTGTCCAGAATACCGGTATTGGCAAGCTGGTGTTCTTCCTGAAAGGATTTAAGGGATTGGGATAAGGTTTCCTTAGTATAGCCCAACTCGTTAAGCATGCGTTTGACTTCCCGGGTCTCAAACGGCGTTAGCTTGGACGAAGAGGCGCCATCCCTTCCGGGAGCGTTACTGCTGATATATCTTGATTCTCTTGATACGGCGGCAGTTCTTTCAGTTTCAGAGTTGGCCTTTTCTACCATTGCTTGAGAATTGACAGGCGTTTTTGTTTGCTGGGATTTGTAGGTTTGTAAGGCCGAAACAATGGCGAATGTCGATCCCATTATCATGGCTACGGCAACCAAGAGAACAAAAAAGACCAAATATTCTTTCTTCATAGGACTCCCCTCCCACTTTATCTTACCGATTACTGGTACAAATTACAACCCCAAAAATAACAAATTGTACACATAGGTGCCTTTTTTAACATAATTCTGCGCTGAAAAACAGGCTAATTAAGGCCCCGCCCGACATTGCGGAAAATGCTTTGATTAAAAGAATCTTTATTGCAGTTAAATTCTTGCAATTGTTGCCATATAGGCGCATCTTGGTAGACAAGCGAAGCATTAGTGATATAATTTAAATGTTATAATTTAAAAGAGCTGTGAAGATAAACTTATCCCTATTGCAACACTGCATCCCGGCGGCCGTACTATTTACAAAACCACCGTTACAGAAAAACTGGAGGGGGGAGCTTATTGCAAGTAAAGTCTTTCAAGGATTTTTGCGAGGCTTTTAAAGAACTTGCTTATTCCGGAAAAGTCCCGGAAGAAATGGTTATAGAAGGACAGATGATTCTGTCGGAGTATCTGGCCAATCCCGATTTGATACTGGATCATCTGGTGAGTGTTACGGAAAGAAGAGCTGATGATGAATTCCTGCCCATAGATGTAAACGAAATCAGTATCTACCGTGATGCTAATCGGATGTTCTCGGTGCGTGTTTTTGTTTGGGAACCGAATTACCCGTATCATATTCACGACCACGGTTCCTGGGGGGTAATAGGTTGTCTGGCAAATCAGATCCGGGAAACGAAGTACCGGAGGCTGGATGACGGGAGCCAGTGCGATTATGCCGAACTCGAAGTTCGGTCGGAGGGAGTTATTCAACCCGGGCAGACCACTTTTGTCCTGCCGCTCAATGAAGGGATTCATCGCATGATGGTCTTTGGGAGGAAACCGGCTCTCAGCATTCATGTTTACGGCAAACCGATCCGCACCGGTTTCATTCAAGGCTTTTTGATGGAGAGCAACTCAGCCTATAAGATGTATCCGGTTAAGGTGCAGAGAAAGATACTTGCCATTCGAGCCCTGGAAGTGATAGGAACCGAGTGGGCATCAGAGATACTGAAAATGTCGGCGCGTGATGATAATGAGCTGATCAGCATTTTCAGTCAGCAGGCTCTGAAAAGGATTGAAAAACAGCGAGCAGGTGAATAGAAGTAGTTACACACCATCCCCCTCCGTTGACCCGCGTGAGGGTGTTGGAGATAAGATAGAATTAAATCAAATCTGCATGAAAAGACCTGGGATAAAGGGTCAATCGCGGTGAATGGCCGGGCCTTATCACAGGTCTTATTGTATGCATTTTTAACAATTACCGGGTAAGAAAAAACCGGGTAACCGGTTTTTTCTGTATAAAAGCAGTTGATTGATATTAATCGATGGTCTTGAGGTCCCGGCAGATGGCGACAATTTCACAGATCGGAATGTAACAAATGTCGCATCCGGAAACTGTTATAAAGTCGGAGTTTACATCAGTCAGTATGCCGCAAATCCATTCCTTGTCGCCTTCAGTTAACACCTTGACCCGAAAGTTTAGCAGGCTGCAGAGGAGCCCGAAGAAATTCCGCCTACCAAAACCGCATCCCAAACCGACGGCCATGATATCCCTCCTTTTAAGTGAATACTCGCCGTTTTAGGCCAGTTCTGGTTTATACTATTCGGCGCCATTTCCATATGTTACACGCTATTCCGGTGAAAAAAGTTGGGGAACCGAAACCGTAACAGCCGCAATCATATGCAATGGAATAAATGCGGCCTGCGGAGGGTTGGCCCGCTGCGACAGGGTAAGAAAATCCGGGTTAACTGCAGTCAGGATTCCCTGGAATGAACTGGAGCTGGTGGTGTGAACCGTTACCTGGTGGTTGATTAGGGTCAGCACGTGATCGCTGAACCTCATGGGTAAGTGAGGATGGTTGGGAATTGGGCGGGGCCTGCTTTTGCTGTGGATGAGGATGAGAAGCAGCAGCAGTATAAGGAGCCGCCTGCCGTCCACAGTGAATTCCCCCCCATCAATAGATTCCCTGGTAAAGTATATACATCAAATCCAGCATCATACATCGGGGTTGAGAACAGTGAATCACGGGGGATTCCCCCGTGATTCACCGGAAAAGGCCAATCATTGCCCGTTTTTCCTATGATTTCATTTTCAAAACAAATTTGGTGGCGTTTAGAGCCGCTACCTGGCCTTCGCCGGTTGATTTGGACAGCTGGTACGGGGGCCCGGTGCAGTCTCCAGCCGCGAATATTCCCGGCAGGTTGGTTTCCATGTTGCGGTTAACCTTGATAAAGTTCTCATTCAGCTCGAGCCCGGGGACCAGACGTTCCGGGGAGGTTTCGGCGCCGACAATGAATATCCCGTCGACCGGCAGTTGGCTCTTGTTGGTTTTAAGGCTTTTAACCACCTGATCGCCCTCCACGGCCAGGGGGCGTTCCCGGACGACTTTTACTTTCGCCGCAACAGCGGGTTCCTTCTTATAGAGGGGAAGGTAATAAACCTGGCGGCATATTTCACTCAAGTAGTTGGCCTCCGGTTCGGCTTCTTCGCTGTAGCCTACAATGGCGACATCCTTGTCACGGTAAAGGGGACCGTCACAGGTAGCACAGTACCCCACGCCTTTCCCCAGGAAATCGGCTTCGTTCTGCAGAGTATGGCGGTAAGGAATGCCGGTACAGATTATTACTGTCTTGGCCCTGATCATCTTTCCCTGGGATATGATCAGGTAGCCGTCGTCATCAGGAAATACGTTGTCGGCTTTACTCTTTATGATTTCGATGCCCAGCATGGAAGCATGTCCCAGGAAGGATTGGCGGAGTTCCTCGCCGGTTATGGAAGGGAATCCCAGATAGTTCCTTATTAACGGAGCTTTATGCATTGGGGGACTGCATATTTCTGTGCCCAAAACCACGATGTCGCGGTTCTTGTTCTTGGCATTGACCGCCGCTGATAGGCCGGCCGGTCCACATCCGATGATCGCGATATCGAATTGATGATCTGACAAATCCTCACCTCCAAGCTTTTTATACATTTTACCAATAATCACCGTGGGATACTCTCATAACTTTTTCTGTTTTGTGAATAACGGTTGTTGGTGTGGAAAGCCGCTTAAGACCGAGGCCTGCTTAATCGACAGGTCCGGCCGGACCGAGAATCCCCTGTATTAGTCTCAGGCATCAGGCGTTCGTTAATCCCCAAAATTCGAGCATAACGGCCGGTTGGCTTGACTTGACAGTTTATTATTAAGTAAAATTTTATACAAAAGTAAAACGTATTCAAAAACAATTACAAACTCTATTGGAACCATGGTATGCCATTCTTTTGCTTAATCTCGGCATAAGCCGGGAGCGGGGGAACCAACAAATTGGGGTGAATCCGGGTCTCCGGTAGGGCTCCCTGGCCCGAATCCGTCAGCTAACCTCGTAAGCAGTTCAGGGGGGGAATGGGGCTTAGTTGAAATGCTTTTTTAAAAGATATTTTCTTTCTATTTCTCTCCTTCAAAGGCACCGTTGGTGTTTTTACACCTCTTGATTTGAGCCCCAAAAATATTTGTTAATATTTTGTTTCGTGCAGACTTTAGTCATCCGCCGTCGGATGATCGACCTTGTCTTCGCACCTCCGCTGACATTGACAATAAAAAAATAGTTTTCAAGATCTGTCATGCCATGGAGATCCAGGGAAGAGAGGTCTTACTATGGTCAAATTCAAGAATGTCGTTAAAGCCTATGGAAACCATGTAGCCGTTAAGAACCTCGATCTTGAGATCCCGGAAGGAGAACTGGTAGTTTTAATTGGTCCCAGCGGCTGTGGCAAAACCACAACCCTCAAGATGGTTAACCGCCTGATCGAACCTACCTCGGGAAGCATCTTCATCCGTGGCCGCAACGTGATGGATCTGAACCCCGTGGCTCTGCGCCGTGAAATCGGGTACGTAATCCAGCAGATAGGCCTTTTCCCCAACATGACTATTGAACAGAACATTGATGTGGTCCCCAGACTCCTCGGCTGGCCGGCCGAAAAGAGAAAACGGAGGGTTTATGAACTCTTGGAAATGGTCGGTATGGAGCCCGAGATTTACGCTCCCCGGTATCCCAATGAGTTGAGCGGCGGACAACAGCAGCGTATTGGGGTTTTACGGGCATTGGCGGCAGAACCGCCCCTGATTTTGATGGACGAGCCTTTTGGCGCTCTGGATCCGATTGCTCGCGAGTCATTGCAGGACGAGTTGAAGAGCCTGCACTCGCGGCTTAACAAAACCACCATTTTTGTAACCCATGATATGGATGAGGCTCTCAAGCTGGCGGACAGGGTGGTGGTCATGAACCAGGGAGAGGTGGTCCAGGTGGCGACCCCGGAACAGCTCCTGCGCAATCCGGCCAACGATTTTGTGGCCTCTTTTATCGGCAAGAACCGGTTAAATGGTGACAGCCTGCAGAGTGTGGTTGAGATTATGCTGCCCGATCCGGTGACAGTGCACCCGCAGATGGGTTTGGCTGAAGGACTGGCCTTGATGAAGCGCAAGAAGGTGGATACGGTTCTGGTGGTGGATGAAGAGCGAAAACTGCTGGGCAGTGTAGCGGTCGAAACGCTGAACCGGGAACACAAGTGGGCCAGAACCATAGGGGAGATTGTGAACCAGGATCCTCCTTTGACCACAATTCGCAGCCAGGCATCGGCCAAGGAGGCCTTTGAGCTGATTGTAGGGGAAAATCTCAAATACCTCCCCGTACTTGACGAGAATGATGTGTTGGTGGGATTGGTAACTCGTAACAGCATGGTAGGTGCCCTGGCTTCTGCAGTTTGGGGTGATGTAAGTGAGTGAATTCATTAGATTTCTTCAGAGCAACCTTGATACTGCCGCCGTTGCTACTTATCAGCACCTTTATCTGTCCTTTGGATCGGTGCTGCTGGGAATGCTGGTAGCAGTTCCCCTGGGAATATGGCTTACCGACAAGGAGAAACTGGCGGAAAAGGTTCTGGCGGTTACCGGAACCATTCAAACGGTGCCCGGCCTGGCATTTCTAGGTTTGTTTTTGCCCTTGCTGGGGCTTGGGGTTGTACCATCAATGACGGTATTGTTTCTCTATTCGCTGCTGCCGATTCTTACCAACACCTATACCGGGATCAGGAGGGTTAGCCCTGCTCTGATTGAAGCGGGGATGGGAATGGGTATGAGTCCCAGGCAGCTTCTTTTTATGGTTAAACTGCCCCTTGCTTTTCCGGTTATCATTGCCGGTATCCGTATAGCATCAGTCTACATCGTGAGCTGGGCTACTCTGGCGGCTTTCGTCGGAGGGGGCGGACTGGGAGACCCTATTCTTACCGGGATTATGACTGCGGATATCAACTTCATTCTTATGGGTGCGATTCCCGCCGCCTTGCTGGCGCTTACTGCCGGTTGGATCCTGGGACTTGTTGAGCGGCTTGCGACCCCCAGAGGTTTGAGAGGATAGAAGAGCCCGATTAGAAAGAAACGGAGGTGAAAACAATGAGTGATATTCTCACGCTCACAGTTGAGCACCTGGTCTTGTCTGCGGCTGGAGTAGGTCTGGCTCTGCTGATCGGTATTCCGCTCGCCATCTTGATCACTCGATACCGAACTGTTGCCGGCATTACCATGGCGGTGACCGACGTGCTCCAGACCATTCCATCGATGGCTCTTCTCGCGGCCTTGATGATTTATCTGGGGTTGGGCAATCAGACCCTCGTCGCAACCTTGATGATTTATTCCCTCTTGCCAATCGTGCGCAACACCTATACCGGAATTGTCAGTATTGATAAAGGGCTGATCGAGGCCGGTAAAGGCATGGGCATGACCAGATGGCAGCTTCTGCGTATGGTGCAGATACCTATAGCCTTGCCGGTGATAATGGCAGGGGTCCGGGTAGCTATGGTTACCGCCATCGGAATTGCTACGCTGGGGGTCCTAATCGGCGGGGGAGGATTGGGTGCTCCCATTTGGAGAGGTATGCAGATTGTGGACAGTTCCATGATCCTGTCAGGTGCCATTCCAGCCGCGCTCATTGCCATTCTTTGCGAGTTCGGACTGGCTAAACTGGAGAAGGCCGTGACTCCTCGCGGAATGAGGGTATCGTCTCCGGCAGGGAGCTAACCGGGGCGACTGTAGCGGGGCTGCACCGGCTTAAGGCTGGGTGGTTCGGTTCGGGGATGCTTTTGAGCATCCTGCATTGTGAGAGGGTATAGGCTTCGAGTCAAAGGGGAAGGAGGTTATCAAATGCGGAGCAGATTTGGCAGGTTGTTTTCCCTGATTCTGGTGGCAGTATTCTTGATTGGTGTAATCAGCGGTTGCGGGGGCGGTGATACGAACAAGATCACCGTAGGGTCCAAGAACTTCACAGAGAATATTCTGCTCGGAGAAATAATGGCTCAGTTGATTGAGAACAAGACTGATCTCAAGGTGGAGCGCAAGCTAAATCTCGGCGGGACGCTGGTTGCTTGGGAGGCCCTGAAAAAAGGTGATCTGGATTTATATCCGGATTACACCGGCACTGGACTGATGGCGATATTGAAAAAAGAAGTGATGTACGATGCGGATGAGGTCTATAATCTGGTGCAAAAAGAGTACAATGAGCAGTTCCGGGTAAAATGGCTTAAGCCTTTCGGTTTCAACAATACCTATGCGACAGCGGTAACCCGTGAGCTGGCGGAAAAGTATAATCTGGTGAAAACTTCGGACCTGAAGCCTTACGCCAAAGACCTCGTGTTCTGCGCCGAGCAGGAATTCTTCAACCGCGATGACGGTTATGACGGCTTTATTAAAACCTATGATCTCCAATTCAAGGATAAGAGAGCGGTGGAGACCGCCCTCAAGTACCAGGCAGTCGCCGAAGGCAAGGTGCAAGTAATAGATGCCTTCTCGACTGACGGTGAGCTTGTGACCTATGACATGGTGATACTGGAGGATGACAAGAATTTCTTCCCTCCTTATCACTGTGCTCCAATAGTCCGTATGGATACCCTGGAAAAATATCCGGAACTCGAGGAAGTGCTTAACCTGCTGGCGGGCCAGATCTCGGATACCGAGATGCAGCAGTTGAACTACCAGGTTAAGGAGCAGAAGAAAGATGCCGCCGAGGTGGCGACCAAGTTCCTGCAGGATAAGGGCTTGATTTAGACTGCCTGGTGTATTAATCAGCAATAATATTTGAATGTGTCGGCAGAGGTTTTTAGGGAACCCTTGAACCTTTGCCGACTTTTTATCCTGTTTAGGAAATTACAACTCAGAGGGAATTTGATAATTGACGTAGAATGGTCAATGATAAAAAGTGTTGGGATTAACCGGAAAAGACAGAGGAGGAATAGCATTGGCAGAGTACAAAAACTTATTGCTGACCAAGGAAGGCCCGATAGCCATCATGACCATCAATCGTGCGGACAAGTTTAATACTCTGGGTCCGGAAGTCTGGCAGGAGATGGAACAGGTGGAACGGGAGATCGAAGCCATGGAAGACCTGCGGGCGGTAATAATAAATGCGGCGGGTCCCCACTTCTCAGCAGGGATAGACCTTAACGTTCTCGGCACCTTCAATTCAGAGTTGGTAATGAAGACGGTGGGCTGGTCGCAGGCGGTTTACTCGAAATGGGAAGAACTTTCCGTTCCCGTAATAGCTGCGGTGCAGGGCCTCTGTTACGGATCGGGCACCGAGCTGATCCTGGCCTGTGACATCCGCATCGCGGCCAAGGATGCTCGCATCGCCATCCCCGAGGTCCGCTTTGGGTTGGCCCCGGATATGGGAGGAACCACTCGTCTCACCAAACTGGTTGGGTCAGGACAGGCCAAGCGTATGATAATCGCATGTGAGGAAGTTGACGCCGAGGAAGCCAAAAGCATCGGCCTGGTGGAGAAGGTGGTTGAAAACGACAAGCTTATGGAAGAGGCCATGAAATTGGCGCAAAGGATTGCCAACATGCCGCCGGTTGCCGTGAAGATGGCCAAGAAGGGAATCAACCTGGCGGTGGAAAGCAGCCGCATGGCCGGTCTGCTGTTCGAGCAGGCTCAATCGACCTACTGCTGCGGTACTCGGGACATGAAGGAAGCGGTGGCGGCTTTCTTCGAGAAGAGAAAACCCACCTTTGAAGGCCGTTAGCATGGAAACGTAAATAGGCCGACCTTGGAAAGAACCGGGTCGGCTTATCTTCTTATCCACAGACCGGAGAGGAGGACTCAAGCTTGAATTTTCAAGAACAGTACCAGCGAAAACTGTGCTCGCCCGAAGAGGCCGTGCGGCTGATATCAAACGGGGACAGCATTCTTGCTCCTATTGCCTGCGGCCATCCCAGGAAGATCCTGGACGCCCTGGCACGGCGGGCGGGAGAACTTGAGGATGTTACCTTCTTTTCGACGCTGGACTTCTACCCCTCGGAGATCTGGGATCTGAAGGATTGCGATCATATTCAGGTAGACAGTGGTTTTGTGGGCCCCAGGATGCGCCAGGGGGTTCATGAGGGGATTCACACCTATTCACCGGTAAAGTTTGCAGATGCCCCGCTGACCTGGGGAACCCTGCGCGACTGGAGTGTTGTCACCTGCGTGGTTTCGCCCATGGACAAACACGGCTATTTCAGCATGGGCTGTTCGGTTGATTATACCTATTCGGCAGCCAAGCGGGCAGACCGGATCTTGGTGGAGGTAAACCGCTACATGCCCCGCACCCACGGCAAGTGCTGGCTGCATATATCGGAGATCGACGCCATCGTCGAAAACCATACCCCCCTGCCGATCCTGCCCAGTCCCCCCATCGGTGAGAAGGACCAGGCGATTGGCCGCTTAATCGCCGATCAGGTGGTAGACGGGGCTACCATCCAGCTGGGTCTGGGAGCCATCCCCAATGCAGTGGGCCTGTTTCTCAAGGACAGGAATGATCTGGGCGTTCACACCGAGATGCTCACTGATTCTATTTATCAGTTGCACAAAGCCGGGGTGATTACCAACCGGCGCAAGACCTACATGAAGGATGTCTCGGTGGCCACTTTTGCCCTGGGGTCAGCCGAGATGTACGAGTGGATGGATGACAACCCGGCCATCGCCATGTACCCGGTTGAGGAGGTGAACGACCCCTTTATCATAGCCAGGGTTGACAATATGATTTCTGTTAACGGGGCCTTAAGTGTTGACCTCACCGGACAGGTATGTGCCGAGTCATTCGGTCCCAAGCAGTATTCCAATGTTGGCGGACAGCTGGATTTTGTCCAGGGGGCCTGGCGTTCCCGGGGCGGCAAATCCTTTATCGCACTTTACTCCACCGCCAAAGATGATACCATAAGCCGTATCGTTCCCCAGCTTGAGCCGGGGTCTTATATAACCACCCCTCGGACCGAGACCCACTACGTAGTAACCGAATACGGGATTGCCTTAATCAAGGCCCAGAGCGTCAAACAGCGGGTCAAAAACCTTATCGCCATTGCTCATCCCGCTCATCGTGACTGGCTGACCTTCGAGGCCAAGAAAATGGGCCTGATATAGATGTCGTCCCCTCCGAGGTGAGACAGGCGATAAGCCGGGCCTTAAGATCCGTACCGGGAATATGTATTTGGACCATAACACATGATAAGATTGCTGCCCCAAGGGACAACAGCTCAAAACCGGCACTTTGACAGAATCTCACCAACCGGAGGAGGAATGATGTAATGAAGTTTTTATGGTATGGAATCGGCTTAATAACCGTTTTGGTAGTGCTTTTGGTTGCGGTAACGACCATGGCTCACAACAGTTTCAACCAGAAAGTGAGGAGCGAGGTGGAGGCGCTCTTTCGCAATCAGGATAAGCCCCGGCAGGGGGTGGTAACCGCAGCTGATCTGGAGGGCCTGCCGCCAGTGGCAGCAAAGTGGATGTCAAAGTCCGGTGTGGTGGGAAAAGAGGTACCAAGCACGGTCAGGCTCCGGCAGAGCGGGGAGATGCGTACCTCGGAAGAGCAGGCGTGGATGTCCTTTGCGGCTGACTATTACTATACTGTAGATCAGCCGGGATTTGTCTGGCACGCCGATGTCAAGGCTGCACCCCTGGTCCACCTGGCCGGGAGGGATATGTACTACCAGGGTACGGGGCATATGCTGATCAAGCTGTTGTCGTTGATAACCGTGGCTGATGCCCGGGGGAAGGAGATTGACCAGGGTTCTCTGGTTAGGTACCTGGCGGAGACCGTCTACTTCCCGGCCGCAGCCTTAAAGGATTACATCACCTGGGAAGCAGTTGACAATAATTCGGCTAAGGCGACCATCTCCGTTGGGGGAATGGAGGCCTCGGGCACCTTCATCTTCGATGATGAGGGCAACCCGGTTGAGTTTACCGCCCCCCGGTATATGGAAAGAAACGGGCGCTACACCCTTGAAACCTGGCGGATTCTGATGCGGGACTACCGTGAGTTTAACGGCATGGTTCTGCCGGCAGTGGTTGAGGTTATCTGGGACCTGCCCGCCGGTGATTTTAAATGGTTCAAGGCCGAATTGCACGAGGTTGAGTACAACCGGCCCGAGTTCTATCAATAACTCCGATTTATGAAACCTTTCCGGGTTGAACCGGAAAGGGTTAGATGGCGACGTCATGCCGGTGACGGGCGGTGACGCTGTTCTATAGAATGGAATAACATGAAAAGGGCAATGCTCCCCGTTTAATGGGAGCATTTCCTCGTTCTTTAACATATAGCCGTTCCAAAGATTTTCGGAAGGTCGTAAACCGGTTTAATCTTCTTTGAATTTCGGTTCCGGTGCCCAGGGATAAAAGTCCGGCATATCTCTTTGGGGGCTCATTGTGAAATTCGGCAGCCTCTTTTCCAGAAAGGCTGTAATGCCTTCGGCAGCGTCCGGCTTCGTTCCCAGGTAGTGGAAGCATTTGGATTCCAACCGATGGGCTTCCATGGGATGACTGGCTCCGAGCATGGTCCACATAAGCTGGCGGGTGAGAGCCACCGATACCGGTGCAGTGTTCTGAGCAATATCCCGGGCGATGGACCGGGCGGTTGGAACTACCTCTTCCGGAGCAACCAGATGGGTAACCAAACGGCGTTCGTACGCCTCCTCGGCTGAGAAGATCCTCCCGGTAAGACCCCATTCCAGGGCCTGACTTATGCCCACGATCCTGGGCAAAAAGTAGGATGCGCAGGCATCTATAACAATACCCCGACGGACGAAGACTATCCCCAGTTTGGCGGTGTTTGAAACGACGCGAATGTCCATGGGCAGAGTCATCGTTAACCCGACGCCTACCGCCGGACCGTTTATGGCTGCGATGATTGGCTTTGTCAATCTAAAGATGCGCAGTGCCAGGATGCCTCCGCCATCCCGGTGCTCGTCCGGTGCTTCATCATTGTAGTCGAAAGTTGATTCTCCGCCCCCCAAATCAGAACCGGCGCAGAATGCCCGCCCTGCACCGGTTACGATGATTGCTCTTATATTGTCATCTTTCTCGGCTTGATTCAGAGCATCAATAATTTCCTCGCGCATTTCCTCGGTGTAAGCGTTCAAGCGTTCGGGACGGTTAAGGGTGATAGTCAATATCTGTTCCTCAACTTCGACCTTGATCTGTTCGTACTTCAAATCAGCTTCCTCCTTTTTCCTCCTTTTCCTTCCCTGTGAATCATTATATCACTTGTAAAACCTGCGCGTCGTATTGGGTTCAGGTCTCATAAGAACAGTATTGTATTTTGGCCATAGTATTGCTTGATTGACGGTTTGAAGTTTCGTTCATGCAATCCGGGAGAGTCGGGGCCAAACACTAAAAGCCACCCCATTGCTTTCCCGGTTTGCATGAAGAACGCGTTTCCTCCGATGTCCCTCATACTTTTAAGGGGTGGCTTCTTCTGTCCTTTGTATGTGCAATTTTATTCCGAGGTATTGCGTCTCCCCAGGTCTTAACGATGATCCCGACCGGTTTGAATATGCAATTTTATTCCGTCCGTACTCCCCTTAGTTTCAATTCTTGGAGTTTGCGCTCGGAGCATTTCTCACAGCGGAACTCCGGTTTGGGGTCCCTGGTCCTATCGTAGTTCCTGGCTCTTACCAGCCGGAATCCCTTGGCAATATCACCGCAGTCTGCGCATTGTACCTTTTCCCGGATCTCCCACTGGGGAGCAAGGTAGGGGGAGGTAAAGATAAACCGATCCACCCAGAAAAAGATCAGACCGCCGACCAGGTTGGCGATTATGGTGGAGACGGTAATGTTGAAGTCCTGCATAAGGTAAAGCACTCCGGCCAGGATCGGAGTCGATAACTGCCAGCGGAACAGGTAGATGACATACTGTCTTACCAGGTCTGTACACCATCCTATCTAACGATAGTTACTACGTATATTCTTTACCATAACGCTGCCGGTCACTTATCCCGGGATTGGGTATGGCCAACGTTATTCCTCAGTAAGCTGCCCGCAGGATCGCCAGCACATCGCTCCGGGTAAGCTGCCCGAAGGCTCCCAGCGGCTGGCGGTTGGCAGTCAACTGGTCTGCCATATCTTCTAGTGCGCTTTCTTCAACCCCTACTTCCCGCAGCTTGTCGGGCAGGCCGAGGGAACGGAAGAAAGCGGCTGTCTTTTCAATTCCGAGCGAAGCCACCACGAAATCATCATCCCCCACAATATCCCAGACCCTTCTGGCGTATTCCGCCAACTTGGGTGCGGTTCTCTCGCTCAATATATGCCGCATCCAGGCGGGGGTGAGTATGGCCAGGCCCACACCGTGGGTAACATCATAGAGGGCACTGATGACGTGCTCGATCTCGTGTACTCCCCAATCAGTCGCCCGGCCGGTGCTGAGCAAACCGTTCAAAGCCAGGCTACTGGTCCACATCAGGTTGGCCCTGGCTTCGTAATTATTAGGTTCAGCGATGGCAATGGGCGCATAATGGATGCAGGTTTTGAGCATGGCTTCCGCCATCCGGTCCACGATAAAGCCTCCCGGAGTGGGGCTGAAATACTGTTCGAAAACGTGGCTCATGATGTCCGCAGTACCGGCGGCCGTTTGTATCGGAGGAACGGTGAATGTCAAAGTGGGATCGAGTATTGAAAAACGGGGAAAGAGGTGCCTGCTGCTGACATCCAACTTCTGTCCGGTTTCCTCGTTGCTGATTACCGAGTTGGTGTTCATCTCCGATCCGGTAGCCGCCAGGGTAAGCACCGTTCCGATTGGCAGAGCTCCGGTAATGCGGGCTTTGTGAAGAAAGAAATCCCAGGGATCGCCCTCATAATAGACACCGGCGGCAATGATCTTGGCACAGTCGATGACGCTTCCGCCGCCTACTGCCAGAACCAGTTCCACTTGGTTTTCGCGGCACAGCTTGACTCCCTCACGGACGCTGGTTATGCGGGGGTTGGGCTGCACACCGGGGAGCTCGACATATGTTATGCCATTGCTGTTGAGGATCTCGACGACCCGGTCATAAAGCCCGGTCCTCTTTATGCTGCCCCCGCCATATACGAGGAGCACCCGGGTGCCGTAGCTGCGCACCTCCTTGGCCAGATCGCTGACCCGGTCGCGACCGAAGAGTATACGAGTGGGCACCTGAAAATTGAAATTTAACACCTTAATTCCCTCCTGTTTAACTCCTTTTACCACACAGTGTTTTCCGACAGGATCGGTTATGCCTGCAAACTCTCATATTATGTTTTTCCCATGATTGACTCAAAACCATTCGACGAAACGCCAGGTTATTCCTCCCATTCCAGATGTGGTGTAAAAGACTTTGTCCCGCACCGTGGACGGCTTGGTGCATAAACCTGGATAAGTTGTGCCATATTACCTTGACAGGCATAGTAGTATTTCATAAACTATACTTAAGGAGGTAAGGATGATGAGTTCTACTATCTCTACCGATCTCATACGCGGTCACACCGACACCATAATCCTCAACATCCTGCGGCAGGGAGACAGCTACGGGTATGAGATCTACAAAAGGATCCTTCAGCTTACCGGCAACCGTTATGAATTGAAGGAGGCGACCTTGTATACAGCCTTCCGCAGGTTGGAGAAGGACGGTCATATCCTTTCCTACTGGGGGGATGAGACCCAGGGGGGACGCCGCAAGTACTACCGCATTACTGAGCAGGGACGTAAACACTATGAACAAAACGTCAGGGACTGGGACTTTGCGAGAGATATTCTGGATACATTGATCAAAGGGGGTATTGAGGATGTACAAAAATGAGAAGGGGCTTGATCAAAGAATTAAAGCCTATTTCGATAACCTGTTTTCCGGGGTGGGACCCAGTCAGCAGCTGTTTGATTTAAAGGAAGAGCTGACTATCAACATGAAAGAAAAAATAACGGATTACCGGGCCCGGGGAATGAACGACGAACAGGCATTTAAGGAGGCTGTTGTCTCGATGGGAGATCTGAGCGGGCTGGTGGATGATATGCGCAAGCTGGGGCAGGATACGGCCCGCATGAGTATTTATTCCTCGATGGCGAACCGGATATCCGCCGGTTTTATTGTGGTGGGAGTGCTATTGGCCCTGTTTGGCATATTCGTGATTGCCATGACCTACTTCATGAGGATGGAGGGAGTGGCGGTCGCAGGCAACGGCATATTTGTGGTGGCCGGCGGGATGCTGTTTACCTATGGGCTGTTGACCAGGGAAACTGCCAGGAAGTACGCGATGAACAAGATCCGCGCCGCACTCTACGGCCTGGCTGTCGGATCGATTCTGTTTGGGCTGTTTAGTGCGGCGGTTACGTACTTTTCCGTTGGAGAAACCTACGTATCCATTGCCTCCTTGATGGTTTTCTTCCTGGGTGGGGTTGGGCTGTTCCTCATACTGGCCCTGACCGAGAGTGACCGGCGCAAGCCCAGCTAATGATTGTATGGTCCAGACGGTTTTCACCCAAAGCTCTGTTTCAGAGCAACCTCCTCCCAAATGCAAAAAACCGGGGATGAGAGAGCTCGTTCCCGGTTTTTGCTGTCACCTCAAAGTGCTACATTTTCCGATCAGAATCGAGTATAATTAAGCCTACTGGAAAAGAACACTAATGTATGCTCTTTTCGTGCGTTAAAGCAAAGCTTTCCAGGAGAGTAATTAAGCCGGGATAAAAGGGTCCCCCGGTCCATGTGCTGTACTCGGTTTTCTGGATGTCCTGGACAACAAACTGTGAGGAGGAATTGATATTGAATCGGGTGGAGAAGGCACTGATGCATGCGCTGTTTGTGCACCTGCATCACAACATCGATAAGGCCATCGATTTTAATGAGTTCAAGAAGCTGAATCAGAAGGTTGACGCGACTTGGCCGGGAGCTCTATTGGTGGGGCCGGATGCCAATGATGATGCGGCCGTAGTGAAGATTCCCGGTACTGAAACCCTGGTGGCGGCCAAGATGGAAAGCCACTGCAGCCCTTGTGTTCCCCGGCCTTATGACAGCGCGGCCACCGGAGCCGGTGGGGCCATGCGGGACGTGGTGGCCATGGGGGCCCGTCCCATATTCATTCTGGATTTTATCGGTACCCGTCCCCTGGAAGAGAAGGTTATTGTAGGTCCATGCGGTTTTGAAGGGAAATGCACCTGCGGCAACTGCCAGGAAATGACCAGCAAGGAGCGGCTGGATCTGATGCTCAAAGGGGTCCGGGACATGGCGGCGGCCATGGATGTGTTTGTCGCGGGCGGAGGTTTTTCCACCTCTTTCAGCGATATCGTTCCGGCGGTGGTTATCGCAGTAATAGGCAAACAGATAACGGATAAGCCCCTGACAAAGCCGGCCAAATCGGCAGGGGATAAGATAATAATCCTGGGCGAGACCGGCACCGACGGAAATGACACTCTGTATCGAGCCGGCCTGGTATCGGAGATGCGCCCGGCGATCGCCCTGTTCGCTGAAGAGAGAGCAGTTATGGAGGCCAGCATCGCAGCGTTCCGCACCGGTAAGATTAAAGCCTGCTCCGACCTTGGTGCAGCGGGTATTGGGGCTGCAGTATGCGAATCGGCACGTTTTGGCGGTCTGGGGGCCAGGGTCGACCTGGCCAAGGTTCCGGTCAAAGTAGAGGATATCACGCCGGAGGAGATACTCATCTGTGAGACCCAGGCCCGCATGGCGTTCCAGGTAGCACCCGGAGATGTGGACGAGGTTTTGGCGGCACTCCGCTCTCAGGGCACCAGGGCTGAGGTAATCGGCGAGATCACCGATGAAGACCGGGTGGTATTTGAATACCAGGGCCGCACCATTGCTACCATCCCCAACCGGCCGTCACCCGAAATCCTGGAGATGCTGCGCAAGTAAATTTCGAGTGTTATTAAAGCCCCTTTGTCGTACTGGTCGTACGCAAAGGGGCTTTTTTTGTGTGTGCCCGGCATGGGTGCTGTCTATAGGGTGAAAGTCCCGAACGACGAAGGTAGCAGTAGTCGTTAGCTTAAGGCAAGGGTGTCCACCGCGAGGTGGAATCTGAAGGAAGCCGGCGGCAAACCTCCGGCCCGAGGACCACGAACCCCAGGTGAGGCTAGTGGCAGTTGGATGAGCTTGCGCAACAAAGCGAAGTCCTTGC
>JAKOVY010000068.1 GCA_029781825.1 Bacillota bacterium | reverse complement strand
TGCAGCAAAGAAATGACCATTTGGACAGCAGCTTGTGGGTTACCGGAATGCATAAGTTGATTGTATAATGTCATTGGGTGGGTACACTCCCTTCAGGTTTGGTTTGTTGCCATAACCATAATACCTTAGGGATACCCACCCTTTTCAATGCTCTTTTTAACCGAACAAAATGCTGTGAACGAAACTCTGGTCGTTCTACGTCGTAACCCGGTAATGTCATTGACAATCGAAAAGGGATTATATAAAATATTTGTTTGGCTTGACTTGGACAACCAAAATGCTATACAATGAATTAGAAAAATGAATAAGAAGGTGATATGTTTGGATTCTCCCAGGCCAATATCACAGATCAAGCAGGATTTGGATTCTTTTGTTGGCAGCCGCATCAGATTGAAAGCCAATCGGGGAAGGAACCGTATTATAGAGCGAGAGGGTGTCCTGGAATCCACTTACCCAAACATCTTTATCATTAAGATAAATGAGCGTAAAGTGGAGAGAAGAATCTCATACAGTTACGCTGATGTTTTAACCGAGACGGTTGAGCTGTTTGTCTACGATGATGATGAAGAGATAAAAATTATGAGTGGCCACAAATAACCGCATTCAGCGGTTTTTTTTTGCGCAAACATCGAAAGCCTTTAATTGGTGGAAACTCCAGCCGGTATTACCAGAGGTTTTTTAATTCTTATGGTATATGAACCTTGAACGAGCGGTATCGCCGAGCGGCGAAGACCATCCCTTTTTAACGTCATTCCGTAAACCCCGCTGCCAACCCTGATTACTATTCGTCTCCTCCGGCGCAGCAAGGGCAATTCACTCTGGAAACCCGCAACAAATACACGGCCCGGCCTGTGTACCGCTTCCATAGTGCGCTCTATAGCCTGCAAAATCTGCCGCGCTCTTTCCAACCAGGTGTTTCTTTGAGCCAGTGCGATTCTGGCCTGACGAAGGTGAGGAGGATCTTCGTACAGGGCGCGGCGGATGTTCGCGATGAACTCGTCATCATTCGAAGAATAATAGATTTCCTGGAAACCTTGCGTTTCGGGGAGGGCGGTTGTTATAATCGGGATTCCCGCCGCCATGTATTCCCACATTTTAATGGGATTAACCGCTTCCGTCAGCCGAGAGACCCGGAACGGTATGATGGCGGCATCAAAAAGCTGGGTGTAATTGGGCAGCACTTCGAACCTCTTGTAGCCAAGCCAGTGGAGATTGGGGCGCCGGGGGACACTCGTCAGATTGTACAAAGGGCCCACCATTACCACATGGCCGTGGGAAAAGCTGTCGGCCACCTTTACTAGCAGGTTGAAATTAAGCCAGGTTGCTATGGCGCCATGATACCCAATGATAGGCGGCCTCAATTCTTTCATATCTTCGGGCACAGGGAGGTTGCGGTGACCGGCCCGGGAGAAGTGATCGAAATCACACCCATTGGGAACCAGAATGGTGTTGGGGTTTACAGTCAGGCTGTCCTGGTAAAGGCGCTTCGATGAGGCGACAACCAGATCGGCCGAGGTCAATGCCCGGCGCAGGTAGGGTGCCAGAGAGACAAACTCCTCCACCGGTTCGTCCAGGTAATCGAAGACTACCAGGGATGGGTTGTAATGGGGGATAAGATCTACATGGGCCGGAGAACTGAAATAGAACACAGGTTTTTGCTTCATGTATGCCTTGGGATCAACTTTATTGAGGATGACCAGGTTGTTTGATACTCTGACAACTCCTCGCGTGTGGGGCGCATTGGTGCCGGGGTTCATGTAAAAGACCCTGGCACCCAGGGAAGCAAAGGCCCGCATAAGCTGCTGCGGCCGCTGGACCTGCCAGTCAAAGTCAATGGTCGGGGGATACAGGATGGTATAGCTCATGTTTTTACCTCCCCGCAATACACGTTGCCAGGCGTGAGTATTACCTGAATCGCATTGCTGTTTTATCCATCTCATCACAGTCTATTCTTGGGTGCCGGGGAAGGTGAATAATCCTATCCTATCTGTTTTATGAATTTTTCATGTTGATGGTCACCCTTTTTACTTTCATAGCCCGCCATCTCGGGTTGGAATTGCTGTCAACTGTATAACAGCAACCGTAGTCACGTCTGCTCCCTGCAGCCGGTGTTTTCAACACCCTCAGGAATTCCTCGGCCCGGTGGTGATAAGTGTGGTTTGCGTATACGTAGGCCTGACCATTACGGGCAATCCGCTGTCGTTCTTCAGGCCGGGCGAGGTAGTGTTTCACCAACTCCACGGTTTCCTGTGGTGATTTCGACCAGACCAGATGCTCATGGTTGGTGAAAAGGTTTTCAACCGCCGGGGTCCACTGGGTCAGGTAGAAGGCCCCGCAGCCCAGGGCTTCAAAGGTTCTCATGCTCATCATGGTGGGAGAGGTGTCAACCGAGTGTAAACCCAGCACGATCTTGGCGGAGGAATAAGCAGTCCGCATCTCCTCGTAAGTCAAACCGCCCCCGTAAATATCAGGTTCAATAAAAAAACGGTTTTTGCGATTGAGCCACCAATCCAGGCCGTATACTTTAAGATCAAACTTTTTCTCGATTAGCGGCTTCAGGATGATCTCCATGCCCTTAAGGCGAGCCGGGAATTGACTGTAGTTGTTGCCGACAAATATACAGTCGTGGTTGAAACGAGGGTCCGGTTCTACCCGGTGATGAAATGACGGCGAGCAGGCAAACAACATCAGATGAGCCTTTATCCCATGGGAATAATATTTGCCGATGCATTCGGCTGCGGTGGTGAAAACATACTGGGAGTTTCTGGCCATGGGCAGGGAGAGACTTTCAAAAAACATAGGGTCCTCACTGGCCCAAAAAATATGAGGGATCCCCTTCCGGCGAAGGACAGGGAAGATGACATCCCCCAGCTTGCCCCAACCACCTTGAGAGCATACGTAGTCGGGGTTAAAAGCGGAAATCACTCGTTCCAGAAAATCAGGGTCCTGCCGGGAAGCCAACCCTACGTCAACGATTTCAACGGTTTCACCGAGCTCGGAGAGGGTCCGGCCCAGCCCGTGAGTGATCATGGGATTCATATCGGTGAATAAAAACCTCAAGCGGACGACCCCTTCTTGCAAGATTAATCAGTATTAAGCCAGCAATTCGGGTAATCAAGCGACATGGCACAGTCGGGAGCATGACCAAAATCTATGGCTACCTTGCCCCATTGCTCAGCCATGGTTGTGCAGATTACCGTTGCATTACACCCGGCCGAAACCAGGGACCATTCATGACCTATCCGGGCCATTGCTTCTATACAGGAGTCAAGCTCCTCATACCCGTTGATGGAAACGGTACCCGGAACTACCACCCCGAGTTTTTCATACAGGAACCGGGCGAACTGTTCAGCCGGGCGTCCCACCAGCAGGGGCGGGTATCGGCGAATCAGATCGACAAAAGGTTTAAACATGGGCAGGTATATGTTTTCGAAGGCATAGCAGATGGATCGGGGCTGAATTCCCAAGACCTTGAATACCCGGCGGGTAAAATCATCATCGGCAAATACCCCTACCATATCAGCTTTGGCAATAGATTCAATCATTCGATCCCGTAATTCCAGGTTGGGCAATGTTACCCCACAGTAATAATTGGACCCTGCCCAGGGCACATTTTTCTCAATCCAGTCGAGGCTGTAAACCAGCTCCTGGGCCAATACCGTGAGTTCCCCATCGCCCAAACGGATTAAGGAAAACGGCTTTCCTGAAAACAAGGAATTACTGATGTTCTCAACAATTACTTCCGCGGTAGCGTAATCCTCGGGACGGAAAATTATACTCAAAAGCGTCACCCCGGAATACATATGGAACATATTGGCAATTACAGTATATGGGTGGGAATAGAGAGGGGTTACGAAAGAATTTCAGACGGGGGGAGAGATTCTAGAGACGGCCGAAAGCCCTGAGTATCTGTTCCGCACGCAGTTGGTAAGTGTGGTTTTCATAAACGTATCTTTGAGCCTTCAGCGCTCGTTCCCGGCGCTCATTCTCGCTCATGGCCAGGATGGTCCTGACGGCGTCCAGGGTTTGGTCGGTATTTCTGACCTGTAAAATAAGGTCGCCAAACAGATATTCCTGGGCTTTGGTGTAATGGGCCAGATACAGACCGCCTCCGCAGCCCAGCGCTTCGAAAGGGCGCATTGAGGTCTGGGTTATCGAGGTATCATCACAGTTGACCCCCAGCACAATCTTGGCGGAGCTGTAAACCGAGGGTAATTCCTCATAAGGGAGCAGGCCGCCGTAAACCCAGGGATAGGATAGGAGATTTACCCGCCTCTTTGGATCATCCCAGTATAACCCCCAGATTCTAATGGAGAAGCCTTGTTCGACCAGAGGCATGATAAACCACTGAATTTCCTGGTATCGGGAATCGTAATTTGTTGCTACCAGTACCATGTCGTAAAGGTAATCCTCTCGGGGCCCGGTATAGCGGTGGAATTCCGGATTGCATGCAAAGAGCAGCACTTCCGAACCCTTGCCCAGAGATTCATACCGGGGAACACACTCGGCAGTGGTGGTAAAAACATAATCGGCCAAGGGGGCGAAGATCATGGAGACAGACTCGGTAGAAACCGGATCTTCGATGGCCCAGTACAAATGCGGTATGGAAAGACTGCGAATTGCGTTGCAGACTGTAGGGCCGTCAAACCCCGGATAACCTTCAGTGAAAACAAAGTCCGGTTTGAATTCACGGAGAACCGACAGCAACCGGCGCCGCTGTTCTCTAGGCGGAACCCCTCCCCAGAGGCGTTCCTCTTCGCCCATGATAATCCTAACCTGACATCCAATTTGTCGGAAACCTGCCGCAAGCCCGTATTTGATTAACGGCGACTCATTGGTAAACAGAACCCGCATGGCTTTACTCTCATACCCCCTGCCGGTGTATAATTGGAATCTGCTGCCGCCAAGGAAAGACCTTATGCCGGAGGCTACTACCATAATATAGCGGAAAGTTGGTTTTGACACATAATTGAGTTCAAAAGACGGCAGCTGATGAGGGCTCGGATTAATTTTGAGTCCTTTTAATACCTTGGTGCATAAAAAGATAATAGCAATACTGACGGACAGTAACAGGGGATGATAGCATTATCGACACGCCTCGGGTTTTAATCGGATGTCCGGTGCGAAACAGGGGGTGGATACTGCCCCGCTACCTCCGGTCCCTGCTGGAATTGGACTACCCGCAGGACTGCGTTGAATATGCCTTTATTGTCAATGACAGCACCGATAACACCCTTACCATCCTTCAGGAATTTGCACGCAGTTCTATTTCGCCGGTACATATCACCATCAAGAATATGGGCAACCGCCGTCCGTCTTCGCGGGGAGCCTATAATATCGGAAGCCTGGCGATTCTGCGCAATATCC
>JAKOVY010000063.1 GCA_029781825.1 Bacillota bacterium | reverse complement strand
TACCCGATCCCCCCGCCAAAAGATCATCGATTACGGCTTCTATCGTTTCCTGCAAGCGCTCGGTATTGGTGCGCCGCTTACACCACCTTACAACCTCACCGTCGGCCAAAACCACCCCATCGGTGAAGGTACCACCTACATCAATGCCCACCAGCATAAAGGTCACCTCCTTGCTCGTATCCGCTGCTTACCCGAAGGATTGAGCATCTGCTGCCATTCGTGGATCAGGTTTAAGGCTTCCAGGGGCGTAAGCCTGTTAATATCCAACGATTTGATGGCATCGATCACTGGATCCTCTTCATCTCCAAAGAGAGACAATTGCAGCGGAACCGGTTTGGGATTCTTGATTTCCAGGGTATCGAGTATCTCTTCCGCCCGCTGGGTGACCGCCTGCGGCAGTCCTGCCAGCCTGGCGACATGAATTCCGTAACTCTTGTCCGCTTTCCCCGGCAGTACCTTGTGCAGGAATATAACGTCATCTCCGCTTTCTTTCACCGAAACGCAGAGATTAAAAACCCCCGGAAACTTGTCCAAATCCGTCAGTTCGTGATAATGGGTGGCGAACAAGACCCGGATACCGTCAATGTTTACCAGGTATTCGGCCAGGGCGCGGGCAATGCTCATGCCGTCGTAGGTACTGGTTCCTCGGCCAACCTCGTCCAGGATGATGAGGCTGCGAGAGGTGGCGTTTCTGAGTATGTTGGCCACCTCATTCATCTCCACCATGAAGGTGCTCTTTCCGGTGCTTATATCGTCACTCGCTCCCACGCGGGTAAAGATGTTATCGGCCAGCCCGATTTCAGCCTCTTCCGCCGGTACAAAACTGCCCATCTGGGCCATAATGACGATTAAGGCCACCTGCCGCAAAAAAGTGCTCTTTCCCCCCATATTGGGACCGGTGACAATACCGATTCTTGAGCCTCCCGGATCAAGGTCGGCATCGTTGGGAACGAACCTTGGTCTGCCCAAGTATTGCTCGACAACCGGATGCCTGCCGCCCCGGATGCGTATGGGCCCGGTCGAAGTGACTACAGGGCGGTTATAGCGATTCTCAAAGGCTACCTGGGCCAATGAAGCCAGAGCATCTATCTGGGCTATCTGCTGGGATAATTTCTGGATGGCTTCGATATCGTTCTGCAGCGTTTTTCTTATGTTGGCGAACAATTCCTGTTCCAGGGCAATTAAGCGCTCTTTCGCCCCCAGGACTTCATTCTCATATCTTTTCAATTCCTCGGTTATGTAGCGCTCTGCATTAACCAGGGTCTGTTTTCGTATGTAATCAGCAGGCACCTGACTCAAGTTGGCCTTGGTTACTTCCAAATAATAACCGAAAACCTTGTTGAATCCGACCTTCAATGATTTTATCCCGGTACGTTCCTTCTCAGCCTGCTCATAGTCGAGCAGCCATTTTTCACCCTTAAAGGCAATCTGGCGAAGTCTGTCGACTTCCGGGTGGTAACCTTCTTTTATTGTACCACCCTCGCGCAGGTTGGCCGGAGCGTTCTCGTCGATAGCACTGGCAATCAGTCCTCGGGTGGCTGCCATCTCGTCCAGGTCGAAAAGCTCGACCAGCATTCGACTCTGGAATGCGGTCCCCATCTTTTTCAGCAATGGTATTTCTTCTAGCGACGCCTTAAGTGCCAGGAGCTCCCGAGGATTTACTACCCCGGCTCCGATCTTGCCGCCAATTCTCTCGATATCACGAAGCCTCTGCAGGATAGACTGGAGCTCTTCACGATCTTCGCGCCGCTTAAGCAGCTCTTCCACCGCATCCAGGCGATCGTTTATCAGGTTTTTGTCCAGGAGGGGCTGTTCCAACCAGGCCCGCAGCTTCCTGCGTCCCATGGAAGAGCGGGTGCGATCCAATACTGCCAGCAAAGTGCCGTCCTTTTTGCCGTCCCGCAGGTTGGAGGTCAGTTCAAGATTGCTCCGGGTGGCCCGGTCCAATCCCAGGTAGTCGGACGTCTGGTAGACGCTTATGCGCTGCAGTTGGCTCATGACCCCTCTCTGGGTCTCTTCAATAAATCCAAGCAGGGCTCCGGCGGCCGACGATGCCTCCCGCCTTTCCTTGAGCCGGCTAATGGAGTCAATATCGTTGCCGAAGTATTTTTCCAGCTTCGGATATGCATTTTCCTGGGAAAAATGCGCGGGATCAACTTCGGTGATCAGGATCCCGGGAAACTCGTCTCCAAGCATGCTTTGGACCTCCTGGCTGCTCCACATAGGTACCAGGCATTCTGCCGGTCTTATCCGAGCTACCTCATCCATCAAGCCTGCCCGTACCCGGGTTCCCGACAATTGACAGGCCCCGAATTCTCCGGTGAGGAGATCCACATAAGCGAATCCGGCTGTATCCTCGTTTAAAACCAAGGCCGCCAGGAAGTTGTTGTCCTCGGTGAGCCAGGTTTCATCAAGAGCCGTACCCGGTGTGACCACCCGTGTTACCTCTCGCTGCACAATTCCTTTGGCCAGCTTGGGGTCTTCCACCTGGTCGCATATGGCTACCCGGAATCCACGATCCAGGAGCCTTTTTATATAGGTGTTGGCTGCATGATACGGCACACCGCACATGGGGATCCTGTGCTGCCCGCTTTCCCTAGCCGTCAGCACAATATCCAACTCCCGGGATGCAATCTCCGCATCCTCAAAAAACATCTCGTAAAAGTCCCCAAGCCTGAAAAAGAGTATGCAGTCGGCATACTCTTTTTTTATGCTCCGGTATTGTTCTATCATCGGGGTGAATCCGCTCATTCCGGTGCCTCCACGCAAGTGGTCGTCAAAGTCTGCTGCTGCACTCCTGCCGGTTAGAAGCAGGAGCTGCCACAGTCACCGCAGCCGCCCCCACATCCCGGGCTGCCGCTGATAGCTTGATCAAGAGCAAAATAGACCCCGTTCATGAGATTGTTAAACTTCTCCTGCGCATCGAACAATCCTTTGATCAGAGGATTGTTGTACATCTTTTCCTCCAGATCATGAAGATATTGCTGTTCATCATCAGGAATCTCCTGTCCGGCTTCCATCTTCTTGATCGCTTCGGCCCGGGCTTCCTGGAACTTCTGCAGCAACGCCATGGCGTCGGCATCCCTCAGAACCATGGATTGCTTCTCCTGAAAGTTCTGATACTCTTCACTTTCGGATATGGTTGTCCCCAGGTGATAGGCCATACTGATTATCTCCACGCGATCTTTCATTTTTATATACCTCCTTGAATACTACTTCTCGTTTGGAGTTTCATTTCCTCCCCCCAAAACTCCCTCCAGGTTAAAGGTTTTAGCCCTAGTTATCTTAACGGGTACCAGTTTGCCGATTATGGTCTCGGGACCATCGAAGATTACTATCCGGTTGGTGCGGGTACGTCCGGTAAGTTTATGCGGGTTGGTCTTGCTTTTACCCTCCACCAAAACTTCAACTACCCGGTTTTCAAATTTTCGGTTAGCCTCCAATGCCTGCTGGTACTGTACCTCATTCAAACGAAGCAGGCGCCGGTGTTTGACTTCCCGGGATACCTGGTTGGGCATGGAACAGGCCCGGGTCCCGGTACGCGGCGAGTACATGAATGTGAATGAAGCATCAAATCCCACTCTTTTCACCGCGTCTAGGGTCTGTTCGAAGTCCTCTTCCTCCTCTCCGGGAAAGCCTACGATAAGATCCGATGTAATGGCTACCCCGGGAATTCTCTTTCTCATGTTTTCTGCCAGTTCAAAATAATACTCCCTGGTGTAACCGCGGTTCATAAGCTTCAATACCTTGTTGCTTCCGGACTGTATAGGGGCGTGCACGTGTTCACACACCTTGTCCAGGCTCGCTATGGCATCAATAAGCTTGGGTGTCATATCGCGGGGATGAGAGGTGGTAAAACGCAGACGCCACAGCCCGTCGATCTGATTGACCATAGTCAGGAGATCGGGGAAGTCTACCGCCTCACTCAAGCCGCGGCCGTATGAATTCACATTCTGCCCCAACAGGGTTACCTCTCTAACCCCTTCGTCGACCAGCTTAACGATTTCATCCAGTATATGGCGGGGAGACCGGCTCCGCTCATGACCTCGGGTATAAGGCACGATGCAGTACGAACAGTAATTGTTGCAGCCGTACATGATGGTCACGAAAGCGCTTATGCCGTTCGCTCTTCTGCTGGGCAGGCTCTCCACCACCTCGCCCGGTTTATCCCATACCTCAATGCAGGGCTCCGCCATATCCGCCCCGCGCTGCAACAGAAGCGGAAGCTCATGGATATTGTGGGTTCCGAAAACCAGGTCTACCCCCAGCTTCTTTAACCGGGCCCTGACATCCGGCAACTGTGCCATACATCCGCACAGTGCCACCTTCATGCGGGGGTTTTGAGTCTTAAGGCGCTTTATCTCCCCCAGTTTTCCGTAAACCTTGTTTTCAGCGGAATGACGGACACTGCAGGTATTTAGAACCACCAGATCGGCTTCCTCCAGCACCGAGGTAGGTTGATAGCCGACCTGTTCAAGCAGACCGGCAATAATCTCGGAATCCCGCTCGTTCATCTGGCAGCCGTAGGTCAGGATATGATATTTCTCTTGCTCTTCTCTCGGTCTTTCCATCAACAATTCCATTCTGCCCCTTTGTATTTCTGCAAAATGCCTACAGCAAAAAGCTGTAGGCTCGTTACTCTCCGTTATTTTTCCTATACTGTTTGTATTTCTGTATTTTACACTAAAACGCAATAATAACAAAATGATTACTTGATCATGTCGTTTTTACTTTGTTAAAGTCCCCGCATATAGTCTGGACGGAGGTACCTTGTATCCCCGCGTTCAATTATCGTATTGACTACCGCCAGCAGACGGTTTTTGTCATCGGGAAGCCGACCCTTGATAGGAAGGTAATTTGAGGCATGGTTGCTGCGGAATTCGCAGCCCGAAAGCTCCAGACCTTCAATCATCACCTTCATCTCCTCCAGGATTTCAAAGGCGTCCGGCAGTTCAAATTCTCCTTTCTCGGCTCTCTTGTAGAGTACGGTTCCCGGAACCAGCATCAGTGTAAGCGCAGCCAGATAATGGGGATCAATCTCATTACATATCTTGGCCGTGTTCCGGGCGTGTTCCAAAGACCTCTCCCCTCGTCCCGCCAGGCCCAAAAGTACAATGGCAGACAGTTTGATCCCTGATTTCACGACCTTTTGCCCGGCCTCGACCATGCCGTCATAATCAACGCCTTTTCTGATGTCCTTCAACAGTTGGGGATCACCCGTTTCCACTCCCAGGTAGGCAACGGTCAGCCCGGCCGCCTTCAAAGCCGTAAGTTCGGACATCTCTTTGGCCAGAATGCTGTCGGGACCTGCGTAGATGCCGACATGGTTCAGGCTGGGAAAGGTCCGGTAAAGGGTGTTGAGTATTTCCAACAGGTCTTCAGTCGGCATGGCCAGTGCATCGCCGTCGGCCAGGAATACCTTTCGCAGGTCTCCATAATATAATTTGGCCATACGAATATCAGTCTTTATCTCATCCATCGTCCGGATCCGGTATTTCTTGTCTTTGTACATGGCACAGAAAGTACAGCGGTTATGAGAACAACCTATTGTACACTGCAGTATATAGCTTCTGGCTTCACTGGGCGGTCTAAACACATTTCCTTCATATCTCATCGGTTTCACCTCTCATTACTCTCTTTACTAGTTTACAGTTTGCAGACCCCCCTTACAAGCTGGCGCAATTGGTGGCTGCTGTTGCCGTGGAACTACTGCTCAGCGACCAATATCCGGCGGGCCAGGTTGTGTCCGATAGCTACCGTATTCTCATCCAGTTCCACAACTATCGGGCCCTTTAGCGGATGAGCAAGAATCAACTTGATTTCCACTCCCGGTACAATGCCCAGGCCTGCCAGTCGGCCCATACTGCTATTGCCCGCGGGCAGTTCCACCACTTTGACCTTCTTCCCTGCGGGTACTCGTGTAAGAGGAACCCTTTTTTCAGCGGTCGTTAATTTTTCCTGCATCCGCTACCCTCCAAAACCAGGCAATACCAGGTTAAGAATGAAACCAATCGAAAGTGATACTGCAAATCCAACACTGACTATCTTCAAAACCGCTTTTACTCCCATCTCCCGTATTGTCATGACTACAACCGGAAGACATGGAACTGACAGTGCGATCATGGTGATGGCAATAGTTGCCTGTCTGGGATCAAGGCTTAAGTTTAAAATAACCAGCGGGGCCAGGTACCTTTGTATAATCGTTAAGAGCACACCGATAACCGCTTCCGGCGGCAGCCCGAACAAGAGATGAGTCAATGAGCCCAGGTTATGCAGGCGGTTTAAGACTCCGCTTTCGATTACAATACGCACGGCAACGCTGAGGACCAGCAGCAAAGGCAGGACTTCCGTAAAGAAACCCTGGAAGCGCAGTCTGATCTTCTTTGCGACATTGGCAGCCTGCGGTATTCGCAGGGAAGGCAGTTCGTAGACCCACTCCTCGTTCTCTCCATACAGCTTTTTCAAGACCCAGCCCAGCAAAAGAAACACACTCAGCATCGATAAAATGATAACCGGGACATAAGCGTTGAAAGCTACAATAGTGGAACTGAGCATCCCAATTGTTCCCGCACAGGGAATCACTATCGAGAGCAAGGCAATAATGATGAACCGCTGTCCCTCGTTGGGTAATATTCTGGTGGCAACAACGGCCGGGGTACGACACCCAAATCCCAGAGACAGTGGAATTACAGCCTGTCCTGAAACGCCGAAAAGATTGCCCACCCGATCCAACAGCACCGCATACCGCGGCAGCAATCCAACATCTTCAATGATGGATATCAGGAAGGAAACCATGAGCATTGCCGGCATAACCAGGCTGAAGGGAATCACGATGCCCTCTGATATCCCCTTGCTGAGTATGGTGTGCCAAAACCCGGGAGGGAGCATCATGGAAATAATCCGGGCGACCAAATCCTGAACGGGTACGAAGAGCTGAACGATTATCTCCTCGCTCCAACCCACAAAGGACAATAACAGGTAAAACCCGATGAAGGCCAATAAAAGCAAAGCCAAAGCTCCCATACGGGTTTTGTCCAGGAAATCCTGCAGGACCTGCAATCCCCGCGGACGGTTATCTGAACGCAATATCACCTGCTTGGCCAGACAACGGGCTTCCTGGTAAAAGTCAAAATCCTGCCCATCGGAACAAGACGCCGTCTCCCTTATCCAGCACCGCGAACAATCGGCACTGCACGCGCAACCGGTAATGTCCGATGTAACCAACACTCTCCTGGGTTTGCCGCCGGGTCGAAGTCTGCTCCCCTCCATTATTTTTGCGTGTAACTCGGCCACCCCTTCTCCGGTTTGAGCGGAAAACGGTATTACCGGCACTCCCAGGTATTCAGAAAGCTTTTGATGATCGATGACCAGATGATTACTCTGAGCCACGTCAACTTGATTCAGAAGCACAATCATGGGAAGGTCAAGTTCCAGCAGTTCCAGGGTCAGAGCGAGGTTTCTGGCCAGATTGCCGGCATCGACGACATTTATTATCAGATCATCATCGCGAAGATTCATGATCGTCTGCCGGGTAAGTTCGGCCGGTCCATCGGCCCAAGCCAGGGAATATATGCCCGGGGTGTCCAACAGTTCATGGGTTGAACCGTTGATTGTCATCGTGCCCTTGGTGATCTCCACTGATGTTCCCGAGTAGTTGGAAACTATCGTGTCAATCCCGGTCAGCCGGCTGAATACCATGCTTTTTCCCGAGTTATGCTGCCCTACGATAACTATCTTCATGTTTCTACCTCGTCTCGGGTTGTTTTTCTTCCTGGTGACAGGCCGGGCAAAGACCGTACAGCCTCAAATTGTGGTTGCTTATCATGAATCCCCGCTTTTCCAGCACTCCTTCAAGTTGGCAGAGATAATCCTCCTCAACCTCAATGATCACCCCGCATTTGTTACACAAAAAGTGGTGGTGAAAATGTCTATCACCCTCGTAGAATTCGTATCTGTGCCTTCCCTCATCAAAACTGCTTTTATAAACTATCTCCAAACGTGCCAGGAGTTCCAGGGTCCTGTAAACTGTTGCTATTCCAATTTTGGGATTGGTCTTCTTTACCTGGTTGTATATCTCCTCGGCCGTTATATGCATGCCCCTGGTATTATCCAGGACCTCCAAAATCGCTTTGCGCTGCGGAGTTACCTTGTAGCGATTCCGTTTTAAAATCTGGTGATAAGATTCAAACATCAATCTCACCTAATTGATAATAATTATCATTTGCAATTATAATACCCTTTTTTCAAAAAAAAGTAAATACGTATTCGAATTGAGCATTATTTCAGGAAATAATCCAAGACAGCCCTTCCTATCTTTGATTTCCTTGCAAAACCGTTATTCGCCTTAATAAATCGAATGTAATTCGCACAAAATACGAATGGTACGCAGGCAAGAGGAGGAGTTTTTATGGCACGAAGACGCTCCGGACTCATGTCTGATGAACTTAAGTGGGAACTTGCCAAGGAACTGGGAGTTGATCATATCGTCGCCCGCGAAGGTTTCGGCGGCGTTACTTCCCGTGACTGCGGCAACCTGGTTAAGTTGGCGATCATGAAAGCCGAACAGAGTCTGAGATCGGACAATTCAAGACGGCAAAGCTAACTGCGTACCCGCCAGGGACATTTTATCCCTGGCGTTTACTATTCCCTTTTGTTATAATTAGGCATAATCTGCAAAGGGAGGTGAACCAATGGTATCGAAAAACACCATAATCGGTGATGCGATAAGAAAGATTCCGGGAGCCGCACGCGTTTTTATGGAGCATGGCATCCACTGCGTTGGGTGAGGCGGGGCTCTCTTTGAGACTATTGAGCAGGGTGCTCAAATGCATGGTGTTGATGTTGATCGACTGCTGTCCGACCTGCAGAAACTGGAGGAGAAAGCTAAATCCGACCAGAAATGATGATCGCAACCAAAGGAGTTGGAGAGCAGAGAAAATAAGGTGGAGACAGATAAAATCTATGTCTCCGCCTTTTCTGTCGGTTTGTCCCGAGTTGCCTGCCGGGCACGGACTTTGTCCTCTGCTTTTCTCAGAAGCGGCAATACCAGGATCACAAATCCTATGGCTACGAAAGCCCGCAGCTCAAAACCGGAACCTATTATCATGCCGGCCAAAGCCGCCAGCCACATATTAACGCCGATTGAAATCCACTCCGCCCGGCTTTCCACAAACCACAGGATAAACGTGGCCAAAAAGCCCAGGGTCGGTATTATCTGAGCGGTTAATCTTCCCGGATCGGCAAACCAGGGTTTGCCAAGACTGACGAAAAAGTATTTTGAAACCAGGGTAATCAGGGTAGCCCCACAGCATATGAGGGCGTAGGTTCTGACTCCCTTCATCCCTTTTCCGGAGCGGTTGAGGTACCCGATAAGGCCCCCCGCAATTAAAGATATAAAAAGCATTACGGCAAATGTCATCTTCAAAACCAACCGCTTTTCCGTATGAATTCCTTATAGACGGTAATTGGGAGCCTCCTGGGTAATCGCAATATCATGCGGATGGCTTTCAACGAGACCGGCATTGGTTATCCGGATGAATTGGGCTTTTTTCTGCAACTCCTCAATATTGGCGGCTCCGCAGTAGCCCATTCCCGCCTTAAGGCCCCCCACCAGCTGGAAAATGGTATCGGAAACAGGTCCCTTGTACGGTACCCGTCCTTCAATTCCTTCCGGTACCAGTTTGGGTTCGTTTTCCTGGAAATAGCGATCACTGCTTCCCTGGGCCATTGCTCCCAGTGAGCCCATGCCACGGTAGAGCTTGAAACTGCGCCCCTGCAGAATGACCAGTTCGCCCGGGCTCTCATCGGTTCCCGCCAGGACATTGCCGAGCATAACCACATTCGCGCCGGCCGCAATAGCCTTGGTTATATCACCGGAGTACTTAATCCCGCCATCGGCGATGATTGGTATGCCGGCTTTCTTAGCCTCCTCGGCGCAATCGGCAATGGCAGTGATCTGTGGAACACCAATTCCGGCAATTACCCTGGTAGTGCATATTGAACCGGGGCCGATTCCAACCTTAACCGCGTCGGCACCGGCCTCAATCAGATCCCTGGTGGCCTCGGCGGTGGCCACGTTGCCCGCAATGAGATCCAGCCCGGGAAATTCCTTTTTAATCAAACGGACCATCTCTATAACCCCGGTAGAATGACCGTGAGCGGTATCCACAACAATGGCGTCGACTCCGGCCGCTTCCAGGGCTGCAACTCGCTCCAAAGTATCGGCGGTTACTCCCACCGCAGCCGCAACCAGCAGCCTGCCCCGCTTATCCTTGGCCGAATTGGGATACTGGCGGACTTTTTCGATGTCTTTTATGGTTATCAAGCCCATGAGGTTAAAGTCTTCATCAACCAGAGGGAGCTTTTCGATCTTGTATTTGGCCAGTATTTTTTTGGCTTCCTCGAGGGTCGTGTTTACCGGGGCGGTAACCAGGTTTTCCTTGGTCATGACATTGTCTATTGGCTGTTCGAAATCGGTCTCGAAACGCAGGTCGCGGTTGGTGATTATACCCACCAGTTTTCTCCCTACGGTGATCGGAACCCCGGAGATATGGTAATCCTCCATTATCTGCAGAGCATCTTTTACCTTATGCTGCGGCGTAAGCGAGAACGGGTCGGTTATTACCCCATGTTCCGATCTCTTAACCCGGTCGACGGCCTTGGCCTGCGCCTCGATGGTCATGTTCTTGTGTATAACTCCGATGCCGCCTTCACGGGCAATGGCAATCGCCATGCGAGCATCAGTTATGGTATCCATTCCCGCACTCATAATAGGGATATTTAATCTTATGTTTCGGGTAAGTATGGTGCTGACATCGACGTCTCTTGGAAGGACATCCGACCTGGCAGGCACCAGCAAGACATCGTCAAATGTTAGTCCTTCGCGGCTGAATTTATCGTGCATGAATGGCCCTCCCGTGAATGTTTTTTGTATTATAACACAGTTCCCCCGGGGTAAAAAAAATTTATCGGGCGGGGTTATCAATCCCCGCCCATTACCGAGCTAACGCCGTATTTGTAGAAGTGATCTTTTAAATTCCCTGCCAGCTCCTCGCTGATTTCAAACCTGGCCGCCATTTGCCGCGGGTCTTGATCCTCCCTTATGGCCTCCACCAGATCATCGAAATCAATTCCGACCTCTTCCGCCATCTCCTTCAAAGATGGAATCCGGCTCCAGGGCGGCCACCCTCCCAAAGGATCCTGATATGCGATAGCCGATCACCTCCTGGTTATAGCATATCCAGAGAGGTGCATCCGTATTATTGGTTAATAACCCTGCGCGCTCCGTAATATGCTGCTGAATAGTATTTGTCATCGAGCGAGGTGATTACAATCCCGCGGGTTCTGCTGGCGTGCACAAAATTGTTGCCTCCCAGGTATATTCCCACGTGGTTTATCCGCGATGAACCGTCGGTTTTGAAGAAAACCAGATCGGCCGGTAACAATGAACCCTTATCCACATGTGTTCCCACCGACGCTTGATCGCGGGAACTCCTGGGCAGCTGTATATCCACAAGGCTGAAAACATACCTCACATAGCCCGAACAATCGAAACCGGCGGGGGTGGTTCCGCCATAGCGGTAAGGTGCTCCCAGATAACGCAATGCATTGTTGACAATTTCCCGCGCGGTATTGTGTCCGCGGCTCACTTCGGACCCGACCGTTTTTTCACGGTCACCGGCCTCTGCAGGTGCGGCGGCCTCATTTCCCGGGATCATCTCAGTATGGTTTCCCACGGGAATCTCAGCCGACCCATTTGCCAATTCCCCGGTTTCTTCATCCGCCGGGTATCCGGCAGGCCCCGGGTCCGGAGTCGTTACCGGGGTGCTCATGCTCTCCTCGGGCGGCTTTACTTTAAGAGCTTCACCCAGGTCATCCTCAGGTTTCGCGACCGGCTCCACCGTTGAATTCGCCGGGGGTACCGGGTTCTCGCCGGGCTCTATCTCCGGGGTCGCGACCGCTTCATCGACATTGTTAACAGCAGTTTCGGGCTTGAGGTTTGATGGTGGTGCTTCATCAGGCAGGGCCAAATTTTCATTAACCGCCGCCACCTGCTGGGTGCTGGCGGTAATGACTTCCTCTTCTTGTTCCGTTAACGCACTTCCACAGATAATTACTGCAATAATGACGACCAGAACGACAACCTGGTTCAAAACAGGGGCGTACCGTTTCCAAAAATCCATATTCTCCCTCTCCCCCTCTGAAAAACAATTCTACAAGCAACCAGCGTTGTCCTCTCTGGCGGCGAGTTTTTTTAGCTGCTGTGCAGTCGCTTCTGCATGGCCGTTATTGAACTCCTGCCAATTTGGACCGCCCCCAGTTTATTGCCTTCGTCAGGTCCATGAAAGTCGGAGCCGCCGGTAATCAATAGCCCGTTTTCCTCGGCTAAACGCAGATAATATGATGTCTGTTCATCTGAATGCTGGGGGTAGTATACCTCCAATCCATCTATTCCCATGGAAATAATCTCTGCCACCAGATTCGGGTCGTCTATCAATCCGGGGTGCGCCAGAACCGCAAGTCCTCCGCACCTTTTAATCAGTTCAATCGCCTCTCGGGGTGGAAATTTGTATCTGGACACGTATGCAGGTCGGCCTTTATCCAGGTATTTCTCAAAGGCTTCTTCTCTTGAACGCACATATCCTTTCTCAATCATGGCATCCGCGATATGCGGCCGCCCGACCACCTCACCACGTGCATGTTCCCTCACCCGGTCAAGGTCAAGGGGCAATCCCAGTTCCTCAAGGCGGGCCACTATCTTGTAGGCCCTTTCATCCCTTGATCTTTTTAGCTCCTGCAGCTTGAGGAGCAATAATTCGTTGTTGTGGTCCAGATAATAACCCAGGATGTGAATTTCGTTGGCTCCGGCTTCCGTATTTAACTCTATTCCCGGGATCAGCTGGAGACTGATTCTCCTTCGCGATATGAACTCTAATGCCGGGTTAATGGCGTTTACCGTATCGTGATCGGTAATCGACAGCCCTTCAAGTCCCAGGTCAAGGGCCAAACGGATAACTTCCTCTGGTGCCAATTTTCCATCGGATGCTGTAGTATGAACGTGCAGGTCAAATCCCATGTCTTCCACAACTTCCTTTACTGAATCCAGTAAACTACTCAGTTCCCGATACTGCTTATTTTATAATATGTCTTTCAATACTCGCAGGAAATTGTCTTTGAGTAGTTTTTCAATCTGTACCTCACTCAATCCACGTTTCTCCAGTGCTGCGATGAGCATTGGGTAGGCCCTGACATCGCTTATCACCGTGGTTTCCGTCCCATCGAAATCCGATCCCAGAGCAACGTGTTCCTCCCCCATTATCTTAATCATATGACAAATATGCTCTACCAGGATCTCCAACGATGGATCGCGTTCAGCAACAAAGTCGGGGACAAAGGTTACGCCAACTATGCCCCCGTTCTCCGCGATTGCCAGCATCTGTTCGTCGCTCAGGTTGCGCGGGTGCGGGCAGACAGCAAAGGCGTTGGCATGGCTCACGATCACCGGCTTTTTGGTGATCTCGATGACACTCCAGAAACCGGCGGGCGATATGTGAGCCAGGTCAACCGCCATCCCCAGGCGGTTCATTTCATCTATTACTTCGCGCCCCCAATCTGACAATCCCCCGCCGCCGGCACCCTCCATTACCCCGTCGGCCAGGAGATTACGGCGGTTCCAGGTCAGTCCCACACTCCTGACCCCCAAGCGATAAAGGGTGCGGAGATTGGAAATCCTGGTACCGAGAGCCTCGCCCCCTTCAAGGTGCAGCATCAAGCCAATCCGCCCCTGCCCCCGGTTGTCCTCCAGATCCTGCATGCTCCGAACCTGGTAAGCCAGTTCTCTGCAGGATAGCATCTCCTGTTCAAAGTAGTCGATCTGAAAAAGGACATCCTCCAATGCACGGTTGCTGTCGCGTTCAGAACTGAATAACGAAAGCACCTGCAGCATAACCCCGGCCTCCCGCGCTCTGCGCAGGTCAAAATGACCGCTGTTGCTTTCCAGGTGCTCACCCTTGACAGCAATCCGGGAAATGGTATCGGCATGAAGATCGATAATCACTGTTTTCTCCTTTCGCTGCATTGCTAACCATTAACAACAAAGGACCTGCCGAGCTGATTGCAGGTCCTGATATTCTCATATACCAGTATACCAGAGCAACTATATTATCTATCTAGGTTCAATGATAAACTTGATGGCTGTTCTCTCTTCTCCATCTATCACAATATCCGTAAACGCCGGAATGCATATGAGATCCATTCCACTAGGGGCAACAAATCCACGTGCTATCGCTACTGCCTTTACTGCTTGGTTTATGGCTCCGGCCCCAATAGCTTGAATTTCAGCTGCTCCCTTTTCTCGCAACACACCAGCCAGGGCACCTGCCACCGAATTAGGGCTTGACTTTGCTGAAACCTTTAATACCTCCATTAAATGACCCCCTTCAATAACAGCATTAAAGTAGTTGAACAGCATTAAAGTAGTTGCTCTTCATCAATATATTCGCAACATTTTTTATAATTCCTCCTTTTCAAACAGCACGTCTTGATATTTTTACCACTCAATACTTATGCTTCCACCTGTTCCTTTATCCGCTTAATGGAAGTCGGTTTTAGGGTGGCTTCATCAATCTCCAAGAGTACGGCATCCAGCTGCAGCGGACCCGAAGCAACCTCAAAGTGGCATGGCCTCTGAGTTAAAAACCTCTCAATAACCTGTTTGGTTTTTACCCCAAGAACGGAATGATAGGGACCGGTCATTCCCACATCGGTTATATAGGCTGTACCTCCAGGAAGTATCGTCTCATCTGCCGTCTGTACATGAGTGTGGGTACCGAAAACCGCGGTAACTCTTCCGTCCAAATACCATGCCAGGGCTTGTTTTTCCGAGGTAGCCTCCGCATGCATATCGACCAGGATTATGTCCGCCTGGTTTTCAATCTTTCCTAGTATGTAATCCACCGTGCGGAAAGGGCACTCCAGATAGTCCAGGAAAACCCGCCCGGCAATATTGATAACCGCTATCCTGCGACCGGACGGACCGGAATAAATATGATATCCCCTGCCGGGACAGTCTTCGGGGTAGTTGGCGGGCCTCAAGAGCCTGAATTCCGCATCTATGAAGTTGTAAACATCCCGATTATCCCAAACATGATTGCCCATAGTAATCACATCAATGCCCAGGCGCAGCAATTCATCGGCAACATCCCGGGTGATGCCCCGACCACCGGCGGCATTTTCTCCATTGGCTATTACAAAATCAACTTTATGCTCCCGGGTTATCTGCGGCAGCAGGGTTGCAGTAACCCTTCTTCCCGGTCTGCCGACGATATCCCCGATCATCAGAATTCTCATCATCCTACCTCCAAACATATTCCGTGCTACCATCCATTATTGCCTGTCGGTGGTCATATTACCATATATGCAGATGCCGGTGTTATGTTATCCGACAGATTAAAATTAAGGACCTCACTGGTGAGGTCCTTAATCATCTGCTTATCTATTTCGCATGTTCGATGGCCCGTGTTTCTCGTATAACCACTACCCGAATCTGTCCGGGGTAGTCCATTTGCTCTTCAATCATTTTGGCTACATCACGTGCCAGGGTTATCGAGCCTAAATCATCGACCGCCTCCGGCTTGACGATGATCCTGATTTCTCGACCCGCCTGGATGGCAAAAGATCTTTCAACTCCGTTAAAGGAGTCGGCTAATTCCTCAAGCTTTTCCAGCCTCTTGATGTAGGCCTCTAAGGTTTCCCTTCTGGCTCCCGGTCTGGAAGCGGAGATGGCGTCCGCCGCTTGAACCAATACCGCCTCTACGCTCTGCGGTTCTATATCCCCGTGATGGGCTGCGATTGCGTGTATAACATCCTTGTTTTCCCTGTATTTTTTAGCCAATTCCATGCCTATCTCGACATGGGGTCCGCTCATCTCGTGATCAACCGCTTTACCGATATCATGCAGCAGTCCTGCACGTTTGGCGAGCGGTATGTCGCAATCCAGTTCGGCTGCCATAATCGCGGCCAGATGTGCTACCTCGATTGAATGCCGCAAAACGTTTTGTCCATAACTGGTACGGTATTTGAGCCTGCCCAGGAGTTTGATGAGTTCCGGGTGGAGACCGTGAACCCCGACTTCAAAAGCCGCCTGTTCTCCCACCTCACGGATATGCTGATCAATCTCTTTCTGGGCTTTCTCTACTATTTCCTCAATTCGGGCCGGATGGATCCTGCCATCGGCTATCAGTTTTTCCAGAGCCACCCTGGCTACTTCTCTCCTGATAGGATCAAATGATGAGAGTATTACCGCTTCAGGTGTGTCATCTATTATCAGATCCACCCCGGTGAGGTTTTCAAAGGTTCTGATGTTCCTTCCCTCACGCCCGATGATACGACCTTTCATTTCGTCATTGGGCAGTGCTACCACGGACACAGTGGTTTCCGCAGCCACATCCGCGGCACACCGTTGGATAGCCAGCGATACAATATTGCGGGCACGCTTCGCCGCTTCTTCTTTGGCCTCGCTTTCAATCGTTCTGATCATCAAGGCCATTTCCTGACGAATCTGCTGTTCAACATTTTTCAGCAGTTCCTGTTTGGCTTCTTCTGAACTGAGACCGGAGAGTCTCTCCAGCTCCTTCAGCTGCTGACTGAAAAGCATTTGCAGGTTCTGCTGTAATCTTTCAATTTCCTTTTCCCTGGCGTGCAGGGACTCTTCCCTCTGCTCAAGGGCATCCAGCTTCTTGTCGAGGGTCTCTTCTTTTTGAATTATTCTTCTTTCATTGCGATCCAGCTCCCGCCGGCGATCCCGAAGCTCTCTTTCGGCTTCCTGACGGGCTCTGTGGATCTCCTCTTTAGCTTCGAGCAAAGATTCCTTTTTTTTGGTTTCGGCCGCTTTGACCGCTTCTTCGTAAATCCTCTTGGCTTCTTCTTCCGCGGAACCAATCTTACTTTTGGCAACCAAGTTGCGCAGGATATATCCGGCTACAGCTCCGGCTGCAACTCCTGCCAGTCCAACCACAACTGTTTCAATAATTCATAATCACCTCCTATTACCGGTCAATACAACAATGCAAGAATTAACCAAGTCCTGGGCATAAAATAAAACCGAGTCAAAACTCGGTTAGTATTAGAAGTCGTTCACCTGGTTTTTAATACTTATGCTCTTAAAAACGGGTGAATTCCTTCTTTCTCTATTAGAATTGTATTCCCTTAATAGTATAGTGTCAAGTTTTTACTCTTCGTCCTGCCGGGAGGGCTTGGGCATAACCTGTGCCCGGATCTTGGCCTCCAG
>JAKOVY010000030.1 GCA_029781825.1 Bacillota bacterium | reverse complement strand
CTTAAGTAGGTCCTGCGGCGTGTGAAACGATATATGACGCGGATATACGCGATTTATTGAGAATCCTTTTCGGTGTTTCTGGATCCAACCGAATTTGAGGTTCATATATCCGTTCAAACTGTCTTCTATCGACTTTGAACGTTTATTCGCCCAAGTAGACCAGCACTCCGGGCATTGCTGAGAGTTACACCCTTTCCGGATCACCAGCGGTTTATGCTCTCCAGGCTTTTGGTTGCAGGCAGCAACATGTGATCGATAGGTCCCACAATAGTCCTTTGATACCACACCCGTACCCGATGAAACGATATACGGTTTTATCTGACCAAGCGGATCAAGGTCATCTACTCCCGCCATTTCAGAATCGGAGCCCGTATCAATGATTCGCCTTGTAACAGGATACCGGAGTGCATCCGGACCCCTCAACGACCACCCGGGTACCGGCTCACCTGGTGAACACTCAACAGCACTGTATGACGATACAGAAGAGACCCCCGGCAGACCCTCTACCTCTACCGGGAAACCTTTATCATGTTGTTCCGCGTATTGTATGTTGCCTAACATGGGTTCTTGGGGTTTTTGAGAGGGGGATCATCTTGGCGGAGGAACCCCCTCTCAAAGTCTGCTTTTGCAGGTATTTCACCCGCATTTCTCCCGCAGACCTTCAGTTATTCAACAGACTGCTCAGTGGTAGATAGTAGTACGTCCCTCGTTATAAACCTTTGTCCAGAAAACCCGATTAACGCGCCTATGTACAAATAATATTGAGTTAAAGCAACCCAGGTTGTACGAGTGCGTTATTTTTCGCCCCAACCCTATGTAATACTTTGGAGCGCAGCCCCCCGACCCCGCCCGGCCTTCGGCCTCCTCCCCCGCCCCCGAGGGGGCAGGGGCAGTGAGTTGCGATACCCCCCGAGAGGGGGGCGGCAAGGCCCCCCTTCGGGGGGGGGGGCGGTTGATTCTTGGACGGACATTTCACAGAATTCTGTGAAAAGTGTCTCTCACCCTCACGCGCGCGGTATATTGTGTCAGAATTCTGACACGATTATTGACCTTCGGGGGGACGGTTGATCATTCCCCCCGCCCGGAGATTCTTCACAGTGTTTTGATCGTAGGTTTAAGTAGTAGATTGCCGTCCGGGA
>JAKOVY010000171.1 GCA_029781825.1 Bacillota bacterium | reverse complement strand
ATATCACATGATAAAAGGATATTTGAATCAAACCGCCACATGGCACTATACCACCGGCCTGAACGAATACGGCGAACCATCAACCAGCAGCAAGACTATCAAGGTTCGCTGGGAAGGCAAACGTCGCCTTGTCCGGGACAACGAAGGCCGGGAGGTAGTGTCAGAGGCCCGGGTGTTTTGCACCGAAGCCGTGAAGCCTGGAGACGAACTGGAGTTTGACGGGCGCAGTTGGCCGGTGATTGCTGTATCTACGGTTCCGGGTCTGGACGGGTCCGAAAGCCACAGAGAGGTGGCGGTCTGATGGCAAATAATAAATGGCGCATTAAAGAGGCTGTCAATATTGCCGAGGAAGCGGCACTGAAAGCCATGCGGACCGGGGCGGAAGCGATACTGACAGAAGCTATCGACGAAACACCAATTGAGACAGGTACATTACGCAGAAGCGGTACCGTAACCGTCGGGGCGCTGCCGGACGGGGCGCAGGTGTATGAAGCTGCTGAATCCGGGAGCGACATGAAGGATGCATTTCCCGGTCCGGAAGGTAAGGAGAAGGCTGTCTACATCAGCTTCAACACGCCCTACGCCCGGCGGCAGCATGAAGAATTGGGGTATAACCATCCTCTGGGTGGCAAGGCGAAGTATCTTGAGGATCCGTTCAACCGGAACAAGGACAAGGTGCTGAAACGCGCGGATAAGCAGGTCAAGAAAGCACTCCAGAAAGAAAGGTGATGCCGGCATGATGCTGAACGAGATAGGCACATATTTACAGACGCAGGGAGTAGGTCAATTGAGCAAAGACATGTTTCTTGGCTTGATGCCCGACCAACCTGACAACTGCATCGCCTTGTTTGAGTATGCTGGCAGTCCGCCTGACTTGCATTGGAACGGCGAGTATCCGGGCTTGCAGGTGCGGGTCCGCAACAAAAGCTATGCTGCCGGCAGGGAGAAAATCCAACGGATCTATGAGTTGCTTCACGGGCTACACAACCAGATACTTTCCGGGACCCGGTACCTGCTCATCAAAGCCCGGGGAAGTCCTGAGGTATTGAAGCGTGATAACAATAACAGAGTTGAGTTATTTGTGAATTTTGAAATCATAAAGGAGCGTGATTAACATGGCAATAGCAGGGTATGGCGGCGGTGTATATATTGGTGACACCACACCAACAAAAGTGGCAGAAATCGCAAACTGGAGCTTGGATATGTCGGCAGACGACATCGATACCACCAGCTTCGATAGCCAGGGCTGGCGCGAGAGGATCCAGGGCATAAAAGAATGGTCCGGGTCCTTTGAAGGCAACTTTGCGCCTGGAGATACAACTGGTCAGGCCGCCCTGATCAATGCTTGGCTTAACGGAGAAAAGGTAACGTTAGAGCTCCAGGTAAACAGCACAGTGAAGTTCTCTGGAGATGCTTTGATAACACTCAGTATTGAGACACCTGTTGACGACAAGGCAAGTTTCAGCTGCGACTTCTCTGGAACCGGTCCGCTGACGCCTTCCGGGGTAGGTTCTGGTAGCTGATGGCTATCAGAGGCATGGTAGGGGCGGTTTACGAAAGCGAGACCGCCCCTATATCTGAAAATATCGCTTTGTTATTCGACTGGACCC
>JAKOVY010000166.1 GCA_029781825.1 Bacillota bacterium | reverse complement strand
GGATCCGGGCAGTCGGCAAAGCAGAATTCAGCTTATCATCCGGCTGTGGCAACTAACCCAGATTGAGGTTGGACGGCCGGACCCCTTCCACCAGGTAGAAGCAATCCCCGTCCTGTTCGACCTTCCCCAGACGCATAAGCCTTTCAAGGTGATGCCAGACCATCATGTATTCAAACACAAATATGCGTTTGGGGTGACCCTGGAATACGGGTTGTTCGGCAGCCAAGTCCAAAATAGTCCTTTTCCCCGCATGAAGCAGACGGACAATCTCTTTCTCCCGACGGAAAATAACATCACGGTATTCATCCAGTAATTTTGCAATACCGGATGTGAACGGTTCCGGAGAATGACCCGTGATCACAAAATCAGGACCCAATTGACGAAGCCTCTCCAGGGATTCCAGGAAGTCATCCACACTGGATTTCACATTGCCATACCAGGGACCAAAGGGCTCCAGATCGATGTCCCCCGTGAAAATAAACCCCTCGCGGGGAAAGGCAAAGCCACTGTGCCCTGGGGTATGACCCGGCAGGTGCATGACCTCCACTTCAGTCTTCCCGAAGACAAACTTCTGGCCATCCCGGTGGGTGCCGTCTGCCGGCCTGAACCTGTAGCCCATGCGGTCAATCTTCATGTTATTAAAGTTTTCAGCTCCAAATACGTCACTTCCCAGCATCTGCAAAAAAGAATCACGGGAGGAAACATACCCATGGTCCTTTTCATTGAGCAGCAGTTGGGCTTCCGGATATTCGCTGTTGCGCAGCGCATGGTCCACATGACCGTGACTGCCCAGCAGAACGTTAATGTTCTGCTCCTTGAGATATTCAAAGTCCTTTTGGGTGGTCGCCGTATCGATTAGCCCGTTAATTTCATCCTTGATGAAAATGCAGGTGCTGTGAGGAAAGTTTCGGGTGGGCGGATCAACAAGCCAAATGTTTTCCGACAGCTTTTTCATATGGCCCTCCTGTTTAGCTCATGGGAAAAGTCTTATCCCTAGTTTAATTCCAGTCACAGGTTGTTAAATTTGGATTTCGTGACCGCCGACGGAATTCCTTTTGCCCGGGATCACATGAGCGGATTCCCTGGTTTTCAGATTGGGGGTTTGAGGCCTCATTCGAAAAAGTATACCCTTGATCGTCCCCGGGCTTTTTCAAAGGAAGCAAGGTTTTGCGCTTCATTCGCAGCGACCCCAGTCCGTCACCGTTCTCATTATATGTTAAGCATGCAGTTTACAAGCTATTAATTTGTGTGTAATATATTAGCATGCTAATTTTATCATCAGCATGGGAAAGGGGGGTGCAAACAGATGGAAAAACGCGGTTTTCCACTGGACTCCGTGTGCTTCAAATTGGGTAAGGTATACCGCAATGTTCAGCGGTATTATGAAAACAACCTTCAGTCTTTTGGACTTACCCCCGTGCAGTACTTTGTTATAATGAACCTTCACCACCGTGACGGTATGAAGTTCAAGGACCTGGCAAATGCTCTTTCCATTGAAGGCCCAACCTTAACCGGATTGATTGACCGTATGGAACGAGCCGGTTTCCTGGAACGCCGCAGTGATCCGGAGGATCGACGTTCCGTTTTGGTTTACCTGACGGATAAAGGAAAGCAGATTGGCCCCAAAATACACAACCTTGCAAATCAGTTGGACGAGAAGCTGAGGACTCAGTTTTCCGATAGGGACTTCGAGCTTTTTTTGGACATCCTTGACCGGATTGAAGTTCCGGAAAAATAATTTGACCTATTGGCGGCCTCAGCGCCGGTTTACAAAAGCATGCCCATTGGCGCTTTGAACAAGCGTCATTCCGTCAGCTATATAAAAATGCGTAAAGAGGTGAAGTTGATGAAAGGTCTCGAGCACTTATTGCAGCCGATCAAAGTTAAAAACCTGACGATACCGAACCGGGTTGTTCTGCCTCCGATGGGAACAGTTCTTACCAACAGCGACGGTTCGGTAAGCGAACGCCTGCTGGCGTTTTTTGAACGGCGGGTCAAGAGCGGCGCAGGTTTTGTAATCAATGAGATCACTTCCGTACATCCGAAGGGTTCCTCCTTTCCCGGCGAGTTGGCAGCCTTTGACGACCGCTACATCCCGGGACTCAGGAAAATGGTAGAGGTGGCACACCGTCACGGCAGCAAGATAGCAGCCCAACTTCACCATGTGGGGCGGGAGAGCTCAATCTTGCTTGATTCCGGTGAAGCTATGGGACCCTCGGCCATCCCCAGTTATGTTTACGGCAAAGCTCCCCGGGAAATGACCCTCGATGACATTGCCGAAGTTGTTGACTCTTTTGGCAAGGCCGCCGCCCGGCTGAGAGAAGCAGGGTACGACGCGGTGGAAATCCACGGTGCACATGGTTATCTCCTGTGCCAGTTCCTGTCAGCCAACTCAAATAAGAGAACGGATGAATACGGTGGGGACCTGCGGCAGAGAGCCCGCTTTGTTATTGAAGTGCTGCAAAGTGTGCGGCGGGCGGTAGGGGATGATTTTCCTATTTCTTTACGCCTCTCGGTTGAAGAAATGATTAAGGGCGGTTACACCGCAGATGAGATGGTACCGATAATTCCTGAATTTGTTAAAGCCGGTGCCGACATCATTCATGCCTCCTTCGGGACCCATGGCACCCCGGGGGGACTGACCAGCGCCCCGATTGAATATGAGCCCGGTTTCGCCATGCATCTGGCGCGCAGGGTTAAAGAGGTGGTTGACGTTCCCGTTATCGGAGTTGGCCGCTTTACCGACCCCTTCGTGGCCAATGAGTGCATTGCCCGGGGCGACGCGGACATGATCGCATTCGGTCGTCAGCATCTGGCGGATCCTGATTTCCTGATAAACGCCATCAATGGAAAACCACATGAAACCATTGAATGTCTGGCCTGCAACCAGGGATGCATTGAACGGGAGATGCTGGAGGGCAGGAGGATCCGCTGTGCTATCAACCCCGAGACGGGAATGGAGCTGAGGTATCCGACCAAACCGGCGGAAAAAAGCCGCGTAGTTTGGGTTATCGGAGGAGGACCCGCAGGTTTGACCGCTGCTCACGAGAGTGCGCGTTTGGGGCATCAGGTAACCCTTTTCGAAATGGACGCCCAAACCGGCGGCCAGGTTAATCTGGCGGCCAAAGCGCCCTTCAAAGAGGCTTACCGCCGCTGGATTGAGAAACTGACCGCGAAAGCGGAAAGAGCCGGAGTAACCTTCCGCTTGAACACCCGGGTTACGCCGGAGATGATTGCCGGCGGCAATCCCGAGGTTGTAATACTGGCTACCGGAGCAGAGGAAGCCGTTCCACCGATCACCGGTATTGATCTCCCCCATGTTTGCTTTGCCCGCCAGGCGATAAATGGCGAGGTACCGTTCCACGGGAAAGTCCTGGTCGTAGGTGGTGGCTTGGTGGGAATGGAGGTAGCGGACTACTGCCGTGAGCAGGGCTGCACCGACCTGCTCCTGGTGGAGGAGATGCCGGAGTCTCCTGTATCCAAAGCCGCTTCCCATGGATACATGCTGCATAAACGCTTCCGCCAAGCCGGTTATCAGTTGATCCTTGGCGCCAGAGTGAAGGAAATAACCCCTGACGGTGTCCTCATATCCGTCGGAGGGGACGAACAGTGGTTAACCGGGATTGACCAGGTTATTATAGCCACCGGAACCAAGCCCCGCAATGAACTCAAGGACTTCCTGGAGGAAAAGGGTATTACCCATCATATTGTGGGAGATGCCGTCCAGGGTCGCCGGATCATTGAAGCGGTTGAGGAAGGGGCCAGAGCTGCCTGGTCCATTTAGTTCAGAAGAAGCCGGGTTCTGCGAAGCCGAGAAAAGGTCTTGGCGGCTGATTCTTGAGACGGCTGCCCCGGCGGCTCAACGTTATTTGAATGTGACCCATAATCTAACGCCAACCGCCTTCCGAAAATATTCGAAAGAAGATAGTGAGGGTTCTCGCATTTATGAAATGGAGAACCCTCTGTTTTAATATAAACCTATAATTGCGGTCAGCAGTAGTATGCGCTCAGTATATTTCTTTTTCCAGAGGCGGATTTAGCCCTTCAAGATTGCCTCCAGATCCGCGTCCGCTGTGGATATCGGTTTTATTCCATAATTGTCTACCAGTACTTTCAATACTCCCGGGGAAACAAAGGCCGGCAGCGTAGGCCCAAGCCGGATATTCTTGATACCCAGGTGGAGCAGGGTCAGGAGTATTGATACCGCTTTCTGCTCATACCAGGACAGCACCAGCGACAGCGGCAGGTCATTGACCCCGCATTCAAAAGCGGTGGCCAGGGCTACTGCAATCTGAATCGCCGAGTAGGCATCATTGCACTGTCCCAAATCAAGCAGCCGGGGAATACCTCCAATATCACCCAGTTCTCGGTCAAAGAACCGATACTTGCCGCAACCCAGGGTCAGAATTACCGTGTTATTGGGAGCCTTCTCCACTATTTCGGTGTAATATCCGCGGCTGCCACGGGCTCCGTCGCACCCGCCCACCAGCATAAAGTGTTTGATGTCTCCATTTTTAACTGCTTCTATCACTTTATCCGCTACACTCAGGACCGCATTACGGGCAAATCCCGTCAGTATGGTCTGACCTTCCTGGTTATCGCTGAACCCGGGCATCTCCAGAGCCTTGTCGATAACCGGTTGGAAGGAACCGTTTTCTACGCGGCGAACCCCGGGCCAAGCGACAGGACCGGTGGTAAATATGCTTTCAAAATAGGTTTCCCTGGGTTCCTGCAAACAGTTGGTGGTCATCAGAATCGGTCCGGGGAAGCGGCTGAACTCCTGTTTCTGGTTCTGCCAGGCGGTCCCATAATGCCCCACCAGGTGCGGATATTTTTTGAGTTCGGGATAACCATGAGCCGGCAGCATCTCACCATGGGTATAGATGTTGATGCCCTTGCCCTCCGTCTGTTCCAACAGCATCTTCAGATCCAGGAGATCGTGCCCGGATACCAGGATGCACTTGCCCTGGATGTGTCCCAGGTTGACCGGAGTCGGTTCGGGATGACCGAAGGTTGAGGTGTTTCCGGCATCCAGCAATTCCATAACCCGCAGGTTGACGGCACCGCATTCCAGAACCAGGTTAAGCCAGTCAACCAGGTTCAGGGTGTTATTGGTCAGGTTGGCCAGTGCTCTGTGCATGAACTGATATACCTCGGGGTCCTCCTGTCCGAGCACCGCAGCGTGATGAACATAAGCGGCGATTCCTCTCGCCCCATAGACCAGAATCTGTTTTAACGACCTGATGTCCGGGTCCTCTTCTGTAAACCCCAGCTGTCCAACCCCTTCACCCTGCCGGAGCAAACCCTGCAGATCGCCGGCGGGTACGAATTTTACAGCCGGATCGTCCCATTCATCATCTATGGCTTGATCTCCCCACTTGCTGACCAGGTTCTCCCGCAACTCCGCAGTTCTTCTGATATACCCGGCCAGAGACTCGGGGTCGAAATTGACATTGGTAAGGGTGGTAAACAATGCTTTGGCTGCAAAGCGGTCAACTTCAGGTTCCCGTATCCCCGCCTTCCCCAGCGTATAAGCCACACGGCTTAAACCGCGGACAGCATAAGTCAACAGGTCCTGGAGCTGGGCAGCCTCCGGTTTTTTGCCGCAAACTCCGGTTACGGTACAGGCGACTCCTTTGGCAGTCTGTTCACACTGATTACAGATCATAAGACAACCTCCTCATAATATGATTAATTGGATGTAATTTGTCCTAATTTGGCCAACATTAAGTCATATTCCCCTAACGGCTCATCCCCCTTCGTTTAATGATGATATGATGTCCGCCAGTGTCTCCCGGCTAAGCTCGGCGGTCAGTGCATCCTGAGCCCGGCTCAGGATGCTTCTGAGCTTGCAGTCCTGCTTATTACTGCAGGGATAACCCGGCGATAAGCAGACGTTGATGGCCAGAGGGCCTTCAATGGCATTAAGGATGTCCAGAATAGTGATCTTGTCAGGCGCCACCGCCAGCCGCACACCGCCCTGAACCCCCCTCTGGGTTACAACCAGCCCGGCTCGGGACAGTAACTGCAGAGTCTTATGCAGAAACGTCTCCGGAATATCCTGTCGTTCGGAAATGGTTTTGGCGGAAATGAACTGCCCCTCGGGGGACTGGGCCAACTCTATCATGGTTTTAATTCCATACTCAGTCTGTCTGGTGATCTGCAAACTCTGCACTCCTTAAAAGGATTATTTAGGTCCACATTATCTATAAAATTACTATAACTCAGGTTACCGAATTTGGCAATAAAAAATTGTCTCTTCCCAACCCGAAAAATGCGAGTAGAGAACTTTATTTTTATCCAAAATACTAGGGGAAACCAGGAAAGATGCGAAAGAGCGGTACCTATGGAACACATCATCGAGATGCGAGGGATTTCCAAGATATACAAAACCGGCGACGAGGACACCGTGGCTCTGCAGGACATAGACCTGACCGTAACCAAAGGTGAATTCCTGGCCATAATGGGCCCTTCAGGTTCAGGTAAATCTACACTCATGCACATAATGGGTCTGCTGGACGGCCCCACTGCCGGGCGTTACTTCCTGGAGGGACGCGATGTCAGCAGGCTTAAGGACAGAAGCCTGGCCAGGCTGCGCAACCAGAAAATCGGATTTGTGTTCCAGCAGTTTAACCTGCTGCCTCGCACCACCGTTCTCGAGAATGTGCTCCTCCCCACCATTTACGGCAAGCTCAAAGACAGCCGGAACCGGGCTCTTCAGGTTATCGAGGAGGTCGGCTTAAGCGATCGCGTAAGCCACACGAGCAATCAGTTATCAGGCGGGCAGATGCAGAGGGTAGCCATCGCCCGAGCTCTGGTTATGAATCCGTCCATTATCCTGGCCGATGAACCGACCGGCAATCTGGACAGCAAGCGCTCATTAGAGATCATCGACCTATTCAAAAAGATCAACTCCCGGGGATCCACGGTGATAATCATCACCCATGAGGAACATATTGCCCGTCATGCCAATCGGACGATAAGACTTTTGGACGGCAAAATCGTTTCCGATACGGAGAGGATCGCATGAGATACTGGCTTATAATCAACCAGTCGCTGAAGGCCATATTTGTCAACAAGGGCCGCAGCCTCTTAACGGTGCTCGGCATCGTAATCGGCATCGCATCCATAATAAGCCTCGTTTCTCTCGGTGCCGGTGTCAAAGTCAGCATCTCCGACCGAATCCTTGCTCTCGGCGCCTCCAATATTACGGTTGTACCGGGAGCAGTCGCCGGGGCTCGGACATTGGACCCCACCAAAGCCCCGTCTCAATCCCGTGGATTTACCCTGTCCACATCATCGCTTACAGAACAGGACGTGCTCTCGCTTTCCGACCGGAAGCGCCATCCGCATATCAAATATATATCGGGTGAGATAACCGGTTCCACCATTATTGAAACCGCTAAGGGCGATAAACGCTTCCCCGTACTCGGGGTTTCACCGGACTATTTTGCCATCAATAATCTCACCATCGAGCGGGGGCGCAGTCTGACCCAGAACCATATAGACGAGGGAGCACACGTACTGGTGTTGGGTAACCAGTTGGCAAACGATCTTTACGGTAAACGCGATCCGATTGGTTCCACTTTAGACATTGAGGGCACGGACTACCTGGTCATCGGTGTTTTCAAGCCGGCGGAGGAGTCGGGGCTGGTCGACCCAAACATTCAGGCGTATATTCCTTATACCTCCGCCATGGAGACATTCAACTCTTCAAACTTTAATTTCATTTACATTCAGGCCACCGATGAGAGCGTGGTACCGACTCTCAAGCGAGAAATCCGCAAAACCCTGTTGAAAAACCACGAGATCTCCAATTCGTCACTGGCCGATTTCACCGTTATTTCCTCCGGCGACATTCTGTCGGCCGTGAACAGCATTACCGACATTATGACCTCGATGCTGACCGGTATCGCGGCCATTTCCCTCCTGGTAGGCGGAATCGGAATTATGAATATCATGCTGGTTTCGGTAAGCGAGAGAACCAGGGAAATCGGCCTGCGAAAAGCAGTCGGAGCCCGTACCGTAGATATACTGAATCAATTTCTAATCGAGTCAGTCCTTCTAACCCTTATCGGGGGTATCCTGGGTATAGCACTGGGCTTTGTGATCACCCGGATCAGCGAACACTATCTTGGATTTACACCCATCGTAACCGTTAACACCATCCTGCTGGCCGTGGGAGCATCCACGATAATCGGCCTCATATTTGGAGTCTATCCCGCAGTGAAGGCCTCCCGTCTCCACCCCATTGATGCGCTTCGATACGAGTAATTGTTATACGTGACCAACCGAGATCCAACCTCGCCATACACCAAATTTACGCCTTTTCCGGCCATATGCTGCACAGGTAATATTATTTGGGTGGATGAATCCGCCATCCCATTCACATTTTCATATCGGGAAAAGAAAACCGGGAGCGAGGTCACCCGGGGCTTTGTATAACTTGCAACTGCCGGTTGTGAAAATGGCTGCAGGTATAGTAGACTGATAGACAACCCGTATACTGGTTATCATTTACATGTCCGGTTTATTACAGGTTTTCAGAGAAGGAAGTTCAAGGTGAAGCTGCTATCCTGTCTAATCGCATTAATAATGCTGCTGATGTCTCCGGCGCCGGCTCATGCTCAGCAACCGGAGTCTTCCGGCAAGGTTTACCTGGTGGTGGTTGACAAACTATCAATAAATGATATCGATGACAGAACCACACCCGGTTTGGCCGCGCTTGTGCGCGAGGGCGCTATTGGCCTCGTGAGCAACCGCACCCTGGGCAGCAGCAACACGGAAAACTGCTCACTCACTATTGGAGCCGGCAACCTGGCCCGCACCTTCAGCCCGGGAATAGCCGCCTACAATGTGGATGAAACCGTACCCGGCCTGAACAAACCGGCGGGAGAAATCTATCAATTAACCACCGGCATGGATCTGGATTCTGCCCAGTGTGTGCTGGTAAGCCTCCCGGCGTTGGCGGCGGGGATGGCCAAAGAAAACACCAACACCCGTTTGGGCTCACTGGGTGAGACTTTAAAAGACAACGGCTTCAAGGTGTGCGTCCTGGGCAACGGCGATAACGGCAATACCGCGGACGCAAGGTCACGCCCTGCAGTTGCCATTGCCATGGATGGTTCCGGCCGAGTACCGCTGGGCAACGTATCCCACGAGACAACCATCCCCTCGGCAAGTTTTTTGGGGCTGGAGACCAATTACAGTTTTCTGCAGCGGGAAGTATCAAAATATAAAACGGCGGCCGATCTAATAGTAATTGAACTGGCCGACCTGGCCCGTCTGGAGAGGGCGCCGGCTGCTTTCCCTGATGTGCTAAAGGCGGAACGGATTCGACTCCTGAAAAACATAGACAGCTTTGTGGGGGAATTGAAGGCACAATTGACGGGCAATGACCTGCTCCTGGTCATATCTCCATCTCCGGCCAAAGAGCAGCTGGAATCCAAAGACTCCTTCACCCCCTTGTTGGCTTACGGTCCCGGATACCAAGGTTTTCTTACCTCCGCATCCACCCGCCGGGATTATGTGGTGGCCAATACCGACATTGCGCCGACCATTCTGTCCTTTATGGGGATCAACGAGTATGGAACCCACATGATTGGGCAGCCGGTATTAGCCAAACCCGCAAACGGCCTCGATACCCTGGAAGCTGCCCAGGCCGTTTCTGCATCGACCGCTTTGACCAACCGTCTCCGCTCCCCTTTGGTCAAGGCTTACGTGATCTACCAGATAATTGTTATTGCTCTGGCGCTGCTTTTGCTGGCTGTGCTCAAGAAAACATTCCAGTGGCTGCCCCCGCTGGTTCTGGTGATGGGAGTGGTTCCCCTGGTACTGCTCCCACTGGGGAAGATAAAACTGCCTTATGAATGGGCTTATGGTTTATTGGCGGTTTTATTCACCCTGCTCCTTACCTGGGTGTTAAGTGCTGTATTCAAGCGCAACTATTATAAGGCGTTCGTATTCGTAAGTTTCATGACCCTCCTTGCGCTCAATGTCGATCTCCTGACCGGTGCGACCATGATCAAATCATCAGTCATGGGTTACGATCCCATGGCCGGTGCCCGTTACTACGGAGTGGGTAATGAGTATATGGGGGTCATGATCGGATGCAGCATCCTGGTCAGTGCGGCCTTATATCAAGTATGGCAACGGAAATGGATACTGGTGCTGATTGGTTTATTCCTGGCCTTCCAGGCCATCCTTATATCAACCCCGGGATTGGGTGCCAATACTGACGGTGCTCTGACTGCGCCGGCCGCTTTTTTGGTCACCCTGATGTTCTTCAGTGATATCCGCATCAACCTCCGCAATTTTCTAATAGTAGCTTTCGCGGTCGGGTTCTCGGTATTGGGCTTGGTCATATTCGATCTGAGTCGTCCTCCGGAACTGCAGTCGCATGTGGCCCGGGCTGCCAACCAGATCCTCAGCGGAGGCTGGCAGGAGGCCTTAACCATAATTCTCCGGAAGGCCAGCATGAACCTCAAGCTCATACGATTCACCATCTGGAGCCGCGTCTTTTTGGCGGTTCTGGCTGCATTGGTAATTCTGCTCTACCGGCCAACCGGCGCAATGTGGCGTCTGCAATCCGAATGTCCCCGACTCTTCCAGGGGTTTTCCGGGATCCTGGTCGGCGCGGTGGTGGGGCTGATTGTCAATGATTCCGGCATCGTTGCCGCTGCCACCACCAGCATATACATAATTGCCCCCGTCCTGCTGCTCATCTTCTCACAGAGCGAGGAACCCTGTCAGGAACTGATTCCTGTGGACGAAGGGTGATTGGGCGTCTTTCCGTCCCTGGTCATATTCGACAGCATTCGATAAGGTCCGTTTGAAATAATAATGTAGAAAAGGCCATACCCGGACCCCAAGGGTCCACAGGTCAACTCCGTTTGAGGGAGGTATTTTATGAAGGTTATGGTCTTTGCTCCTCATCCCGACGATGAAATCCTAGGGTGCGGCGGAACTCTGGCCGCTCATGTTGAAGCCGGTGATTCGGTTACCGTGGTGTACATGACTTCCGGTGAGGCGGGGAGTCGCTATATTCCCAAGGAGCAGCTCGGTCCAATCAGAGAGCAGGAAGCCTTGAAAGCCTGTGCCCTGCTGGGAATAACGGACCTTGTCTTCCTGAGAAATCCTGACAGCTATCTGTCTTACGACAAGGACAATCTGCTGTATCTAACCAGCTTTATCCGGAACAAACAGCCGGATTATATTTATCTTCCGCACCAGGCTGATGCCCACAGGGATCATAGAGTAACCTATGAACTGGTGGTTGAAGCCAGAACCCGAGCGGCGGAACCCTGGTTTAAAGAATGTCAAGGCGAGCCCTGGAAGGTGTCGCTGGCATTGGCCTATGAAGTATGGACCCCTATACAGCGGTATTCGCGAATAGTGGATATAACTCCTTACATAGACAAGAAAATAGACGCACTCTCCCTTCACCGATCGCAACTGATGGAGTTGCGTTACGATGAGGCTGTTCGCGGCCTTAACCGCTACCGCGGGATAATGACCGGTGAAGGTGACTACTGTGAGTGTTTCCAGATCATATAAGAAAGGCCGGATGTGAATGCTGACGAAAGAACCTCCCTCCGACTCAATCATCTTTAAGAATGCCTTGATAGTCACCATGAATCAGCACAAGGAAGTCCTGCAAGGGGACCTGCTGGTTGAGGGAAACCGCATCAAGGCCATTGGGAACCTGGATGCAAAAGCCCAACGGGTAATTGACGCAAGGGGCAAGGTGCTGATACCCGGATTGATACAAGCCCATGTACATCTGTGCCAGACCATTTTCCGGGGGCAGGCTGACGATTTGGAACTCCTGGACTGGTTAAATACCCGGATTCTTCCCCTGGAGAGTGCCCATGACCCGGAATCCATTTATTTCTCAGCTTTATTGGGCATTGGAGAGATGTTCCAGGCCGGCACCACCGCCATCATCGACATGGAAAGTGTCCATTACACCGAATCGGCATTCGAGGCCATTATTCAGTCCGGGATGCGAGCCGTCAGCGGCAAATGTATGATAGACCACGGTGAAGGGATACCTGAAAGACTGGTGGAGAAAACAGAAGACTCCCTGCAGGAGAGCGTCGATCTTCTCGAGAGATGGCACGGCAGTGGTAATGGACGTCTGCACTATGCCTTCTGCCCCCGGTTTGCCGTATCATGCAGTGAGCCCTTGCTCCTACAGGTTCGAGACCTGGCGGAAAAGTATGGGGTTCTGATCCACACCCACGCCTCGGAAAACCGCAGCGAGGTGGACATCGTTCGAGCAGAACGGGGAATGGACAACGTCGCTTACCTGAACCATCTGGGATTAACCGGGGAGCGGCTGGTCCTGGCTCACTGTATATGGGTCAGCGAGGAAGAGATTGACTTGCTGGCTCACACCAAAACCAATGTGGTCCATTGTCCTTCCTCCAACCTGAAGCTGGCTTCGGGTTTTGCTCCGATACCCGCCATGATCGAACGGGGTATTAATGTTTCCCTGGGAGCTGACGGTGCACCATGCAATAACAACCTGGATCCCTTCCTGGAAATGCGCCTGGCAGCCCTGATTCACAAACCCCGCCATGGTCCGGCATCCATGCCGGCCCTCAAGGTCTTGGAGCTTGCAACTTTGGGAGGAGCACGGGCGATGGGTTTGGAAACGGAGATCGGTTCTCTGGAAGCGGGTAAAAAAGCCGATCTGGTGATGATCAACCGGGATGGGTTGCACTGTACTCCCTGGAACGACATCTATGCTCAACTTGTATATCAGCTTAAAGCCGGCGATGTGGCCTTAACCATGGTCGACGGGCGCATAGTGTATGAAAACGGGATACTGTCGACTATTGATAGGGATGAGGTAATTCGCCAAGCCAGCCTTAGCCTCGCCCGAATCAAGAAAAAACTGCCCCATCTATTCTGATGGGACAGGAATCATTTTATTCTCCCGTATTACGGCTTGACTCAATACATTCATCCCACGTGGGATGATCCTCGGCATCTCGGCTGGCAGTAAAGCTTTTATCCGTTAAACGCGGTCGGTGCAAATCCGCACCCGGACCTTTTCCTCCAAGTACGGCGGCTATTTTTTACGGTATACCGGGCTTTTGCCCTCCATGACATTGTACATCATCAGCATGATCTGGTTGCGGTTCTCCATAGCCAGAGCCGCTTCCAAACTGGAACACCCCAGACTATGGTTTATGGCCTCCTTGGTCATTCTCAGTACCAGCGGATCTTTGGCGGCCATGGTCCTGGCCAAATCCAAAGCCGCATCCATCAATTCCTCTCGTTCCACGCAGCGGGAAGCCAGACCCAGGTTCATGGCTTCCTCGGCTGTCATTATCCTGCCGGTCAGCATAAACTCGTAGGCCCTGCCCGCACCGATCAGGCGTGGCAGGAAATAGCTGCTCCCCATATCGGCTCCACCGATTCCCACATTAACATAGGCACACAGAAAACGGGCGTCTTTGGAAATCACGCGAATATCTGAGGCCATGGCAAAGCTAAAACCGGCGCCGGCCGCCGCGCCGTGTATTACACATATGATCGGCTGCGGCATCTGCCGCATAAACAACTCGATCTCACCCAGTCTGGTCTGCCAGTCAAACATCAGCGGGGCCGTGTACTTGGGAACAGGAACCCCCTCGTTCATATCCAGTCCCCCGCAGAATCCTTTTTCGGCTTCGCCCCTGAGAATGACTACGCGAATGTCCAGGTTGTGCTTAAGACTGCTCCACAGATCCAGGATCTCATCCAGCATCTGCAGATTGAGGGCATCGAGTTTTTCTGGGCGGTTCAAGCCAACCAGCAGAATCCCGGGTTCGATCTCCTCTACTTTAAGTGTTTCATAATTGCTCCAGGTCAACACTCTTTTCCCCCTAACGTAATTATTGTGAAATTTAAGTATCTTACTGTTAACGTAACACAAACAGTTCCTACAAACCATAGGAACTGGAAATCTGCAGCCGTGCTGTTAATGCAGGTACATCCGCACCAATCTCGAATTCTTATTCCAAATGCTTTTGGACGTGGTAAGCCATGGAGTTGAAATCTGAAATCGTACTTATCTACATTATTGCGATCAACCTTCTTACCTTCGGTATCTTTGGTTGGGACAAGCGGCTTGCCCAAAACCGCCGCTGGAGGATTCGTGAACGGACTCTGCTTTTGCTTTCCCTTCTAGGCGGGGCGGCAGGCGGGCTAATCAGCATGCATATCCTCCGCCATAAAACACGCCACCTTGTATTCAGATGGGGGCTCCCTCTGATGGCTGCAGCCCAGGGCTTATGGCTGTTCCACTTCTTGCGGTGACGCAACTTCCATGCAAAAGTCACGCAGATGGTATCGTAAGGCAATATCACGTTAAGCCTGCTAATTGCTTGCCCCAAATGCTTGCGCAGTATTCCGTTCCTTTTGCATCTTGCTTTTGACCCCGCCGATGCCGGTGACGCTCTTTTTTCGGGTTACCTTCGCGCCGGTAAGGCAATAAACTTTATATCAACCCATTGGCTCAGCCATCTTCCTGCAACTAAAAAGGTGCCGGGGTCAGTGTGACACCCGGCAGCCTCTTGAAGAGATTTCAGCATTTCATCTAACTTGCAAATTCCTTCTCTATCTCCTGTTTCAGGAGCTTCTTCTCGATTTTGCCCAGCGGGGTCATGGGGAAGGAATCCCTGAAGACGTATTGGCGCGGAATCTTGTAGGGTGCCAGAAACTCCTTCAGGTACTCCTGAATGGCGTCGGGGTCGAGCTGTGCACCGGGTTTGGGTACGATGTAGGCACGGCCCACTTCGCCCATAACCTCGTGAGGAACGGGCAGTACTGCCACCAGGGCCACACCGGGGTAACGCGAGATGTACTCTTCTATTTCGGCCGGATAAACGTTCTCGCCACCGGTAATGTACATTTCCTTGATGCGGCCTACCAGACAGAGGTCGCCGTTCTCGTCAATGTAGCCGGCATCACCGGAATAGAACCATCCTTCTTCGTCAAAAGCGGCTGCTGTGGCTTCCGGCATCCTGAAGTATTCCTTCATCAATGACGGACCACGGTAGGCGATTTCACCGGGAGTACCGGGGGGAACTTCTTTGCGATCCTTGTCAACGATTTTCATCTCGAACTCGGGTGCCACTTTACCGACTGTCTTATTGAGGTTTTCAACGCTGGCACCGATATCGGTGTAGGTTATCAGACCTGAAGTCTCGGTCAAACCCATGGGGTTCGTACAGTACGGAGTTATTTCTTTCATCTTGGTCAGTATATCTTTGGGTGCCATGGCTCCGCCAACCATACAGAAACGGACGGAGGACAGGTCGTAATCCTTGAAGTTCGGGAGGTTGAATTGCATTACAAACATGGTGGGAACACCCGCGAAGACCGTCACCTTGTGCTTCTCCATCTGCTCGAGCGAAACAACCGGATGGAACTGGTCAATTATTACCTGGGTTGCTCCAGCTATGATGGGGGATGCTCCCAACTCGGTGGCTCCGCTCACATGGTTAACCGGCACGTGGTGCAGGAACCGGTCGTTGGGAGTAACACCTGTGGGGGCGCAAAACTCATCAATCAGTACCAGAGATTGGGAAATTACACTCTTGTGGGTAAGAACGGCTCCCTTGGGTTGTCCGGTAGTACCCGAGGTGTAGACGATGAGCAGCCCGTCATCCGGTTCAACCTGGGATTCTCTTTCTGCCAGCGCCTCTTCATACTCCAAATAATCCTCACTCATGATCTCATCCCATGTTATAGCCCCGGGAAGCTCAGCCGGTCCACCCACAACCCAGACCTGCTTTACCGAAGGGCACTCGGGCAGCGCGACTGCCAGTTTTTCCTGGTAATTTGGTACATCTCCCAATGAGTACAGGGTTAGTACATAACTGGCTTCCGAGTTGTTCAGCACGTACTTCATTTCATGAGGTGTATGCCGGGTGCCCATACCCACTATGATGGCACCAACCATGCTGGCTGCCATATAGAAGGTCATAAATTCAGGTCGGCCGTTCATCAAATACCCAAGGCGGTCTCCTTTTTGAACCCCTATCTTCATCAGAAACCTGGCGAATTTCCGGGAGTTTTTCAGGAATTCACCATAAGAGATTTCCTCGTCGTGATAAATAAATGCCGGGTGATTAGGATCCCTTTCCGCGTTACGCTTCAAATAGTCAGAAAGCCTTGGTAACGCTCCCTCCAGTCGATTCCTCGATCTGTCAGTCATTATTAACCGCCTCCCATTTTGTGATTGTTGGTTTACAACACCTCAACTGATAACTGGCCCTATCACCCCCAAAACTGCAGAAAATGCCCCGTCTGTCGGGCGTCTGTAAATATTTTACAAACCGGATGTTGAGTAATCCCTGATATTAATAATACCCAATAATTTTCATTCAACCAACCAGCTTTTTATACGCGCTGAAAAGCGCCAAAACTGAGGTTTCGCTTGTTCTTATTGGACATAACAGTCAATCCCGAATCCTAACCCGCATATACTTAGACGACAGCGCATTACAATTACAAAAATCTTCTAAATTACAGATTGGGACAGATTATCAATCCCGTTCAGCCCGAACGAACACTTTTTTGCGCGAGAGTGCAGTGGTATAATGTCAATCATCCAATAAACTTGCAGCTAAACAAGTATATGTATTCCTGGAAATAATCTGTCAGTAATGCTATTGTAAAGGAAATGAATTTCATGCCGTCAGGCATTTCCCGGGTGCAGGAGGTGGGTTATGTACCAGTTCATCTGTCCGACATGTGGCGGCCGTAGCTATTCAGCATCTAAGATTGTCACCCTAAAAAATCCTGAATGTCCTTATTGTGGGTCTTCTTTGGCTCAAGAGAGTCAGCAGGTGCCTGATATTGCCGGGACAGCAGAAAACGATACCACCGGCGATAATACAAAACAGGCCTTGGACCCCAATTGAGTATACTGTACCGCCTTTCAGGTTTGCGCAGGGTAACCTTGGGAGGCATGCGCCAATCATCACGACACGTGTCATTCCAGTACACCCCATGTTACTCATCCGAAATTTCTGCGATAGTTCCGCCCAAGACTGCTCCCCGTCATACCCTTCCACCATCCGTCCAGGAAGTTGCAGCCCATTGCGATTTTGAAGCTGGTGAAAAATGTTGTTCCGTACTTGACATTTTTCAACAAATTATTTACTGCTGGTGTGACACAATGCTAACAGACCCTATTAATCAGGCCGGGAGGACTGGATATGGCTAGAGCCGCTGACCAGAACTCAGAAGCAATAAAAATCAAATTTTCGAGGGAATTGGGTACCGGATTCCCAGATCTTGCGGATGTCATGGACAAACTGGGAGAGCCTTTTCTCATACTGGATTGGCGCGGACATATTCAGTATCTGAATAAAGCGGCCGTTTCTCTTTTTGATTTTGGCAGTAAAGAGGAGTTAACCGAACAAGCGGGTGATGCTTTTCTGCAATTAAGCCCCCTGCTGGCCAAGTATTTCAAAGAGGCCATGCAAAAAAAATCGCCGATTCAATTCGAGGCCGAGCTGCAGAACAGATGGTATGAAGTTCATTATAATCCAATCAGCAGTTGGGTTTCAGTTCACCTGCATGATATCTCCAAAACCAAGCAGCTTGAATCCGAGCTGCAGCAATGGATAGAACGCTTTGAGACGTCAGTAGACAACATGCTCGATTCCTTTGTCATTCTCTCTGCGATCCGGGACGAATCAAACCTGATCCAGGACTTTGTTATCGAGTTTCCCAATCGCTTTGCGTGTTCAGTACTGAGAAAAAAGCCGCAGGACATTATTGGCAAGACATTATTCGAAGTCTACCCCGGACATCGGGGTTCCAAGCTTTTTGCCGATTATATCCGGGTGGTGGAAACCGGGCAACCGTTAAAACTGGAATCCTATTATTATGAGCAGCCGAACTTTTCGGGGTATTTTGATATACAGGCTATCAAAACGGGCGACGGTCTGGCGGTATCCTGGCGCGATGTAACTCAACGCCATTTGACCGAAGAAGCCCTGCGCTTGTCAGAAGAACGATTCTATAAAGCATTTCAACTTAACCCGGCTACCATGTCCATCTCCAGGGTTAAAGACGGATCATATATCAGCGTTAACCAGCGATGGCTTGAAACGACCGGATACACCCCGGCTGAGGTAATAGGAAACAATGCAACCAATCTCGGTCTCTGGGTTGACGGTGACTTTTGTCGCGTTTTTTCCAAAGCATTTCGGACCAGCAGAAGCCTGCGGGGCTTGGAAGTCAAGGTACGAACCAAGTCGGGCAAGATTTTGTACGGTCACCTCTCATCTGAGATCATCGTTATGAATGGTGAACTCTGCTGGTTGACGGTATTCCAGGACATGACCGAAAAACGCCTGCTGGAAGAACATATGGCGCGATTGGATCGGCTCAACCTCATCGGGGAGACGGCTGCCAGCATCGGGCATGAAATCAGAAACCCCTTAACCTCGGTGCGGGGCTTTTTACAGCTGATGGCAGAGTCAAAGGAGGGCTCCGTATTCAAGGATTACTTTGATATCATAATTGAGGAACTCGACCGCACCACCTTTATCCTCTCGGAGTTCCTCTTGCTGGCCAAGGATAAAGCTGTAAACCTTGTTCCCCAGAACCTTAACAGCATTGTTCAGGCGATTTACACTCTCCTGCAGGCAGATGCCAATCGTGCGGAAAAAACCATCGAATTGGATCTGGAACCGATACCGACCTTGAACCTCGATGAAAAGGAGATTCGGCAGCTGGTTTGCAACCTGGCCCGCAACGGACTGGAGGCCATGGAGTCGGGAGGAAGACTGGCCATCTCCACCCGTTATGTCGACGGTCACGTTGTTCTGGCCGTTAAGGATAGCGGCAAGGGCATTGCCCCGGAGATTCAGGATAAGCTGGGCACCCCGTTTGTCAGCACCAAAGATGGCGGTACCGGCTTGGGACTGGCGGTTTGCTACAGCATTGCTGCGCGTCATCATGCCCAATTGTTTTATGAAACCGGGCCCCAGGGAACCACCTTCTTTGTGAAGTTTAAACCCCCGGAACCCTCATGTTTCACTCCCCCATCCTGATAATTGAAACCTCCCGTTAAGACTTGCGAACCCCTATTGGGGTTCGATTTAATCCGGAGATGCCGAGGTCAGGTATTTGGTATATAATAAAACAACCAAGGCCGTGTCAGCGGCTAAGGCATTCTGCGGGTGCCGTTTTCTTAAAGGGCAGCGGGCAACCGAGTGGTGCGCATAACCTGCACAGGGAATGAACGAGGTGTTAAAAAGAGCAAACAAGTCGAGCAAGTTATTCCGACTCACTTTAGCTTCGATACTCGCAGTGTTTATCGTCTTGGGGAGTGTCTCCGGTACTCATGATGTTAATGACAGCGGCAGTCCCGAGGAGGTAATCCTAACCCCGGGACTATCCTTCGCAGTAGAAACTTATTCCGGCATCAGTTCACGGTTCGAGGGGCTTAACATCAGGGAAGAGCCTCTTCTCCGGCAGTCCAGCTATAATTTTAGGATTGTTAACGGCGACCGGGAAATCGGCCGGATTACTCTCACCTGCCAGGATTTGCGCCAAGGCGCTTTCCTTTTCTATGTTGAATCCCGCAATCTCGCAGCGGATAACGATATGTGCCGGGGACGTTTAACCCTGTTGGGCCCTCATCCTACAGCAGGCAAAACCCTCGTTTACCCTGACGGTAAACGGGTTGTCGGTCAATCCGCCTGGGATTACATCAGCCCCACGCAGTTGATATCGAAGCTTCCACCCGGGATCGCGTTTCTTGACGGAGAAACAAAGTCATTGGTCCTCGGCCCGGTGGACCAGTTTAAGTACATGGGGAATGGAGTTTATCAGGAAGTGAATACCTTCCCCATTTCAGTAAGGCGGAACCCAGACCGGAGTGAATTCAGCTTCCCCCTCGCCGACCCCAATGGGGGTATGATTCGCTTTTGGGGCATCATACACATCCAACAACTGGTGGCCTGGGAGAATGAATCGGTCGTCTCCTTGATTCAACGGGCCGACCTCAACAAAACCCGCAAATTCTGGCTGGATGGGCTTTACGACCTGGTGCCCTCCAGCTATAAACCTACTCATCCCCAAGCTTTCTGGCGCTGTCCGGCTCAGCACGTTGGCAGGGCATTCTTGACCAAAGCAAGCCCCTTTACCTATGCGATTGCCGTCAGCTCCATGTACAGTACCATCAGAACTCAAAACCGCAGCGGCTACTGGCCGACCCAACCTCAATCCGAATGGCTGGCAGAGGAGTACGGTTTCGGCCCCAATTTCTACGACACCCGCTTCAATACCGATGCGGCCCAGTATCTCCTGGAGGCCTATCAAGAATATGGAGACAAGTCCGCCCTTAATGCGGCTCGGCGTTATGCCGACTTCCTGTGCCGTTTTGCTGAGCAGTACGCCTACCGGAGCAAAAACGGAGGCTACCTTGTACCTGACTACCAGGCTTCAACCGGAGAGCATCGTACTCATACCTCGCTCAACCACCTGCTGGCAGAAATGAATTTCCTGTATCATATGTACCTGGCCACAGATGAGGCGGAATACCGGGATACTGCCGATATGATGCTGCAGGCTGTCAAGGATACCTGCAACGAATGGATCAAGGAAAGCGGAGAACTCTGGTATGCCCGTCTTCCCAACGGTGACTATGGTTATCAGGACTACCCAACCCTGACCCTGAATGACCTGCGGCAGTCACAGACCCTAATAACCAGAATCTACGGCCGCCCCGACCCGGATCTGACCCGGCTGAAGGAATCCAAGGAAGCTTATAATCGAGCCAACGGTATACCGCTCTGGTGAATCCCGCGGCACATCTGGAAGCAGTTCAACCCGGAGCCGGATTGCCGTGTTACTTTCTTCTCGTGCAATCGATTTGCTATTTGTTTTTTCTGAACAACTTCTTCAGGCCTTTTGAGGGTGGCTGTTCGGAAGTGGAATCTGGTGTTTCCTGCGTTTTTGATGCTTCTGATGCAGCCGCCCGCTGCGCTTCGATTATCATATGTCTCTGATCGCGGGCCTTTTCTTTGAGGGCACTTTTTGCAGTCCGGTCTGTAATCACTCGTCCCAGGTATTGCAATGCCTCCTGGTAATTGCCGACTCTCCTCGATAAATCGCCGATGAGGAACGCCAGCGTACTTTCATCCATCCCCGCTACCGGAAACGGGCCTACATCGTAAGCGGCCTTCAGCCCGATCAAGGCCTGGTTCAGGAATTTAATCTCGTTTTCCGCATCCTCCATGGTACGATAAACCCATCCCAGCTTCAGGCATAACATGGCGATATCGATAGGTCGGGCTTTGCGGACCGTTGCACTAACCAGAGCCAGTTTAAAACGCTCAACCGCGATATTGGCATCATATAAAGGCGGGTATTCCTTAGGGCGCCATTTACTGGTGATACTATGCTGAATCAACTCGGCCTCTACCTTCGTCAATGGTTGGCTGAAGCTTGATTGGGGGGCGGCATACCCGCAATTGTTGCAGATCCATATATCGTAGAACAGCGGGTTGATATCCTCATAGATGGGCATTGAGTCCGTATCTCTGCTCACCAGACGCAAAGCGGATCTCCGGATTCTCTTGACAGTAATCCGTGAGTGGCATACCGGGCATTCCACTTCCGAGTCAAACAGGTATTTGGCCTCGTTCTTTTCACTTAACGGTCCGGGGTTCTTCTTTTTATCGTCATCTTGATGCAGGGGTTTATCTTCGATATTGCGAAGGCCAAGTTCCTCCGGTCCCTCAAACTTACCGCGATTGTCTCCCGTTCCCCGCAAGAAACTCCCCCCAGTAAAAGACTTATTCTCTCACACTGTCGGCCCTGATCCCAGGATTAAATGACTTGTGGTTATAGAATACAAAAATCCCGGTATTTGTTGAAGGTAAATATTTACATATATTTCAGCCCGCGCGTCAAGGTCAGTATACAGCCGTTAGCCGGGCTCTTTTCCAATTTCGCAACCGTCAGAGCTGACATGCTGAAAATGAAACCCCGGATCCCTGCTTAATCGTTTTAGATTAAACCAGGTTGACTGTTCCGTCCGCCATCTCCACTATTCCGTTTAAAAAAAGGCTGTTCAGTTGAAATCACATGAACAGCCGGCGATGGCGCTATCAGCAATGGTTAATCGATATACCGCGAGTAAACCAGTCTTATCATTTCCACTTCCGCATCTGAGGTAATCTCGGGGTTCACAATCGTTTCATCATCCCGGTCCGCATCCAGAATGACCAGGGCTCCTTCCCCTACCTCAAACCATCCTACAAGTTTCTCACCGCTGTGGATGCTCTCAGGTTCACTGTACTTCTCCCGATACTTGGCAATCGCATCGGCGGCTTTGTCCCCTACTTGAACCCCCATATCAGTGGCCATACCGGGTGCGGTTACGTCTATCTGCATCACCTTCCCGGAGTCCTTGCCAATGATGATTTTAACGCCCTCTTGGTAATCAAGGATATAATAGGGCTCACCGAAATGGCCGCCTTCTTCCTCGAAAACCTCCTCATAATCATTCCCTAAAACGTCGGTTACCTGGGTCCGGGTATCCCCCAAATGGATGCCCCCGATGTTGGGAGTTATTTCTTCATCCTGGGATTCGCCCGCGCAGCCGCCGATCAACAACATGACGCCAACAACAGCCAATGCGATAATCTGTTTCAATCCGGGTCCCTCCATTTTTCATAACTCTATAAAAAATACGAACGACCCGGGGGAAGATTTCACAACCCATTACGGTAATTCCTGTTATCTGGACAGGAATTAACAGCTAGCTGACCGTGAGACCATGCCGTTTATGCCAGCTTCACCCTTTTCAGCCGCAGGGCATTTGAAACTACCGACACCGAGCTCAATGCCATAGCCGCCCCTGCGATAACCGGGTTTAGAAACCCTGCGGCGGCTACGGGTATTCCAATGATGTTGTAGATGAACGCCCAGAAAAGATTTTGCTTTATGTTGCGCATGGTAGCCCGGCTCAGGCGAATGGCAGTCACAATCGACCGCAGGTCCCCGCGCATCAGGGTTATGTCTGCTGCCTCCATAGCCACATCGGTGCCGGTACCAACCGCTATTCCCACATCGGCGGTAGCCAGGGCCGGGGCATCGTTGATTCCATCCCCCACCATGGCCACCACCCGTCCCTGATCGCGCAGCCGCTTGATTTCCCGAGCTTTGTCCTCCGGCAAAACCTCCGCCAGCACATTCTCGATACCCACCTGCCTGGCTATAGCCTCCGCTGTTCGCCGGTTGTCACCGGTAATCATCCATACCTCAATCCCCGATTCCTGCAAATCCTTTATGGCCTCGGCCGAGTGCTCCTTGACTGTGTCAGCCACCGCCAGCGCAGCCGCCACCTGACCGTCCACTGCCATCAAGACTGCAGTCCTGCCGGCTTGCTCCAGATCATCCACCGCCTCCTGCATTGATGTTATGTCAACTTGATGGTCTTTCAGAAACCGCCTGGTCCCGATGAGGATTACCCTTCCCTCTTGCCGGGTATGGATGCCCTTTCCGGGAATGGCGGTAAACTCTTCGGGTGTGGCCGGCTGAAATCCCTTTAGCCGTTCCTCGGCCCCCTTCACAATGGCCTGGGCAATCGGGTGCTCCGACATGTACTCTGCCTGGGCCGCCCATTGCAGCAGCTCTTCCTCCCTGCCGGCAAATGCCGGGGCGGCAATCACATCGACCAGTACCGGTTCCCCCTTGGTAATGGTCCCGGTTTTATCCAGGACTACAGTGTCAACCTTGTGGGTCCGTTCCAGGTGTTCCCCACCCCGGAACAGCACCCCGTTTTCCGCCCCCCGTCCCGTTCCCACCATGACGGAGGTGGGAGTGGCCAGCCCCATAGCACAGGGACAGGCTATCACCAGTACGGCGGTGGCGTTGATCAGAGCCCGGGCCAGATTTCCGTCTCCAATCACCCAGTACCAGACAACAAATGTTAACAATGCTATGGCGATAACCGCCGGTACGAAGTAGCTTGCTACTATGTCTGCCAGGCGCTGGATGGGAGCCTTTGACCCCTGGGCCTCCTCCACCGCCCGTACGATCTGAGCCAGCACGGTATCACGCCCCACCCGGGTGGCCTCCACCTGCAGCATCCCGAATTTGTTGACGGTACCTCCGGCCACCAGGTCGCCGGCCTGTTTGTCAACCGGAATGCTTTCCCCGGTCAGCATGGATTCATCCACTGCAGAATAACCCTCGATGACCTTCCCATCAACCGGGATGCGTTCCCCCGGCCTTACCAGCACCTGGTCTCCCACCATCACCAGTTCGGTGGGGATGTCCATCTCCTGCCCGTCTCTGATAACCCTGGCCGTCCGGGGGGCCAGTCCCATCAGTTTCTTTATGGCCTCGGACGTCCTTCCTTTAGCCAAGCTCTCCAGGTATTTGCCCAGAAGCACCAGCGTTATCAGTATGGCGCTGGTTTCAAAATAGAGGTCGGCATGCGGGTCCAGAATTGAGACGATGAGACTGTAAAAGTAGGCGGCGCTGGTCCCCAGGGCGACCAGGACGTCCATGTTGGCCGCCCCGTTTTTCAGGGCGAAATAAGCCCCCCGGTAAAAGGTAAAACCGGCAATGAACTGAACCGGAGTCGCCAACATGATCTGCACCGGAGCGCTCATCATCCAGTGAGGCAACGGAAGTTCCAGGAGTTCGGCGAGCATCATAAGCAAAAACGGCAGGGAGAAAGCTATGGCAAATATCAGCATGCGGCGCCGTCCCGTGAGTTCGTCCGACTCCGCCGCCTCCTTTTGCCTCCCCGCTTCCAGCGGTTTCGCGTCATAACCGGCACGCCTTACCGTCCGAATGAGTTCCTCTACATCAACCCGGGCGGGGTAATACTCAACGGTGGCCACTTCGGTAGCCAGGTTAACACTCGCCTGCTTAACCCCCGCCAGCCGGTTCAGCTCCTTCTCTATTCGAGCTGAGCAGGCAGCGCAGCTCATACCTTCTATTCGCAGCTCCGCTTTTTCCGCCGGTACCGAATACCCCAAACTCTCTATCTTTTGGGTGATGTCGGCGAGGTTCACTTCCCCCTGGTCATATTCAACTGTCGCCTGCTCCAGGGCCAGATTTACCTCGGCTCTCCTGACCCCGGGCAGCTGTTGCAGTCCCTTCTCAATCCGCGCTGCACAGGCGGCGCAGCTCATACCGCCGATCTTTAGAATAATCCTATCCATACGACCCCTTTCCTGGCGAACCCATCGTTCACCATTCACTTAATGTGGTCCTGTTATCATGCCCTATAACCAGACCGGGTACAGGGGATGGATTACAGGCTCAATCAGCAGTTGTTTAATCGTCCTCGAACATGCCTGCTACCGGTTTCCTCAGGTAGTCTGATTTTCTTCCAGAGTGAAATTGTACCTTTTAATTTAGCGTATATTCTGTTGTAAAGGCAAGAAAGGAGTGCGTAAAGTGAAGCCCGTCAATCGTCCCCTGATTGTGCTGCTGGCTGCAGTTTTTCTTTTAGCTGCCCTTCCCCTGAGTACGCCGGCCGCTGACCAACCTCCGGTCACTCTGCAGAAGGCTATTCAGATCGCCAAACTCAATTTCAAGATCCCGGAATCCTACACCGAGTTCACATCGCGATTCAGCGATTATGAAAATTCCCCTGCCTGGTCGCTGTCGTGGAGGCCGAAGGACGGCAGCGGCAGTAGCTTCAGTGTCGATGTCAATGCCAATACCGGTGAGATCACCGGCATGAATTTCTACCAACCTGACGACAGTACAAACTTCGCGGTGCGCATCCCTTCATATTCGGTTGATGAGGCCGCCAAGATATCGGAATCGTTTTTGCAAAAGATTATTCCCAACCGTATGAAAGAACTGCGCCTGGTTTCTCCCCTGAAGCAATCGGAGAACACCTACCACAGCTTGAGTGATTACGTCTTTTACTGGCAGAGGACGGTAAACAATATACCTGTTCAGGGCGAGAGAGCGGCGGTAGGAGTGAACAAGTTCAATGGAACGGTGGTTTCGTATCAGCTGAACTGCACCACCAGCCAATTCCCCTCGTCATCCGGGGTGATTACCGCATCGCAGGCAGAAAAAGCATTTAAGGATACGGGGATGTTTGAGCTGCAGTACCTGGTTCCTCCGCAGTACCGCCCGCTGAACCAGGAAGAGGCTGCGGAACCGGTACTGGTTTACCGCCTCACCCATAAGTCGGGAGGAATGATTGACGCCAAAACCGGGAAGCCGTTCATTGTTCCCTCAGGACAGTACCTGCAGGGGCTGGACATCTACATGGGCGCTGTAGGAAGGGCGGAAAAACAAGCCTTGGCCATGGACCAGGCAGGCAGCGTGGAGCTCTCTCCCGAGGAACAGGAAGAAATAATCAAGCATGCCAATCTCCTCACCCAGCAGGAAGCCTGCCAGGTTGTATTCCAATGGGTCCCTGCGGCCAGGGATATGTCGCTGCGCAACGCCTATCTGGAAGCGGTGTATGGGCAGCCGCAGAACCGGAACTGGATCCTAAGCTTCACAAAGAAGGATGAGAATGGTAAGGACCACCGGGTCTATGCCCGTTTGGATGCGGCATCCGGGGAAATCCAGTACTTCTCCTACAGTTATCCCCGGGATTCCTTCGCCAAAGAAAAGGCTAAAAGCCCGGAAGTTCTGGAAAAGACAGCCCGGGATTTCCTGAAGCGTGCGTCTGCCAAATTTGGTATGCCCCGAGAACCCTTGGTATTCTTAGCTTCTAGCCTGTGATTTTTGCCTTTTTATCAGTAGCACGGGATTAGCCCCCATAAATATGCTTCTTTATACTTGTTTAAATTCCTGCTCAAGTGGAAGATTTTTTAAAAAAGCCTTTACCCATTCTTTTGGTGGCGGGGGGATATTATATTTCTTAAGTAAATTTATGTAATCATTCCAGGTTTCAGCTTCTGCATAATCATCTTTTTCTGCTAAAGCTAATTTTAAATTTTTTGCAATTTCTTTTCCTTCCGCTGTGTAAAAAATAACTAATCCCGGATGGATTTTTTTAGCTGGTCTATTTTTGCTTTTTGCTTTTAACTTTTCAATCTCCCATTTTTCCCACTGCTCCAGGTATTTTTCAATTGTTACTTTACCATCTCTAACTTTTTCACTCATTCTCCTTAATGATTGATGAAGACTTTTTAAAGTTGTTCGGCAAGATTCTTCTGTACTTAGATAGTCCTCATTACACTTTTTGGAACAGAACCTGCTAGCTTTTTTAGAAACAAAAAACTCTTGGCAGAAATCACATTGCTGAATTTCTATATTTTGAGCTGCACACCACAGTAATTCCGACCATACCAAAGCTAAGATATAGGGCGAAGAAAAAGCAAATCCCATTGGGTAATCTTTAGCTTCCCAAAAGGGAACTCTTTGAATTCGATTATCTCTTTTGGTAAGCATAAATTTTTCAGGAGTTGTTAAGTCTACCTTTATTTTAGATTTCCAATAGTCGCAAATCATGTTTAGTAAATTTTCATTAACATTTGGGGAAATGTCTTCTCCTTCTTCTTGTAAAACTTTAATAAAAGAAGCTTGCCTTTCCCATTCAGAAGCCCAGAAATCGTCCTCTAACCCCTCCCATGCCTTAGGAGGCAATGAGTAAATAGAAACCCTTTGAGAAGGCGTTAACTTTTCATATTTTTCAAGGAGTACCCATTTTGGGTTTTTCGCTAATAACTCCCCCTTGTTTCTAAATCCCAGCCAAGCAGCAGCAGTCTGAAGGTAATCATCTTTTGTAAAAGGCTTTATTTCTCCATGTATTGAAGTAAAAAAACTTTTTTGTTTTTCATTGCTACATTGAAATACTGCTCCATCTTTTGACTTGTACATATTGCCTTCTATTTCTACACCTTGAGTAAGTCTAAATATATTGCTTGGAGGCGAAAAATTATAATCAACCGATACTTTCCCCTTCAAGCCTTTTTGTAATCCTTTAAGCCACCTCTTAAGACCTACTTTTTCTTCTACAGGAACCTTTGTTATTTCTTGACGCAAGAGCCATAATTCAATAGCACGTTTAATAGCGGATATATCTCTTGCTATAAAGTAATTTTCTATATCTTCTTCCTCTGGACAGCCTTCCCGTAGTTGGTCAGCAAATTCCCAATTTTCTTCTGTTGTTAAAAATAAAAGGCCATTTTTATTATCCCATTTTAAATTTTCATGTGTTCTTTTAATGGGTTGAGCGATTCTTTTTGAGGTAATTTCAATAAATATTTCTTTTTTACTACTTTCCCATTTCATACCCCAATTTTTCTTATTACTAACTTCACTGCAAGCCCATTCTCCAAAACGTGGAATAGAAACAGTTTCTCCCTCAAAATCAAATTCACTTAACACCCATAGAAAAAACTCTATGAAGGCCTCTTTAGGGTTACTTTGTTGTTTTTTAAAACACTTCAAAAGCATTCGTGTTAAGAAAATGGGAGAAGCGACCTGAAAATATGTATAGCTCAGCTCATCTTCCAAAACAAAAAGCCCATATTTCCAGTCATGCGAAAAAAATCTGTGAAAAATTATTGGCTTTGTAGACGAATATTCCACTTTATTTATGCCCCCTAAAAGAACTGGTACATGGGAGTTAAGATTGAAGACGAAAATTATTTGATACTATTTGCTTTGATTTTATACTAAATTTTTGGAAAAATCAATCCAGAGTTTGAAAGGGAGGTAAATAGGAATGTTAACGATGTTAAGAATATGCCGCTTAAAAAAAGGAAAAACCCTTCGACAAGTAGCAAGGGAGCTGGGAGTTTCTGAAGTTGGACTCTGTCGGATAGAAAAAGGGCAGGCCTATATCCCACCAGCTTGGAGAAAGAAACTAATTAACTACTATGATGTTTCGCCTATTGAAATTTTTGACCCTGAAACTGGGTGGCCAGTCCTGATTAAGGAGGAATAAAGGATGGTTTTTAAGGTAATGACACCGCAAGGTGTACGGATTATTGGCAGGATTGAGGGAGATGCACTTATAAAAACCGTAAAACGCAGCAAGCACTTTCACAGAAAAACAAGAAGCTGGGGGATTCAGTTGGCTGCTGTCCCCCAGCTTGAAGTAATGGGTATTAAGAGAATTGTTCTGCATGTTAAAGACACAGGAGAAAAGCTTACTGCAACATTACAGGCG
>JAKOVY010000157.1 GCA_029781825.1 Bacillota bacterium | reverse complement strand
GTAGAGAAGGCCGCCCAGGAGATCGATGTAGTCACGACGGGTACATTCGGTCCCATGTGCTCTTCCGGGGTGTTCCTCAACTTCGGCCATTCCAACCCGCGCATCAAAATGCAAAAAGTATGGCTGAACGGGGTTGAGGCCTATGCCGGTATAGCTGCCGTCGATGCCTACTTGGGAGCCACCCAGCTTCCGGAAAACGATCCCGAGAACAAGGTTTTCCCCGGAAGGTTCAGCTATGGCGGGGGACACGTGATTCACGACCTGGTGGCAGGCAAGGAGATAAGACTTGAGGCGATAAGTTATGGGACCGATTGTTATCCCCGCAAGAGGATTGACACCGTAATTACCTTAAAGGACATTAACGAGGCTATTCTGTTTAATCCCCGGAATGCCTATCAGAATTACAACTGTGCGGTTAACCTAAGTGACCGAACAATCTATACCTATATGGGGATTCTCAAGCCCCGCATGGGCAATGCCAGTTATTCAACCTCCGGGCAGCTAAGCCCCCTGTTCAATGACCCCTATTACCGAACCATTGGAGTTGGTACCAGGATATTCCTGGGCGGGGGGATAGGGTATGTGGCCTGGCATGGTACCCAGCACAACCCCAACGTCGCCAGAAACGAGTTGGGAGTACCTATGGGAGGAGCCGGCACCCTGGCGGTAATGGGCGATCTCAAACAGATGCGGCCGGAATGGCTGGTGGGAGCCAGCCTGCTCGGTTATGGCGCTAGCCTGATTGTGGGCATCGGTATACCCATTCCCATCCTGGACGAGGAGATGATGAGGTTTGTATCCGTCAGGGATGAGGATATTGTCTGCCCGATTGTTGATTACAGCGAGGGCTACCCGTATTGCAAGCCCGGCAACTTGGGATATGTTAACTATAAAGACCTGAAGAGCGGGCAGATCATCATTGATGGGAAGAAGGTTACAACTACTCCTCTATCAAGTTACCCCAAAGCCCGTCAGATTGCCGGGATACTGAAAGAATGGATTAAAAACGGCCAGTTTGAACTAACGGCCCCGGTGGTAAAACTGCCCACGGCAGGGGACCCGGTTACCATCAACTCCCTGCCTGAACGCGATGTCAACGGGCGTAATGGTAGGAGGTGGTAGGGATGTATAAAAACCGTGTGGTATGTTTTTTCTCGGAGGCCCTGTCGGAACAACCGATAATTTACCGTTTGGTGAAGGACTATAATCTGGTTATAAATATACTGAAAGCGGACATCAACCCGCGCAAGGAAGGCTATCTGGTGGTTGAGCTTTCCGGAAACAGAGACGACTATGATGCAGGTATTGGATATTTGAAGGACGTCGGGGTAAGGGTGGAACCCTTAAGCCAAACCGTGGTCTGGCAGGAAGAGATCTGCGTCCAGTGCGGGGCCTGTGCCTCATTCTGCCCCACAGGAGCACTGGCTATTGACCGCTCTACCATGGAAATCAGTTTCGATAACTCCAAGTGTGTTGTTTGCGGTATGTGCCTGGACTGCTGTCCCACCAGGGCGATGACGGTTCACTTTAATATTGGCGCTCCGTTATGAACTCGATGAACAACGATTTCGTCAACCGCAAATACAGGAGGTACCACCGGGGAAAGGACCTGGTGCACTTCCAGGTAAAGGTTAAACAGACCGACCTCTTTATTGGGGTCCCTAAAGAGCGGTACAGCCCACAGCTTGCTGCCAAGATTGAAGAGAGGGTGTACCGGGTTCGCGCCGGCCTGGAAACCTACATTGCCTCCCATCCCGAATTCTTAACCTCTTTGGAACCGGTGGCTTTAAAGCCGGGAGCACCGGAGATAGCCCGGCGGATGGCCCGGGCGGGGGTGCTGGCCGGAGTGGGCCCCATGGCTGCAGTTGCGGGGGCTTTTGCCGAAGAGGTGGGTGAGGTTTTGGCCGACTTTCCCGATGTGATCGTCGAAAACGGAGGCGATTTGTATATAAGAACTACCCGGGAAAGGCTGGTTATGGTAGCTGCCGGTAATTCGCCCTTCAGCCATCGCATCGCGGTGCGAATTAAGCCGCGGGAATCGCCCCTCGGTGTGTGTACCTCGTCGGGAACAGTGGGGCCGTCACTCAGCTTCGGCCGGGCTGATGCCGCCATGGTCAAGGCCGCCAGTGTTTCTCTGGCAGATGCGGTAGCCACCGGAGCCGGCAACCGGGTATCAACAAAAGACCAACTGAGAACGGCGATAGAATATGCGCAGAGCATAGCCGGGGTTACGGGAATCCTGGTGATAAAAGATGACCGGATGGCCGCCTGGGGCGATATAGAATTGGTGCCCGTTAAAGGGATGGATGAAAACGATGACCATCATTAAAGGGGGAAAGCGGATGGAAACAGCGGTTATCGCGGAACGACTGACTGAATGGATCAGGGAGAAGACGGTTGCGGCCGGATGTGAAGGCGTAGTTGTGGGAATCAGCGGCGGTATCGATTCGGCGGTAGTGGCGGGACTGGCGGTGCGAGCTTTTCCCGGAAGTACTTTAGGGGTTATTATGCCCTGCGAGAGCCTATCCGAGGATATTGAACACGGGCACCTGGTAGCTCAGAAGTATGGATTTGAGCTGAAGGTTATTGATTTGTCCCCGATTTACAAGGCATTCGTCGAGATTCTGGGCGAAGGAAACGGCCCCCGAAGCGGCTTGGCCCGTGCCAATATCAAACCCCGTCTGCGGATGATTACCCTCTATTATTATGCACAGGAGCGGAACTACCTTGTTCTGGGAACCGGGAACAAATCTGAACTGACTATCGGATATTTTACCAAATACGGAGACGGCGGGGTTGATCTCGAGCCGATTGGAGGTTTGGTCAAATCTCAGGTGAGAGAACTGGCCAGGTACCTGGAGGTTCCGGAGGTTATTATCAACAAGCCTCCTTCGGCAGGTCTCTGGGCAGGGCAGACGGATGAAGATGAGATGGGACTGTCCTACGAGGAACTTGACCGGTATATCCTGTCGGGAGAGGCAAGCGAAAGGGCGAGAAATAAGATCGAACGCCTCGCTCGCATCAATCAGCATAAGTTGCAGCCGCCGCCAATAGGAATATTCTAGGTTTGCCGTGTGGAAGCCGGGTTTCCGGGCTGTTGAAGGCGTTTTTTTTGGTGTGCTAGAATATTGTTGTCAAATTGGGTTAAAGGGGAGAAAACATGGCAGGACATTCCAAGTGGGCCAACATTAAGCATAAAAAAGCCAGAGCTGATGAAAAACGCGGCAAGATATTTACCAAGCTCGGCAAAGAGATAATCGTTGCAGCCAGAGAAGGCGGCGGGGACCCGGATGGGAATCCGCGTTTGAAGATGCTTATTCAGAAAGCAAAGGCCATGAACATGCCCAATGAGAATATAAATCGAGCCATTCAGCGGGGAACCGGTGAGATCGAGGGCGAAGCTTTGGAAGAACTCAATTATGAAGGATACGGGCCCGGCGGAGTGGCCCTGATGCTGCATATCACCACCGACAACCGAAACCGCACCGCAGCCGAGATTCGTCACCTTTTTTCCAAGCACGGCGGCAGTCTGGGGGAAGCGGGCTGCGTTGGCTGGATGTTCAAACGCAAGGGCCTGCTGGAAGTGAATAAAGAGGATCTGCAGTGTGACGTGGAGGAAGTGGAACTGATTGCGATCGAGGCCGGAGCCGAGGATATCAGGGATAACGGGAACAGCCTGGAGATTATAACCACTCCGGAAACATTCGAATCGGTAAAGAGCACCCTGGAAGCCGATTGCGGTATCAAGTGGGCTTTTTCGGATATTACCATGATTCCTGACAATACCGTTGAAGTGCAGGATCTCGAAACCGTCAGGAAGCTCATGAAACTCGTGGATGTGCTGGAAGACCACGATGATGTTCAGGACGTATACGCCAACTTTTCCATCCCCGATGAAATAATGGAACAGGTCTAGACACCAAAAATCAAAGGCCCGTAAACGGGCCTTTTTTTGATGAGGATTATTAACGCTTAAGCACAGCGAGGTGGGAGGATGGGGGATGGTCATCCGCCCACCCGATTGTCCTTTAGCCTGAATTGACGACAACGGTTCTTTAGTCTTCAATGGACAACCTTCTGCCAATATCGGTGGGTGTCACCTTGGGCAGGGTGAGCTTTAATATGCCGTTCTTGAAGGATGCGGTGGCTCGATCGGGGTCAATTTCTTCGGGAAGAGGTATGTTCCGTGAGATGCTGCCGTAGTACCTCTCAGAACGGTAAAACCTGTCCTCTTTGAACTCCTGTTCCTGCCTCTTTTCAGCTTTGATCCGGACTTCATGGGGAAAGACCCGGACATCCACATCCTTGCTCTCGACTCCGGGCAGTTCAGCGTTGACGAAAACGTTTTCATCCGTCTCGAAAACCTCAACTTTCGGATAACCCGCACGCAGGGATTCCAATCCCGGGAGGCCGCGGGCGAATTCGTCAAACCAGCGGTCGATCTCGTTGTGCAGGTTGTCCAGGCCGCTGAGCAAAGGAGTCAGCGGGTGGTCATTTCTCCGCAGAGCCGGAAACCTTCGTCTCATGATGCAAGCACCTCCTGTTTTCAATAGTTTAGACACCTCTGTCCAATAATATGAAAAGAATGCGAAAGGTGTAACGCAGCGGAAGAAAGCCCGGTCCCGGCCTAAAAGGTTTTGACCGGTTCAGATCTGGCAATAATTGTGGAGAGAGGTGGTTAATATGAAGCGCATAGCTGCGGTCGTTGCGGTGATCCTGGCATTGGGAGCAGGTTTTATGCTGGGACTGCTGGCGGCCAATTATCAGGATATCACCGGCTTTTTCCAGCATGAGGCAATTACCAGGGTCATCGCTCAGCAGGGGCCCCTGGTTGCAACTGAAACCCCGGTTATTCTGGAAAAGACATATACGAAATGCGGGCATACCATAACCTCGGAGTATGAGGAGCAGGATAGACTGACGGGTAAAACCCTGGCCGAGATCCAGCAGGAGTTCATCGCCGAGGAGGGCTACCTGGTATGGAGTGATGAAGAAAACGGGACCCTGATGATCCAGCAGCGGGTTGATGACTGGTGTCCGGACGACCGGAAACGAGTTCATCTGGGGGTGTTCAAAGGACACGTAGCCGTCTTTCGCGGTCCAGCCGGGACCAACGATGAACTGCTGCGTATAACCGGAATCAAGGCTGAGCACCTGCCTGAACAGCTGCGGCAGACTCTGGAGGCCGGAACCCTGGAATACGATAGTGAAGACGAGGCCAATTTTGTGCTGGAAAACCTGGATGAGTATGATTAAATTCTCCGGTTCGGCCAAGGATTCCGGTCGATCCCATGGCGGAGCAGGATGTTGCCCGGGTGCGGAGAATGATTTATTAGAAGGATAACCGCACTGAGTGCCGGAAAACCCGCGGCCGTAAGAATGCCTTCGAGGCAAAGAACGCGGTTTGCCGAATTTTAGGGGAGAGAACCGGGATGTTGGTTTTGGGGATAGATCCGGGCACGGCTCTGATCGGTTTTGGTCTGGTGGCCAAGGCCGGCGGCAAGTTGACAGCGGTCGATCACGGGGTCATCCGCACCCCGGCCGGGATTGATACTGCACTGAGACTGGTTCAAGTACACGAACAGGTTAAGGAACTGCTGGAACGCTACCAACCGGATGCGGTGGCTGTGGAGGAAATCTTCTTCCACCGTAATGCCAAAACCTTTTCGGCGGTGAGCCAGGCCCGGGGCGCCGTAATCCTAACTGTAGCCCAGTGCGGTATTCAGGTCTTTGAATACACACCCCTACAGGTAAAACAGGCAGTGGTCGGATATGGAAGGGCCGAAAAAGAGCAGGTACAGAAGATGGTCAAAGCCATCCTGAAGATGGACGAGGTCGCCCGACCCGATGATGCGGCCGATGCTCTTGCGATTGCCATATGTCACATCCATTCCTATCGGGGAGGGACTTCATTGTGATCGGGTTTCTTCAGGGCAAGCTGATTGACATAACCGCGGATGGCATTCTGCTGGATGTCCACGGCATCGGCTTTGAGGTTGCGCTGCACACCCGCGCCTTGCAGGCCATGCCCGGCAGAGGCCAGGCCGTCGGGCTCTACACCTGGCTGCAGGTGAGCGCCAACGAATTAAGGCTTTACGGGTTTCTGGCTCGCCAGGAGATGGAGCTTTTTAAAACGCTGCTCGCTGTTTCCGGCATCGGCCCCAAGGTGGCGATGGCCATCCTGGGCCACTTTGATACTGCCGGGTTTTATCGAGCGATTGCCAGTAAGGATCTCAAGAGTCTGACTTCGGTCCCGGGGGTAGGGAAGAAGAGCGCGGAGCGGATTGTTTTTGAACTGAAGGACCGCATCCTTTCGGGGCTGCCTGATTCCGGTTCATCCACGGGCTCAGAAGTTGCAGCCCTGCTGGAAGCGTTGATGGTTTTAGGTTATAGTAGGGAAGAGGTTTATCCGCACATCATGGACCTGGTGGAGAAGGGAGAGATGGGCACTCTGGAGGAAAACCTTCGCCGGATTCTGAAGGCCAAAGGGGAGAGATTCCAGAGGTAGCCCCGGTTTCTCGGGCGATTTATTTTGTAGACGAGATTGCCCGCCGGATTGATTCGACCGGGAGATGTGGGGGTATCAGCAATACTTGTTGGGGGAAGGTTTAGTGGAAAGACTGATGGCCTCCGGTTATCAGGAGGAAGATAATCTTGAAGCGCATATCCGGCCCATGCGCCTGCGGGAGTATATCGGCCAGCCTCGAGTTAAAGAGAATATCGCGGTTTTTATTAAGGCGGCCAGGGACCGCGGCGAACAGCTGGACCACGTGCTCTTGAGCGGCCCTCCGGGGTTGGGTAAAACCACACTGGCTGCGATCATCGCCAATGAGATGGGGAAGCCGATTCGCAAGACCTCGGGACCGGCCATTGAACGACCCGGGGATCTGGCGGCGATCCTGACCAACCTGGAAGCCGGGGAGGTGCTGTTTATCGATGAGATTCACCGGCTAAACCGTGCGGTGGAGGAGGTCCTGTACCCGGCCATGGAGGATTACTCGCTGGATATTGTGATCGGCAAAGGACCCAGCGCACGTACCTTAAGGCTTGAACTGCCTCCGTTTACCCTGGTGGGAGCCACTACCCGGCCCGGTTTGCTGACCGCGCCCTTAAGGGATCGTTTCGGCATTGCCTGTCGTCTGGACTTTTACACCCCGGAAGAACTGGGAGAAATACTGATGCGGGCTGCGAAAATCTTGAATATCAGCATTGACGAATCAGGGGCTCAGGAGATAGCCCGCCGAGCACGGGGGACCCCGCGTATTGCCAACCGCCTCCTGCGCAGAGTGCGCGATTTTGCGGAGGTAAAAGGCGATGGAGTTATCAACCGCGAGGTAGCCCGGCAGGGGCTGGCCATGCTGGAGGTGGACGAAGAAGGACTGGACAAACTCGACCGCGCCATTCTGAAAACAATCATTCAGAAGTTTGGCGGGGGACCGGTGGGACTTGACACCCTGGCGGCCGCTGTTTCCGAAGAACCTGATACCCTGGAGGATGTATACGAGCCCTATCTGATGAAATTGGGATTCCTCAAGCGTACTCCCCGGGGCCGGGTGGCCACGGCCCGGGCTTATACCCACCTGGGAGAGCCGCCGCCGGTGGAGCAGGCGGGGAGTTTGTTTGTGGAGGAAGCGGAATGAAAGTACTGTTGCACGCGTGCTGCGGGCCCTGTGCCTCCTATCCGGTACCCTCCCTCCTGGATATGGGCCACAGTCTCTATGCCTTTTATTACAATCCCAACATTCACCCCTTTACGGAGTACGAAAAACGCCGCGAGGCGTTTTATGAGCTGGCCCGGAAGTACGACCTGCCGGTGATCGGTGAGGAGGATTATGACCCTACACCCTATCTGCAGGCCATTGCTTTTCGCGAGCCGCAGCGCTGTAAAATGTGCTACCAGCTGAGGCTGGAACGGGCGGCTCAGATCGCCCGTAAAGGGCAGTTTGATGCCTTTACCACCTCGCTCCTGGTAAGTCCCTATCAAAAGCACGAACTGATAAAAGAGGTGGGTCTTAACTGCGGTGAAAAGTATGGGATTCCTTTTCTCTACTTCGATTGGAGACCGTATTATCCCGAAACAGTAAAAAGATCCAGAGAACTTGGCCTTTACCGTCAGCCATACTGCGGCTGTCTCTACAGTGAATGGGAGCGTTACCGCAAGAAAGGAAATAAGGAGCGGCAGAAGCCATGAATCCTTGGGAGAGTGTTTCTCGTTTAATGCTGATTGGGGGCGTTATCCTGCTGGCCCTGGGCGGGATAACCTACCTTTTGTCCAGGAGCGGTATCTCCTGGCGCCTGCCGGGAGATGTTTTCATTCAGAAGGGCAACTTTACTTTTTTCTTCCCGGTGATGACCTGTATCGTGCTCAGCATTGTATTGACTATCCTCCTCAATGTGTTCTTTCGGCGTTGATATCGGACAGGAGATTTCAGACAGCCGGCGTCCGGACCCCCTGATGGGCCGGTTCCTTACACCCGTGTTCGGCAGGATGCAGGCTGAGATGAACCGGGATAATCCTGGAGGTGTAAGAGAAAATAAACCCCGACTCTGCACCAGGAGATTCTTTCGTATTCGCGGTACGGTTTGAAAGGCGGTCGATGTTTGTGAAACCTGAAGAACACGAAGTTGATGCCCGCGGGGATGTGGACAGATTTCTGCACCTGCTGGGTGAGTACGGCCTGAGCCTGGAGGATCTGGCCGGAAACAGCCCCCGTTCCTGGCAGGAGCGGCAAAGGGCCAAGAGGATTGCGAGAATGCTGGGCGGCGATCCGGAATGGATGAATTACGCAAAAACAAACCGCCGTCCGCCTCCGGAGTTAATCCTGGCAACCGATTCGGCGGACCGGATGCTTCTGGAACACAATTTCCAGTATATCACGGCCTTGAGCTGTATCTTCGCCGCACCTTTAACGGTGCTGACCGGATATATAGAGGGGGTGGGCACGTACACGATGTTGGGGGTTAAGGGGATAGTCCTCCAGCAAGAAGGCCGCCGGGTTACGGTATTGACCGAAGATGGAGAGTTTAGGAACTACCGGTCCCGCAAGGGAACTGAGCAGGGGCGGGAGGTAACAGTTCGGGACTACGGCGAAATTGCTGCTTACGCCATAGCGGTTTTGCTGCTCTTTGCCCTGGCGGTTTCGGTTTTCTACATACTTATGGTGTCATCGTGAATTACTGCTGTTCACAGCCGGGAATGCCGTCGAAAAGATGGAGAGACTGTTTTATTGACCGAGCCCGGCAGCGGTTTATCCGGGCCCCCCTGCGGGAATAAATATTTTGACGCTTCCCCATAATGCGTGACTTGAAAGGGTTCGAGTTTTTTTAATCAAGAAAAAGAAACGGATGTAGTGAAAACGGGGTAAGGTTTTGGGAATGGACCGGCACGATATCAACACTTACAATTTTGATCTCCCCGCCGACCTTATCGCCCAGCACCCTCATTCACCGCGGGATCACTCCCGTCTGCTGGTGGTGGACCGAAAAACCGGGGAATTCCGGGACCTGATCTTCCGGCAGATTGATGAACTGCTCGGCGAGCAGGATGTACTGGTCTTGAATGAGACCAGGGTAATGGCGGCTCGCCTCGAGGGTATAAAACCGGCTACCGGTGGCAGGGTGGAGGTGTTGCTGCTGCGGCCGCAGGGGGCGGACTGGGAATGCCTGGGCAAGCCGGCCAAGCGGATGCGGCCCGGTACCGTCATTGAGTTCGGAGAGGGCAGAATGCGGGGGAAGGTACTGGCGGATCTGGACTTTGCAGGAGGCAAGCTGATCCGCTTTGAAGGGTATGACGACTTTTTCCAAACCATAAATGAATTGGGCCGGGTTCCCTTGCCCCCTTATATAAACCGTCCCCCAACGGAGAAAGATGTGGAGGATTACCAGACCGTTTATGCCCGCGAATACGGTTCAGCCGCCGCACCCACTGCGGGCCTGCATTTTACCCCCGAGCTCTTGAACCGGATTGAGCAGGGGGGAACCGAGATTGTGAGGCTGGTACTTCACGTGGGATTGGGGACTTTTCGCCCGGTGGAAACGGCCGATATCCGCGACCACGTCATGCACAAAGAGTTTTATGAACTAAGGGAGGAGGCGGCCGAAAGGCTGAACGAAGCCCGCCGTCAGGGCAAGCGGATTGTCGCCGTCGGAACCACCACGGTCAGGGTACTGGAATCTACCTACAAAGCCGGTGAGGGATTTGTCGCCGGAGCGGGAGAGACCGGGCTCTATATCTATCCCGGGTACTCGTTTGCAGCAGTGGATGCCCTGGTAACCAACTTTCATCTGCCCAAATCATCCCTGTTGATGCTGGTATCGGCCTTTGGAGGTATCGAGTTGATAAGAGAGGCTTATCGGCATGCCATCGCCAACAAGTACCGTTTCTTCAGCTACGGTGATGCCATGTTTATCATCTAATGAGTTTAAGGGGATATGGCTATGTTCGGATTCCAACTGATAAGCAGATGCCCGGATACGGCGGCCAGGCGGGGAAGAATCGCGACCGCCCATGGAACCGTTGACACCCCGTTGTTTATGCCGGTGGGGACCCAGGCCACGGTCAAGACCCTGACCCCGGAAGATCTTTATGAGATCGGCACCGGCATCATCCTGGCCAATACCTACCACCTCAACCTAAGGCCGGGTCCGGAAATAGTCAGGAAAGCTGGTGGTCTTCACCGTTTTATGAATTACCATCGCCCTATTCTGACCGACAGCGGCGGCTTTCAGGTCTTCAGCCTGGCCAAGCTGCGACGGGTTACCGACGAGGGAGTTGAATTCAGTTCCCACATTGACGGGTCGCTTCATTTTATCAGCCCCGAAAAGGCCATAGATATTCAGCAGGATCTGGGCGCGGATATCATAATGTGTTTTGACGAATGCATACCTTATCCCAGTACCTACGAGTATGCCAAAACAGCTATGGAGAGGACCACCCGCTGGGCCCGGCGCTGCCTGGAATATCATAAGAAGCCGGAGCAGGCGCTGTTCGGCATCATTCAAGGGGGGACCTATAAGGACCTGCGGCTTAGAAGCGCAGAGGAAATTGTAGCCCTGGGCTTTCCCGGGTATGCTATCGGAGGGCTGAGTGTCGGTGAGCCCAAAGAAATAATGTATGAGACGATCGAGTTGCTGGAGAGCCGTCTGCCTGCAGATAAGCCCCGTTATCTGATGGGCGTGGGCGAACCCGAGGACCTCCTGGAAGGAGTGAAGCGGGGGATTGACATGTTTGATTGTGTCCTGCCCACCCGCCTGGCGCGTCATGGTACCGCCTACACCGCCACCGGCAAGCTGGTGGTGCGCAACGCCCAGTATGCGGAGGACTTCGGCCCCCTGGATCCTGAATGCACCTGTCCGGTGTGCCGTCAATATTCAAGGGCCTATCTCCGGCATCTTATCAAGAGCGGAGAAATATTGGGCTTGAGATTGCTCAGTTATCATAATGTTCATTTTTTGGTAGAATTGATGAAGAGAATCAGGGAATCGCTGGAGAATAACACCTTTGAGGTTTTTCGCCGGAGTTTCCTGAACAAGTATCGAACAAAAAGGGAGGAAAACTGTTAATGTTGTTCGGACAAACCGCGACTCAGACGTGGACCAGTTCACTGATGTTTCTGGTAGCCTTCTTCGCCATCTTCTATTTCTTGATCATCCTGCCCCGCAAGAAGCAGGAGAAAAAGCATAACGAAATGGTGCAAAATCTCAGGGTTCATGATAAAATAGTTACCATTGGCGGCATATACGGAGAAGTCAAGAAAATCAAGGAAAAGACCTTGATTTTGAAGGTTTCCGATAATGCCGAGATCGAGATTCTAAAGAGCGCGGTTGCATACTTACAGGACGAAAACTAGGAGTGGGTCGGTTGGTAACTCTACAGGACCTCATGGATGACCCGCTTATTGAAACCCTGATCGCCAAGGGAAACGATCACCTGGGTGCACTTGGGTACACGAATCATGGAAAACTGCACGTTGCTCTGGTGGCGGACCGCTGCTACAAGATACTGGAGCAACTCGGAAGCCCGGAGCGCGAGAGGGAACTGGCAGCAATTGCCGGTTACCTTCATGATATCGGAAATGTTATAAATAGACGGGGACACAGCCAGAGCGGTGCCCTGTTGGCCATGACCATTATGCGCCGTATGGGAATGGACCCGGCGGAGATCGCAGTTGTGGCAGGAGCCATCGGCAACCACGATGAGGGAAACGGCCAACCCATCAGCCGGGTGGCGGCCGCTCTCATTCTGGCAGACAAGTCTCACGTCCACCGGTCCCGGGTCAGAAACCCGGATGTTTCAACCTTCGATATCCATGACCGGGTGAACTATGCTGTAAACGAGTCGATCTTAAGGGTTAACGGGGAATCTCGGGTAATAACCATGGAGCTGTCCATTGAAACCGAGATATGTCCGGTGATGGAATACTTTGAAATATTCCTGACCCGGATGGTTATGTGCAGAAGAGCCGCGGCCTTCCTGGAATGTCAGTTTGAGCTGCTGATTAACGGAGCCAAGCTTCTGTAACCCAACCCCGGCGAAGCCACGTTAAACTGTGGGAGGAGGAACACCGATGGAAAGAGTCAATGCCACCAGCCTGGTTAAATTGATAGCCGTGGTACTGGCGGTGGTCTTATTGGCTGGATTCAGCTACAACCCGCTTAAAGAACGAATCAAACTGGGTCTTGACTTGAAGGGCGGACTGCATGTGGTCATGGAAGCCCGGGAGGAAGAAGGCCGGGCGGTAAACCAGGATACCATCCAGAAATCAATTGGCATCCTGCGCCAGCGGGTTGACCAGCTGGGAGTGACGGAACCGATTATTCAGGGTGAGGGCAACAGCCGGATAATCCTTGAACTGCCCGGAGTGGAGGACCCGGAAGCGGCGGCGGATTTCATCGGGCAGACCGCACAATTGGAGTTCAAGGATGAAAACGGGAATGTGATATTAAGCGGTGAAAACCTGAAAGAAGCGCGGGCGGAACTGGATCCGGCGACTAATGAACCCCAGGTATCGCTGGAATTCGATAAGGAAGGCGCCAAAATATTCGAGGAGTTTTCGGCTGCCAACATTGGCAAGCCATTGGGAATTTACCTGGATGACCGTATGATCAGCAATCCGATTATCAGAGAGGCAATCCCCAACGGCATGGCGCGGATATCCGGGGGATTTGAAACCCTCAAAGAAGCTGAAGACACGGCGGTTCTTCTCCGGTCCGGTGCCCTGCCGGTGAGTCTCAGCATTGAGGAGAAGCGAACAGTTGGGCCGACCCTGGGCAGCGACTCGCTGGCCAAGAGCCTCAAAGCCGGAGTCATCGGGATAATCATGATCCTGGTGTTCATGATCGGCTACTACCGGGTACCGGGAACGGTAGCAGCGGTATCTCTGGTCCTGTACGCATGTATCGTCCTGTGGGCCCTGGTACTGCTCAAGGCTACCTTGACCCTGCCGGGAATTGCCGGCTTTATACTGTCAATCGGTATGGCGGTCGATGCCAACATAATCATCTATGAACGGCTCAAGGATGAATTGAGGCACGGCAAAACGCTCAAAGCCGCTATCGAATCCGGTTTCAGCCGGGCGTTCTGGACCATCTTTGATGCCAATCTTACTACCCTGATTGCGGCCGGTGTTTTGATGTTCTTTGGAACCGGTCCGATAAAA
>JAKOVY010000132.1 GCA_029781825.1 Bacillota bacterium | reverse complement strand
CCGCCAGGAGCTAAGTTTAATCCTCGAACCAATAGGTTCGGGGATTTATTGTTTTCTTGACCCGAGTCCTGCCTGCGTATTCACCTCAGCACCCCGGGACAAAGTTAGGATTTATCGCTTTCTTGACCGCTGAAGGCAACTCTGAAAACCACCGCACATTAAAGGCGGGAAGCAGGAAACTCTGCCTCCCGCCTCTACGCTGGTACGAATATTATACATGCCCTTGTTCTTGGTAATCACGCCATGATTACTGTTATCGATGGCGCGAAAAAGGTTATTCAACACCGGTATAGAAAATATATTCCGGCAGTAATGGAATAGAGTGTAAGCAAATACTGAATATCCCTGTTAGGCGGCAGTGTTGGTGTTCCGGCGTCGATAGGCAGAGCTCAGGTTAAAGGAGAAGAACCAGGAGGAAAGGGGATAGGTTGTTAAATGTGACAAACAAGAGATGGGTTGCCCGAAATTAAAAATTAATCATAAGAAAACAAGTTTTTTCTTATCATTTGGAGGGCTGATATGTACGTTTATATTTCTGCTTATTATCTCCTACAACTGGCCACAGATAATAGTTTACGGAGGTCCTGGAGATTTTGAAAGCGTTGACCTCTTTTTCTCGTATCTTTTCGCAACGATATTAATCTTCATACTTCTATTGCCAATAGTTGTATTCTTACAGGATGACAATGCACCCAAGGAGTGAAAGGGGAGAGCTGAAAAAATTATAATTACCGAGGCCACATGCTTTCACGAGTCCCGGTTGTGCGGGGGAATCATCATGATATGCATAAACGGAGAGAAGCCCAGTGATCGGTAGAGAGACATCGCCCGTTCATTGCCATCAACAACCTGCAACATGTACGATCTGGCTCCTTCGATTTTCATCCAATCAAGCGCTCTTTGAATCAGTTGTTTACCGATTCCCTGGCCTCGATACTGCTCTTTAACACATAACGAATCAATCTCCCCCATACCTTTATGGTTAATAGTTGAGACCGCGTAAGCTATGAGTTCACTGCCGCAGGTCACGAGGTCAACCCTAAGCTTACCATCAGCGGACTTCTGCTGCAGATCTCTCTTTCTTGTCTCCCAATCAGCCCTTGCGAACACCGGTGAGAATACACCCGCAACCGCAACATGGTGCTTTTTCAATTCATTCCAGAGGGGAAGGATTTGGGGAAGAAGCTCTTCTCCGCCTGCAGTAAAGACATAATCCATCTTGTTTAGCCTCCTACTGTCAAAAGCGGGACCTATATTGATCTTTTCCCCAACAGCCGTCAACAGTTTTTTTGGTGAGGGTGTTACCGCCTCCAGCAACCGACTACAGTAAACCGTCCTTTCCCTTAACTGCGGGGCAGGATTGCTTCCCGGATAACCTGCCAGTGCTGATCACCGACCAAACCCAAGCGCCAGAGAGCTATACCATTCAGACCGTATCTCTTGGCGATGCCGATCCTTTTGGCCAGGCTCTCTGCATTTTCCGAAGGCAAGGATATTCCCAGTATTAACTTATCCTTTGGCACTTCCCTGACCGCCGTTTCAACCGCCTGGATGACCATGTGATCCGGTTCGGGGCGAGGGCCGTAATCATAGGCCATAACAATTATCCTGTCCGCTATCGCGCCCAGGGCTGCGTAATCATATCCTCGGTATGAGCTGTTGGGTGGGTGCAGGGTTAAGGTCAGGGTTTTACCCGCCTGCTGGAGTGCAGAGTATAAACGGTTGACCAGCGCCGTAAACATCTGCCTTTCCGCCTGGTAATCGGTACCCAGTCCCAATCCCTCAAAGTCCAGGTTAACCCCGTGGTAGTATTGGCTTTCCGCCAGGACCGCGGACACAAAATTGTCAACTGCCGCTTCGCTGGCCATCAGACGGGTAATGGTGTTGCCCTTTTCGGTAACGTGTATGACCATTTCGTACTGCAGACCGCGTGCATCGGCTGCTTCCAGGACTCTTTCCCATCCCTCCGGCCGCCGCCACCCCGTAGTACTGCCGGTCAAGAGGTTGCCTTCGGCGTCCACACTATACCAGCCCAGGGCCAGATCGCTGATTATGTCCGTGTTACCGGTCTCAAAGTTGGGATAGGGCTTTCCAAACAGATTGGTCCAGCTGCTGGTACGACTGTCACCCAGCGCATAAAACCCGACTACCGTCATCTTTTGGCGGGGACTGGTAATCAGGACATTTTGACCGTCCCAGTCTACCCGGCAGTCCAGGGACTCGGCAAAGAACCGGGCCGGTATTAACGTCCTGCCCCCAATTATCGTGGGGGCCCTGTCCAGGAAAACCGGCCGGCCGTTTATCCAGGCCGTTTGATTTCCTATCTGCAGCTCTACGATACGCCCTTCTCGATAGGCGGTAACCTTTTTCGAGATCGGGTCCCATTTGACTTCAGCCCGCAGCGATTCGGCAATGGCACTGAAGGGAACCAGGACCCGTCCCCCCTGTAATACCGGGGAAGAGTCGAAGGTTACGGGCAATCCGTCGACCAAAACCCTGATCTCCTGAGCGGCACCGGTGCTGGGGCATAATAAGCAAAACCCCATGAGTAAAAGCGCAAAAACTGTTGTGTACTTCTTCATAATCTCGGCCTCCACATGTTATCTAACGGGAAATGATTGGCTTAACCTTACGGTATTACGAACGATAAAAACAGAAAACGGCTTTTTTTACCCGGGGGTGGTCAATGAACAATACCCTCCGCCCCGGTTGAAATTCAACTGCAAATAAAGCATTAAGCTTTTAAGTTGGTCAGTGTATAAGGAAACTTCTACAGATAGGCAGGAAACTCCTGGTTTGCCCGGGAGCTGCCCGACCTCCAATTAACCCGTTTTCGGACGATTGTGAGAAAGGGTGCCTATTCTCATCCGTATGTTATGATGTGGTTAGTAAACAAGAGCAGAATAGGGCGGTACCGTGAAGAAATTTGCGCTGATTATAATCATATTCCTGGGGGCTGTTCTGGTGGGAATGCAGGCATCCGGCTGGAGTTTGTCTGAGACCGGCACCTGGTATAATCCGCCTTCCCATAATGCGGCTCCGAGCCAACCGGATGACAAACCGGACGGAGAGGAACGACCGGAGCCTTCCGGTATGCCTATTCTGGGGGAGTCCGCTTATTTGACCGAGGAGCAGGCCCGGAAAATGGACGAATGGCGGAAGGCGGCGGTTGAACTGGCGAAACAGCATCCCGACCAGGTTTCCTATTGCGGTCCGGCGGATCAAAAGATGGTTGCCTTAACGTTCGATGACGGCCCGGATGCGGTAATAACACCCGAGGTTCTTGATGTTTTGAGGGAATACGATGTTAAAGCCTCCTTCTTTTTTAAAGGCAACAGGGTGAAAAGATACCGTTCAGTGGTAAAAAGGGCCCTGGATGAAGGGCACCTGGTTCTGAGCCACGCTTACAGCCACCAGGAATTGGACAAGATGAGTGCGGATGAAATCAGTCGCGAGATAACGGCTGCCGAAGACGCTTTATGGGAGGTAACCGGGCAGAAGCCGGCCATGCTCCGACCTCCTTTTGGAGCCGTCAATGGGGATGTAATCAAGGAGTCGGCCAAACACGGCCACAAGCTGATATTGTGGTCGATTGACACCCTGGACTGGTCTCATAAGGATCGTTACCATATCGCCCGGAATGTGCTGGATAACGTCAGAAATGGGGATATTATTCTCATGCACAGCGACGAAGACAAAGGAGAGACGGCTGCGGCTCTGCCCTTGATTATTGAAGGGCTGCATAAAGCGGGGTATCGAATGGTTACCCTGGACCAACTGCTCGGGTTCGAAGCTTACAAAGAGCAAAACTGATTCCATGCCCGGCAGCTGGGCAAGAATTATCGGCAGTCTTTATTGCGGGAAACGCCGGACTGGGTGCGAAACTGAGCAGGACCCGTCTGGCAGTCAGACCGGGAAAAGCCTTGTTCCATGGTGAAAGGTCGGCCTTGACAGCCGTGTTGTGCCTGCTGCAGGCGGCGCAAGCTGAACCCCAGGGTTGAGAACAGTCTCTCGTCAACTGCCATATTGTAATTGGAGAAAATGTTTGTTGGCCGTTTTATCAACAGGTCCAAGGATTATTGCTTTTGACCAGAGGAAGGGTAATATGAAGTATGAACGGGTTCCAAGCGAATTACCGAGGGTTAAGGGACAAGTGCTGCCCCGGTGCGTATTGTGCGAACAGGTCCCGGCTCGTGGAATAGCCGGAGGTTATCTGATTAACGGCATGTTCCTCTGTGAGACCTGTGAGAGCGCGATCATCGAGCTGGAAGTAGGCTCCAGCGAGTACAAGTATTATGTGGAAAGGATTAAGCGCCTTTTACGGTGAGGATTGATGTCGCATTTCTGTAATCTCATAGGTCATAAAGGTTGGAACCGAATGATATAAGAACCTGTGCAAATCTTTCTTAAAGAAGATCCATGCTGCCGGTTGGGAAAGGGTGGGGAGATGCGGTGAATACCCCTATTTATCAAGCGTTGCAAGAATACTGCCGGGAGAGAAATGTTCTCCTGCACATGCCGGGTCATAAAGGGGGTAAGGGTTTTAACCTAACTGAGTTCCAGGCAATCGGGGCTGTCGATTTTACGGAAGTGCCCGGTCTGGATGACCTGCATGACCCGCGGGGGGTTTTGGCAGAAGCACAGCGACTGGCGGCTGAAGCATGGGGGGCTGAAAGAAGCCTCTTTTTGGTCAATGGGGCTACCTCCGGTATCCATTGTCTGCTTCTCGCTATGGGCGAGGAATCCCGGGTGCTGGTACCCCGGAACGCCCACCGCTCTTTTCTTGGAGGGCTGGTCATCTCCGGAGCCCGGCCGATTTTCGTGGAGTGTGAGATGGACGCCGCCCTCGGGGTTGCACTGTCGGTGAGGCCGGAAAGCATCAAGGCCAAACTCGATTCCTGTTCGGACATAACGGGGGCTTTTCTTGTCAGCCCTACCTATTATGGAACCGTTAACGAGATAAAAGAGATCGCCGAGCTGCTGGGAGAACGGGAAATCCCGCTGATGGTCGATGAGGCGCACGGCGCTCATTTCGTTTTTCACCCCGGGTATCCGCGTGCTGCTCTCCAGGAAGGGGCCCAGGCTTCTGTGCACGGATTGCATAAGACCATGCCGGTGCTGACCCAGGCGGGTATCCTGCATCTGGGGGCAGGTTTTCCATGGAGCGATCGGGTACAAGCCTGTCATGACCTCTTAACCTCAACCAGCCCCTCCTATCCGCTGATGGCATCTATTGACATCGGCAGGGCCACCATGCAGCAGCATGGGTACGATTTACTTGAACAGGCCAAAGAAAGAACAGAAAGATGCCGTCAACGGATAAACGGGATACCGGGATTTGCCTCCCGTAGCCGGGAGTTCATGGAGACGGAGGGGGTAGCAGGCTACGATCCCTTAAAGCTCCTGGTTGAAATAACAGATTTGGAGCTTGACGGGTACCGTTTATCCCGCCTCTTGCGGGAGCATTATTGCATTCAGGTTGAAATGGCCGGGGAAAACTACGTGCTGGCCATGTTTTCCCCTTTTAACCCTCCGGATGATTGGGACAAACTGGCGGCGGCGTTAAAGGATATTTCGCAGCGCTATGCCCACCGCTCCCGGGATAGGAATCCGTGTCCCGGATTTCCCCCCATTCCGCCATTGGCCTTAACTCCACGGGAGTCATTTCTATCTTCCGCCAAAACTGTTAAGATAGAAGAATCTAAAGGAATGATATCTGCAGAGATGGCGGCACCTTACCCGCCGGGTATCCCCTGTGTAATACCGGGAGAGATAATAACTGCTGAAGTGGTTGAATACTTAATATACCTTAAACAGAAAGAGATTCCGGTTCAGGGGCTGCGGGACCGCAGCCTGCAGAGCATACAGGTGGTTGATGTATGAAGACCAGGGGACTATTGATCAGCTTTGAGGGAATAGATGGGGCAGGCAAGACCACCCAGATTATGGCCCTGAAGCGCGAATTGATGGCGAAGGGATACAAGGTTTCTACATTGAGGGAGCCCGGCGGCACTGAAATATCCGAGCGCATTCGCGAGCTGCTCCTGGACTCCAGCAACTGCATTAATCCGGTGGCGGAGGCTTTGTTATATGCAGCGGCCCGGGCTCAACTGGTGCAGGATGTGGTGCGGCCCCTTTTGAATGAGGGTGCCATTGTGCTGGCCGACCGGTTTATTGATTCCACCATTGCTTATCAAGGCTATGGACGGGGATTGGACATTGAAGGCCTTCACCGCTTAAACCGCCTGGCTACCGGCGGGTTGGAACCCGATTTGACCATCCTCTTGGACATACCTGTGGATGTGAGCAGCAGTCGTCGACAGGGGATGCTCTCTGACCGCATTGAGAAGGAGGGGTTGGCTTTCCAAGATCGCGTGAGACACGGATACCTGGAGATGGCAGGTAAATTGCCGAGATTCAGGGTGATTGACGGAAGCCTCCCGGAGGAAAGTATTTCAGCTATAATTATAGACATAGTAGTCAGATTCTTGAAAGGTGATTGCGGGATTGAGAATTGATCGCCATCGGAAGAATCCGGGCAATATCGCATTTTCAGACAAAAAAGATGTCAGAGGGGTTAAACCCTCAATGCGCGGCGAGTTTTCGCGTGATTTGGCGGAAAAAGAGGACCAGTATTACCGGTCCCGGATGCAGGAAATTCTCAAACGTATTGACAGCGTCAGCGATCGACTGGCCAGGAACCTCAACCTGGAAGACCTGATCAGCTATAAGAGGCTGGTGCAGAGTTTTCTTAAAGAGGCCACTGCTCGTGCCTATCTGGTCAACCAGGAGAGGTCGTTTACCCGTCGTGGGGCCCGTTCCATTCTTGTGACTGTTGAAAAGATCAATCATGAAGTTGAGGAGCTCATAAACGGATTTACAACCAGAAGGAACGATCCGGTGGAAGTCCTGGCCGCCCTTGATAAGATCCGTGGTTTGCTGGTGGATTTGTTGGCATGAACAGAGTAAAGCTTTCTGAGGGATTTCGAGGACAGGAGAGAGCGCTGCAGCTGATCAATCAGATTCTTGAGAAGGACGAGATAGCCCACGCCTATCTCTTTCTGGGCCCGGCCGGTATTGGAAAGTCCGAGGCAGCCTTGGCATTTGCCCGCGCGCTGCTGGGAATAAAAGAGAATCACCATCCAGATCTGCTGGTTCTGGAAGCCCAGGGCAACACCGTTAGGATTGCCGAAATCCGCCGCCTTAAAGAGTGGCTGACTCTTAAACCCTATCTGGCGAAACGAAGAGCAGCACTGCTCCTCGAAGCGCACCTGATGTCCACCGAAGCGGCCAATGCTCTGCTGAAGGTATTGGAGGAACCGGCCGGAGAGGTAGTGTTGATTCTGACGGCTGATGCGGATACTCTTCCGCTGACTGTGGTTTCTCGCTGTCAGGTGATCAAGTTTCAACCCCTGCCCGAAAATGAGGTGGAGGAGATTTTGCTCCGCCACGGAATGGAGAGAGAGACTGCCTTTCTTCTATCACGCTTGAGTAAAGGCAGTCCGGGACGTGCTCTTGATATGGCCGGGGTTGATCTGGCGGCGGTAATCGAAAAGGCTGCCGCTTTCTGGGAAGGAATATCCCATGGTGATCCTATGGTGATTTACGAGACCGCAGAGGGCCTGGAAAAAGATGATGAGCAAAGAGAAGCATTCCTGGCGATCTTGGAGGTATACCTGCACGATACTCTGCTGTACGGGAAAGGCATGATTGAACAGATGCAGTTGCTGCCGGTTGAACTGGCGCAGAGAACCGCCAGGTTAGATGTGCAGGAGGCGGGGAGGCTGTTTAGGGCAATAGGAAAAACCCGCCAGGCTCTCTCCAGGAAAGCCAATCCATTACTTGTTCAGGTTCAGCTATATTTTGAAATGGCAGATGCATTGAAGGGGGGATAGTAGTGCCCGAAGTAGTAGGAGTAAGATTCAAGCCTGCCGGCAAGATATATTACTTTGACGCGGAGGATATAGACCCGAAGGTAGGGGATGCAGTTATTGTGGAGACGGCCAGGGGGATTGAGTATGGAGAGGTAGTAGTCGGCCGTCGCTGTGTAGCCGAGGAGAACCTGGTGCTTCCACTGAAAAAGGTAATCCGGATAGCTACCCCCGAAGATCGGGAAACGCTTTTGGAAAACCAAAACAAAGAAAAAGAGGCATTTGTCATATGCCAGAACAAAATAGATGAACACCAACTGCCGATGAACCTGGTTGATGTTGAGTATACCTTCGACCGGGGAAAGATCGTATTCTATTTTACGGCCGAAGGCAGAGTGGACTTCAGGGAACTGGTGCGTGACCTGGCCGCTGTCTTCCGAACCCGGATTGAACTAAGGCAGATCGGGGTTCGGGATGAGGCCAAAATGCTCGGAGGCATCGGCTCATGCGGCCGAGTTCTGTGCTGCTGCACTTTTTTAGGCGATTTTGAACCGGTCTCCATACGTATGGCCAAGGACCAGAACCTTTCCTTGAATCCAACCAAGATTTCAGGGATATGTGGACGCCTGATGTGTTGTTTAAAATACGAATGCGACAATAACAATAACAGCTGTAAAAGCTGTAAAGAGGATGAGAATGCAGGGGACGAATCAGGAGATTAAAGATATTTTAAGAGAGTTGTTGCGTGAGGTGGCAGGGCTCAAGGAGCGGGTAATGGAGCTGGAACGTCATTTGAACCTTCCCTCCCCGCCCCCGCCTTCTCCTCCGCCCATTGCGCTGGAGGCCGAGAGCTATGAGAATATAGGCCGCATTTACAACGAAGGGTACCACATCTGTCCGGTGGCGTTCGGACGGGTTCGAGACGAAGGGGATTGTCTGTTTTGTGTGAATATCCTGGAGCGCAAGTGAGCCTGAAGCCTGGAGAGACCCTGGATGATCTGACGAGAGACGGGATGAAGGTTATCCAGAGCAAAAAAGGCTATCGTTTTTCGATGGATTCCGTGTTGCTGGCTCATTTTGCCGATGTTAATCCCGAAGACGAAGTTTTGGACTTAGGCTGCGGCTGCGGGGTGATATCCTTCCTGCTTGCCGGCCGAGAGCCGTCCTGCAGGATAACCGGACTGGAGATTCAGCCGGAGTTGGCCGACCGCGCCCGGCGAGGCGCGGAGTGTAATGGTGTGGCTCATCGGATGGATGTTATTAACGGGGACCTTCGCCAGGCCGAGCTTTTCTTGGGCAATAGAAGGTTTAACCTGATAGTTGCCAATCCTCCTTTCTGGCGACCGGGAGAGGGGAGACCGAACCCGGACCGGGAAAAACTTATAGCCCGGCATGAGGTGGAGAGCACCCTGGAGGATTATATCGATGCGGCTCGACGCCTGCTGGTAAGTGGAGGGCGTCTCGCCATGGTTCACCGCGCAGACCGGCTTCTCGAAATAGCGAATACCTGTGCGGAGAAAAGCCTGGCCTTAAGGAGAATCCGTTTCATCCATCCCTATATCAACCGTGATGCCAACCTGTTGTTGGTTGAGGCGGTCAAAGGCACGAAAGCGAGAGTGAGGGTACTTCCTCCCCTCATAGTCTACAACGCGGATGGGAGTTATACCGAGGAGATACTGAGCATCTATTCTGAAGATTAGCCTGTAATCACAGGACAAGCAACTGCCGGCTGGAAAACCGGCGCGGGAATATAAAAAATGGAGGAAATGCAGGTTTGGGAACCCTGTACATATGTGCAACTCCCATAGGCAACCTTGAAGATGCCAGTTACCGGTTGATCAGAATTTTAAATGAGGTTGATCTCATTGCTTGCGAGGATACCCGGCGTACCCAGATTCTCCTCAAGCATTATCAGATCAATAAACCTACCATCAGCTACTTCCAGCACAACCAGCGCAGCCGGGAAGATGTCCTGCTCGAACGGCTGAAAAGGGGTGAAAGCATAGCCCTGGTCTCCGATGCCGGGGTGCCGGGAATATCAGATCCCGGTCATCTGCTGATTGAGAGAGCATGGAACGAGGGGATCGGGGTGGAGGTGATCCCGGGACCGTCAGCGCTGATATCAGCCCTGGTAGTATCGGGGCTGGATACCAGTTCCTTCGTCTTTGAGGGATTTCTCCCTTCACGGGCCGGTCAACGGAGGAAGGAATTGCAGCGACTGGCACAGGAGGAGAGAACCATCGTTTTGTATGAATCCCCGCGCAGGCTGTTATCCCTGCTTCAGGATATGCTGGCTGTTTGGGGCAATCGCCGGGTGGCTGTAGCGCGAGAGCTTACCAAGGTTCATGAGGAAGTTAAGCGAGGACTGATATCCGAGGTGATTTCCTACTATGAAGAGTTTCCTCCCCGGGGCGAAATCACCGTGGTGGTAGAGGGATACAAAAAAGAGGGATCGCCGGATTTGGACCAGATATGCAAGGAGGTCTTGCAACTTATGGAACAAGGGGTGGGAAAAAAAGAGGCCCTTTCGCAAAAGGCCCGAGAATACAGCGTTAAAAAGTCCGACTTGTACAATCGAATCTTGAAGATGTAAGGGCGCTCTCCTTGTTATCCAACCGCTTTCGCGATTTCAGTAAGGCAATGAGTGCATATGTTTTTGCCCTTGTAATGCTGAACATCTTCAGCATTACCGCAGAAGATGCATGCGGGTTCATACTTCTTCAGGATGATTTTTTCATTGTCCACATAGATCTCAAGGGCATCTTTTTCTTCTATTCCCAT
>JAKOVY010000110.1 GCA_029781825.1 Bacillota bacterium | reverse complement strand
TCCCGGGCCTCAAACCAATGGCCCAGTTTTTCCATTTCTGATTTGATTCTGCCGCCGCTGAGATCGAGGAAGCACTCCTGCTCATCCAGGGGCTCGATCAAAGGAGAAATCCCGGCCAGTACCTGTAGATAATCCTCCTGTGCCGCCCGGTGAACGGAATGGTCATACTCCGCAAAGAAGGCCTCCGGATAGTGCCTCCGGGCCTGGTTGAGGGGCAACCCCATCAGGGAATGGTCTTCTATTTTCCGGGAAATGCCAATCACCCTGCCCTCCCGGAAAACGGCCACCGGCTGCCGGTACAGGCGGGGATTTTCTTTGATAGTAACCGAAGCCAGAAAATAAGGAAGAAACAGACAGCCCACCCTCTTCATCAGACCATCACCCAAACATATGTTCGTATATACATTCTAGGATGTCAGCCGGGAAGCTGTCAAATGGCAAGTGCAGGGTCCGCAGGAGGTAACAGGAGCAAGGCGGGGAAAAGATTCATCTGGCGGCATCAGTATGTAATAGGCGAACAGAGGCCGGTTGATAATTCCAGTGAGCGAACATCAGGCCAAAGAACATCTCCAGTGATTACCGGAAACTACGACATCCGGATTGGTTACTCATCGGCGGGATAGCGGTAATGGCCGACTATCTCCCATCTGAGGAGGGCGTTTTCTTCGCGGGCTATGCCGGCGTTGTGGATCACCAGCGGTATGCCGTCCAGGGTGGTGCGGTCGCTTATTATGCCGCAGTGGTCGCGGCCGTCGGGGAAGCGCCAATAAACGACATCGCCCCATTTCCACTCATCAAGGCGCCCTTCCACCTTCAGGGTCAGCGATTTCCCGTAGGTCTTGAAGAACTGTATCTGGTTGGGAACCCGGCGGTGATCGATGTTGGGGTCGGGTTTATCAAGGCCCCATTTGCGGGGGTATTTGTCAAAGTTCTTCTTCATATCCTCATGGATAAGCTGCTGCAGGTCAATCCCGGCGTTGCGGAAAGCCCTTATAACTACGTCGGTACAGGCCCCTCGATCCGAGGGAACATCCCCTCCGGGGTATGCAATCCTCACGTAAGATGCTTCGTAGCGCGTGCCCTTCTGGGCCTCCCGGCGCGCTCCCAGAAGAATCAGGTCCGGGACCTGTCTCTCTTCCTCCGGAATCGCCTCCACGGGAGACTCCCCCAAAAGCTCATGAGGAACCGGCAGGTTCAAACCCTTATTACCGCCGGTTATAAAATACCATCCCGCCAGCGATCCCAGACAGGCCGTCACAAAAAGCAAAAGAATCAGTATGCGGGTTCCCGCCGCACTGCGCCCGAGGTTTTGGTTCAAAACTCTATCCCCTATCCCAGACTCTTTTTCATAATTATAAACAGCCAGAATTGATTGAAGTGCTGCAAGTCAAAAACCCGATTAATCCGCAGTCCGCGGTTTAATCATCACAAGTCACCGGGCGCGGGCTTTCTGAAGGTTCCGCCTGGCACGGTTCACGTTGGCGGTTTAATCATCACAAGTCAGAAGGCGATTATTTTTCTTTCATCTTCAGGGGCAAAGCCGGATCGGTAACAGCCCCGATTTTGGCGGCATAAGCCGTTTTCCGGGCAATATCCTCATCGCTTATTATATGGATATCAAGCAGCCCATCCGACTGATAACCCGTCTTCAGGTAATTCATCTCCGCCAGGGACATGCTCCACCCGTTCAGCCAGTTCAGCAAATCCTGCCGCTGCTTTTCGTCTCCGTCAAAATGTATCAGGAGGTCGATGTCGCTCCCCGGTCCGGCCGTGCCGTTGTTGGTGCTGCCAAAAAGATAGATATTCTTAACCCCGAACCGCACGGGATCAATCCGGGCGGCAATCCTTTCCGCCATATAATGCCGCCACCGCCAGAACTGCTCGTCGACATAGGCATCATCACTCCGGGATGTCCTTTCTTTGGCAGGTTCCGTATATATCTGCTCGCCGCTTTCGCCGGAATGAGAGGTCAGATAACCCAGGGCCTCTTCCAATTCGGCATTCATAGATATCCTGAGCACCCGGCCCCCGGTCACTGCCGGTACGTCAATCACCCTTACTACATCTTCCAGGTACTTATATTCCGGCAGGAGTTCGCCCAGGATGTTCTCAGACCGTTTCAGGAACAACTGGTTGAATACCACCCCTTGATCCTCGGGGTAAAGGGGGAGGTAGCGGATATTGGCCTCCACCAAATCCTGAAAGAAGTGAGTTCCAAAGGAGAGTTCCGGTACATAGTTGGATCTGGGGGTAGCGATCTCAATCAGGGCAGCGGTATTATTGATATCCGAATAGCTCACCTGAACTCCCAGCTTTATATCTCCCCTGCTCCCCCAGCGGCCAGGGCCCATGAGAATAAAACGGTGCTTGGGAAGCAAAAAGTTCAGCATTCCCACGACTCGGCCCACATTGCGCAGGTCATTATAATCGCGAAGTTGATTATACCCTTCCGGGTCCACATATACGATATGCGAAATATCCTGTATGCTGCCGTTTGATATGTAACGGCGGGCGGAGAAAATAATGTCCTGAGCCGGGAGGTCCCGCGGAATGGGAGCCGGAGCATTTTCTCTGCTGTAGCTCTGAGGTCGGCACTGCAGCAGGTAAAAGTATTCCCCGTCCGAGGCAAACTCCAGGTCTACGGGGGTTTTCAGTTTTTCCTGCAGCAGGTCCTTAATGGTATTGACCATTCTGATAAATGAGGTATCCGCTATCAGGCCGTCAAAGGTCACTACCATATCGTCCCGTTCGAAGTCCAGGTCAAAAGCCAGGGGTTTTTTGATATGGTCGGGCTGGTAGGTGGAAACGATCCGGTGCACACCGGGTATCAGGCGCCCGTACTCCTTCAGGAGTTGAGAGATCTCCACGGTTTCAAAGGTGTTCTTTTCCAAATTGATAACGTCAACCATTTTGGGCGAATAACGCTTAACCTCTTCCGGAACGGTATTAACTCTCAAACCGGGTTGTCCGGGTGAAACCAGGACCGGGAAATCATCACTCAGGCGGTCGACGGCCCGGGTACCCAGACCCATAACCATACGGATCAATCCATCCTCACGCTTGATCCTGGGTGACCACCGAAATTCGTTATTGCTGAACACAACTCCGGCATAGAGAGGCATATAGTATGGGCCGATCCTGGTGCCGACCACTTCCTGGATCATGATCCCCATCTCTTCCTGAAAGTCCAGCAGACCTCTTTCAGCCCGGTACTGGAGGGAGTCGGGATTGTAGATGGAAGCGTAGACCTCAACAATCGCATCCATTAGCGCCTCCAGGCGCTGCTCCTTCGTTCCCTGGTTGGCCAGGAACAGGCTTTTGTATTTCCCGGAAAAAGCCGCTCCCAACTGGTCTTCTAAAAGACTGGAACTCCGAACAATTATCGGGTTGTCCCCCAAATCATCCAGGGCCATGGCCAGGCTTTTAACCATCCCTTCGGGGAACTCCGAGTTTTTCATGATCTGAACGATGTTGGGGTAGTCGATCCTTATCTCATATAAATCCTTGTACTTCTGAACATTGAGCTCGTCCAGGTTGTTGTAGTTCAAAAACTCCCGCAGTCCGTCGGTGGTTATATACCATGTTTTCGGCACTTTGACGAATTTCAGCAAGGGCTGGTCCTCGCCGGCCTTTTTAATAATCTGCTGCGCGAGGAACAGCCCCGTGCTTTTCCCTCCGATCTTCCCGTGACTGCCCTCGGGAAAAATCAATCGGTTGACTATATCCGAAAAATCGTTTATCTCCAGGTGCTGTCTGGCAATACTGATGAACTCAAGCTTGCCGGAAAGAAAGCGTCGGATCAGGGCAACGACCAGCCAGTGTTCCATGGGAGAATAATGCGTATTATTCCTGCCGGTAAGAGAACGGTAGCGGTTTATCACCCTGGTTATTTCGCGTACGGACACATTGATGCTGTTAACCGCCTTAATCAGCGAGTAATCCTTGGCCTCCTGAATCCATACCCTGAGCCGGGTGTAGATTTCACTGTCGCTCAAATGACGGGAGGCAATCTCGAAGGTCTTGCTGCAGATTCCGGCCAGATCTCCCAGGGGCATTTTTTGCGAAGGATAGTTCAGGTCCGTCAGGACCACGTTCGGGCTGTAACCCAGATCGCGGAGCACCTCTTCCGCTTCTTCTATCCCTCTCCGGTAGAGATAAATCGCCATTTTCTTGCAAATATATAGAAGCAGGCTCTGATCCGTGCTGCCCAAAAAATCAACAATTATCATCCATTCGTTGCCGGCCCTGCGTTCCCCGTTGAGCTGCCGGGAAGTGTTCCATTCCTGCAGAACCATTTCCATATGGCGTCTGAGAATGGTGTGTTCGATCCGGTCGGCAATAGTCTTAAGGAGCTTTCGTTCTTTTTCCAGGAAATAGCCCTCGGGACCTTTATCCACCGCCTGCGTGTACACGACCTCGACTCTGCCGATTGCCTGGCCATCCAGCTTGATAGGGACGCTCTCCATATAAGGGGAGGAATAGAATCCCGGAGTCTGATAACTGCGGTTATCATATACAATGCGGGCTTTGCAGATCTCAGGGTACTGCCAGCCTGACGGAATAACCATAGTCAACTGGTTAAACATCTCCGACAGGGACAGCCTCTGATCATTCAAGATCTCATCCACCCGATATAGGCAGTTAAGCTCCTTGGCCCTTTCCTTCAGGTTGTCCAGCAAGTATTCATCAGCATCGCTCTTACGGTTCACAGCTAAACCACCTTGTCGCCTGCAGTTTCAAAAATCAAAACTTATACCCAGCCGCGCATCTTAACCGCCTGCGCCACGCGATTTATGGAGATGATGTAGGCGGCATCGCGCATATAAATGTTGTTTTTGCGTGCCAATTCGCTGACCGCTTTGAAGGCCGAGGTCATCTTGACATCAAGCTTCTCCAGCACCTCATCCTTCTCCCAGTAGTAATTGGTATTGGACTGTACCTGCTCAAAATAACTGCAGGTTACGCCGCCCGCATTGGCTAAAAAGTCGGGTATAACGAAAATACCGCTGTTTCTTATAACCTCGTCCGCCTCTTTGTTAACCGGCCCGTTGGCGCCTTCAGCAATGATCTTGACCCGTTTGCTGATCTTGCCGACATTGTCCATGTTGATCTGATTCTCCAAAGCCGCGGGAATCAGGATATCTACATCCTTTTCAATCCACGCACCGGCCGGCTCAATCTGGCACCCAATATCGCGGGCTTTGTCCTTGTCAATGCTCCCAAAGGAATCGGTCATTTCGATCAGTGCCTCGATATCGAGTCCGGATTCCTTATAGTAGGTATAGGGCTTTTTATCATTATTATCCCAACAGCAGACGGCTACCACCGTACCGCCAAGTTCCCGGTACAGCTTGGCAGCATACTGAGCAACATTTCCAAATCCCTGAATGCTGGCAGTAGTATCCTCGGGTTTAATGCCCATCTCCTTCAGGGCCTCCCGCAGGGTGTAGACAACCCCATACCCGGTGGCCTCGGTCCGACCCAGGGAACCGCCCATCCCTACGGGTTTCCCGGTGATGAAGCCCGGGTACCTTGCACCATAAATAGTCTCATACTCATCCAGCATCCACAGCATATGTTTGGCATTGGTCATAACATCGGGCGCCGGTACATCGGTGAAGGGGCCCATATCCTTGGCCAACTGCCTGACATAACCCCGGCACAGCCTCTCCTGTTCCGATTCGGTAAGGTTGCGCGGGTCACAGATAACCCCGCCTTTTCCCCCGCCCAGGGGTATATCAACTACCGCACACTTCCAGGTCATCCACATAGCCAGAGCCCGCACTGTATCAACCGTCTCTTGAGGATGGAATCTGATTCCGCCTTTGGCGGGTCCGCGGGCAGTATTGTGCTGAATGCGGTAACCGTTGAATATCCTGGTGCTGCCGTCATCCATGCGCACCGGAATGGTGAAATGGTATTCCTTCATGGGTTGACGGAGCAATTGCCGGGTAGCGTCATCCAGACCGATCATCTCTGCTACCCTGTCAAACTGGGCCTGCGCATTTTCATACGGGTTATACGAACCTTTACTCACTACATCTTGCCTCCCTACATTAATGAGTAACAAAACAAGTCTAAACTGAATTATAAACTACAATAACCCCGTTTCCTATATCACCTGACACGATTATTAAAATTTTTGAAACCGGTTTCCACATACCTTAATTCCTTGCCCGAAGGCCCTACACCTTTTGTTAATACCTGACATACACACGTGACGCAAAATTCCGGTGGGTGCAGTTATGAACAACCTGTGTTAAGCCGGTTCTGTTATTAAGGCGGGTAGTGGTAGACGGCTACCCGGTGAAGATGCTCATGCTGTCTGATAGGCGCGATCCGGGGATAAGGAGGGGTGAAACGCAGCGACTGCCATGGAGAGAAACTCTCAGAGGCCGATATTGGGGCGCAGTCGATATCGGCAGGCAGTTTATCTTGTATTGTCCCCTTTTATGTCAAGCTCACTATCTATCTTGGAAGGCGCTTCCACTGCTTGGACAACTCAGCGAAGAGTTTTTTGGTCTTGTCGGGACTATCAAAATTTACAATCGTATAACTGTCGCTGGTCATGATGTATATGAACGGTCCCTTTTCGGAGTGGATATACAGGCGTCCCTTCCCCAGGTCCTCCAGGAGGAAGTGCCCTTTAAGGGTGTCCCCGAAGGCGTACCCATTGGTTCGGCTTTTTATGGCAGGTATCGAGTCCTCCATACGAATATCTGTGACCTCTTCGAAATCTATTCGGGTTGAATACATGCCGCCGATCCGAATCCAGCCTCCTTCAATCGCCACGGTCGACTCCCTGTTGCCGTAGATGATCCCTGCCGCCACGACGGCGAACACCAACAGATATACGGCCAGAATCAGGACAATGCTATTAGTTTTCCCCCCCGATTCCCCGGTTGTTTTATCCGGGACATACTTCTGAGCCCTGATTATCACGTATCCCAACACCACTGTAAACAGTATCCAGGATCCCGTCTGCGCAAAATCATAACCAAGGTATTTCCCTATATTCCCCCCTGCCAGTATCGCCGCCAAGACAAACATGCCGTTGCCGATAAAACTCTCGATGCCCTTTTCCGACATCGCTCTGCGGTCCTCGGCACTCGATGTATTGTAACCGGCAATAAGCCAGGACATCTTTAAATACTTAATCATAATGCCCAGAGCGATTATTATTATAACTGCTAACCAGTCAATAAAGAGATCCATAACAAAACTCCTCTGGCAGGTTGTTTGCGTGGTTCTGCTCCAACGCCCTCCGAATCTCCAGCCGATTACAATTCCGATCCCCGGCAATTCGCGGCCTTAATTGCAACGCAGGGGGCTTGAGCACACAAAACCCCGGATTAGGTATTATCCGGGGTAATACTATGATAGAGTGTCCGCAGGTTTCCGTACCTTCCCTGCCTGGGAGTCAGCGATTGCTCGCTGCATCCTGCGGACGCTCTAGTTTTCGAGATACTAAGTATTATTTTGCTGCCGTAATTTGCACCGACAGAAGTCATATTTACAATAATATTTTAAACCATAGAATTAAGCAGTATCAAGCTCTCATTCGGCAAAGTGACTGTGTCAACGTGTCAATATCAGGGGCAATTTCCCGCCCAATTTATTCCTCAACCTCTTGCATCGATAACCGGCTGAGTCTGGTCTCTGCTGCAGATAGGAAAAACAAGTGAGAGGAAATGGGTGGGACACCGCCACATGCGCAGTACAGATTTCCGCTGCAGACAGGACAAAATAAGTGATCCCGCGGGACAAGCTGGATACAATGATCCGAATATCCTTTCCATCTCTGGCATCATATCTCAGCACCCCAAATTCCGGAGGATGCGTCAGCATACCAAACCACATCCAATTGGAGAGTACGTCTATTCCGATTGGAGAGCAATAGAACCGTTTGAACCATAATGGCGATTCAAGTAGAATAGAACCCTGTTGCCGGGCCTTGGACAGTTTGAGGCAGCGGCGGTCCGCGAATAGAACACTATTGCTACCTGCTAGACTGCTTGTTTAACCGCAATACTACGGTTGTTCTTAAATAAGAACGGTTTAGAAAGGAGTAGTTGATATGTTGCGAAAGAATTGGATATCTGTCATCGCGATAGCGTTTTTATTTTTGGGCCTGCTGTATCAGGCCGCCAGTTCGGTTTTTCTGCCGTCAACCGCTTCAGAGGTTGCGGGACTGCAGAATACCCTGAACGGCAGATGGTATCCGCGCGATCCGGTCGATGTTGATTCACAGCAGGATACCGATTTGGTCCCGGAGAGTCTGGTCGGGCCTGAGGCTTATGAATCAATGGGGTTGATGACCAGTGAATCAACCGTCAACTTGGACCCCCATGACAAGTCAGCGGGCAAAACCTATAAGGGAAGAAAACTAATCATGGTTGCAACCGGCTATGATGACTCCTGGGAATCAAACTACCCATATTATGGACAGCCATCATATATCGGTATCCCCCTGCAGCGGGGAGTGGTGGCCGTGGATCCCAATGTTATCCCCATGGGAACCAGGCTTTATGTGGAAGGCTACGGTGAAGCAATCGCAGCCGATCAAGGCGGAGCCATTAAAGGAAACCGGATCGACTTGTTCTTCGACAGCCGTCAGGAAGCATTGAACTGGGGGATTAGAACGGTCAAAGTCACCATTCTGTCATAAGTATCAATAATACAACGCCAATACAACGCCGCATAGACACCGATCATGCGGCGTTTTTGCAAAGAGCGGTTTTTGGCAGCCTTTGTTCCCAAAGGTTTATAGCTGTCGAAACCGGGGCAGTAATGATATATTAGAAACGTCAGCTGAGTGAGAAAGGGAAAACGAAGTTGGAACTATTATCGATTCCAGTTGAAGTGGTAATCCATCTGGACAAGCATCTAACCACAATTATTCACAGATACAATGAATGGGCTCTCCTGCTCATCTTTTTAACGGTCTTCTGCGAAACAGGATTGGTAGTAACACCTTTTTTACCGGGTGACACCTTGCTGTTTGTTATTGGTGCCCTGGGAGCCAGTGGCGATCTCAACCTGTTATTGTTCGCAGTTGTGGTGACGTTTGCTGCTGTAAGCGGCAATGTGGTTAACTATCACATCGGCAGATTTGTGGGTGAGCGGGTTTTTGATAACGAAGAAAACAGGTTTTTTAACCGAAAACAACTGCTTAGAGCCAGGGACTTCTATGAGCGGCATGGCGGTAAAACTGTTGTCATAAGCAGATTCATCCCGGTATTGAGGACCTTCGTACCTTTTGTAGCCGGAATTGGCCGTATGAATTATGGAAGATTCTATCTCTACAATCTGGTGGGAGGCGTTCTTTGGGTAGCAGTGTTTTTTACCGGCGGCTTCTTTTTCGGCAATATGCCTATCATCCGAGACAACCTTAGCTTCATAATCCTGGGAATTATTATCATTACTCTCATACCGGCCCTCGTCACCATCGTCTACCAGAGCCTTCCTCGCAAGAAAGCAGATTATTCCTAAAAGAATCAGGGCGTCGATCCCCAATGAACCGACGCCGCTGTGATTATTATTCAATGCCCAGCAGTACATCCGAACCCTGTATTTTAATCGGATAGCTTTTCAAGTTGCGGACCTGAAACTTCTTCCCACTAGCGACAGCTTTACCGGTGGTTACATCGAAGGTGGCACCATGTTTGGGACAAACAACATTTTTCCCCTGCAGAGTGCCTTGGCTCAAAGAACCGCCCCGGTGCGAGCAGGTGTCGTCTATTGCGTAGAATGTCCCGTCAATATTGGCGAGCAGAACCGGCACCTGTTCCAGCATGACTTTCTTCATGGTACCGGGCTCCAGCTCACCGGTTGAGGCCACTTTTACGTACCTCGCTGTCGTTTTCAGATCAAAGACTTTCTCAGGCTCCTGAACAGCGTTCAGCCCGGCAATATATCCAAAGGTCATGGCCGGACCGATTGTGCTGCCGCCACCCCAATAGGCATTGGCTGTGGGCGAGGCAATACAGTTTCCGGCACCGTAAAGCCCCGGAATGGGCTTGCCCCTTACGTGCATAACCTGAGCTTTTTCGTTGATGACCGGCCCGCCGTTGGTGTCGAGGGTTCCGGCACTCAGGATAATCGCATAGTAAGGTCCGCTGTCACTGAAAGGATGCATAGTGTAGTTTTTGCTGTCCGGAGAAGGCCACTCCTGACCCGGAATTGTGGGCGGGAACGTAGTCCATTCCCTGTCGTATGCAAAATCGCCCCTTTGAAAATCTTCGTCCTTGCCGTTTAATGCAAATTGGTTGAAGCGTTCTACCGTCTTCTTCAGGTTATCCTTAAAATCCGGTGCCAGGGCAAAGCCTCCGGTGTGACCCTTCAGACTATCCAGACGGGCCTCAATCGCCTCAGCCAATTCATCCAACGTATCAGCTTTTATCAAATAAGACGGTTCGGCTCCCTGGATAGGATAGGGCGGGAACCCCTGCCACAAAGTAGCCGTCCGGGAGTCAAAGATTAAGAAGGTCAGCATCTGCGTCCACTCGGCCTGCTGGGGATCCCATACAAAATGGGTCATGGTTCTGTCGGTGTAGTTTCTTTTCTCATTGACAAACCGGTTGCCATATTTATTGACCAGGATAACGCTGTCACCCGGTATATAGAACACGTTGTTGGAGCCGCCCGGATCAGCCAGCACACTTTCAAAGATGCTCTGGGCTCTGAAAGCACCGGCCATATTGCCCAGCTTCGCACCGATCTCGGTGGCCAGAATAATAAAATCACCAGTGTTCGTAGGAGCGGCACATCCGCCAAAATGAGGACCGCGCTGGAAGTTGAGCATAAGCTCTTTATTGTGGGAATATCCCCCGCTGCCAAAGATAACGGCTTTACGGGCTTTAAAAATGCGGACCTCCGTTCCGGACGACACTTCCAACCCACATACCTCTCCTTTGCCGTTCAACAGGATCCTGGTAGCTCTATGGTTTGGCAGTATCTGAATCCCATGATCGCGGGCCCATTCTTCAAATTGCCTGATCATCTCATAACCGTAACCCACTTTGCCTTCGCTGTCCCGGGGGAACAGAGTGCGCCCGCGAATACCTTTGTTCTCAGGCAGATGATCCTGATAGTCTACCTGTGGCCAGCCCGTCCAATTGATTTCCTGAATTACACGCAACGCTCCCGTCTGCTCCATGAAACTTACCATCTCGCTTGCCTTGTCGTAAAATGCCTCGAGCAGGCTGTAATCATGCTGGGGCAGTCCCAGAGTCGGATCATCCGGAACATATAGATGAGGGAAGGAATACCGCGCCATGTAGCGCAAAGCATCTTCTTTCCTGTCCTCAATACCTAGCTCCTTTTGGAATCGGTTATTCGGTATCCAGAAACCGCCGCCGGAGCGAATGGTGGTACCGCCAATAGATGTGCCCTTTTCCAACATGATCACCTCGGCGCCGTTGGCCCTGGCCGTTACCGCCGCTGAAAATGCAGCCGCCCCGGTGCCGACTACAAGGATATCGGCTTCCATATCAACCGGCATAATCAGCGAACCTGCTTCTCCCATGCCAGAAGTCTCTTCACCCGTCCATAAAACGAATTTCTTTCGCGGTGCGCCACACTGAGGACATTTTCTGGGCGGCTTTTCGCCTATATGGATATAGCCACACACAGTGCACTTCCATTTCTTCACGACTTTCCCTCCTATCATTTAGATCTTTTGGGATTAATTATAGAGAATACTCTGTGAATTCACTTTACCGCAAATATGTCAAAGAACCAATGATTAAGTTCCTGTCATCCATTAACGCGCGAAATGCTCATATAGAGGACAAAAAAGATGTCACACCGGTTTGGAAATCGGAAGGCCTCTGGCTTTCGTTATCAATAAGTTAGGTTTTAGAATATGGAGACGTTCAGGAAATGCCCAAACGAAGATAAAGAAAAGACGAATGGAACTGCTGCCCGACTTAAACGAGGCATTGTTGATAATTGTGTCTGTCACATCCCGCTGTAATAATCAGAACAGTCGTCTTTTGGTAAGATATGCGTTTTTGACTTGGAGCCGGGCTCTGTCACCTGCCTAATCCCCTAATGATTTCCCGATATCGGAAACGCAACAGGATAAAACGCGAGCGCAGATGGCGGATGCGTTCCCCGCTGCCGGTAAACCACCGGCTGCATCTAAATCCCATTCCCCCAAACTGCGACTCTGTTTCTTCCCCTGGCTTTGGCTTCGTACAGTGCGTCATCGGCCTTTCTTAAAAGATCCTCAATACTGCTGCCATCGTCATTTTCACTTATTGCCGCCGCTCCAATGCTTATCGTCAAACCAATCTCATGATCCCCGTAAGTTATTTTTTTCCCGGCAACAGTCTCCCGAAACTGTTCCGCTGCCTTCTTTGCCTCCGATAAAGATGTGTTCTTTAAAAGCACAGCAAATTCGTCTCCCCCTATGCGGCCGACAATATCAGTTTTTCGAAAACTGCTCTTTATGAGGTTTCCAATCTCATTAATCACTGCGTCACCGGCCACATGGCCAAAAGTATCGTTGATATGCTTGAAAGAATCCACATCCATCATCAACAATGACAGTTCACCATTCTGCTTTTTTGCCCGGGCCAACTCCCTTTGAGCCAGACTCATAAACTCTGTGCGATTGCAGAGGCCGCTTAAGGAATCTGTGGTAGCCAAAACCTTCAGTTCCTCCCGAATTTTCCTTTCTTCAGTGACATCACGAATGGATTTCAGCATTTTCATATTTCCGTCCTGGTTGTCACCCAGGGGAACCGTGTCAATCTCAAAGAAACGCTTTTCTCCATTTATCACCAAAGAGTAATCGGAATCATCTTTGCTTTTAAATATTTCCAGCAGCACCGGTTCTCGATCAAGGATGCGCTCCACGGGATAATAATCCAGAGAAATGTTTAACTCTCCAAAGAAATCCTGGGCCGCCTTATTGTAATCTATTATCCTCCCCCCCGGCCCCAGTATCACCATACCGGCGAAGTTGTTCTCAAAGATTGTTTCCCGAGCAAGGGTTCTTATCTCCAGAAAATCGTGTTTTATAACGCCATAGCTGATGGTAAGGAGCGAAACGGGCATTATCAGGGCGGTATAATCAATGCTTTGATCTTCGAACGCGAAAAGAAGCAGCATTATCCCGATGAGAGTGAACAAGGAAACAAAAAATGTGATCACAAAATGGTTTCTGATATCGTCGTCCCGATTCTTCAGATATCCTGAAAAGTAAATGACGATAGTAAGGAGCAAACACAGTGTGGTATACGAAATGTTGACATAGTACCAAAAACCTCTTTCCATATACAAAGCATTAATTCCAAATATCTGGGTCGCTTCAAAACCGGTATAAAAAAGATGGTGCCATGGATTGGTAAGCCGTATGAAAAAAGTGATTACCGGCACAACAAAGAGCAAAAGTGCCGTCCGGTTTTTCAGGGTATAGATGGTTCTGGTATAAAGGAGAGCCACTACGAGCCACAGTACAGCAATAAAAGGCAATCCTAGATATTGAATCTGATTCCAAAAGATCATCTCCTGCAAGTTGTCGCTGTTGATAATCATTAAGCAACCAAACAAGTAAACACTTAAACATAAAAGCAAAATAGAAAAGGCCTTGCGGTAGCTGGTTCTGCCCTTTGAATAGAAATAGGCGGAGAAAAACTGACATAGGGCAGCCCCAAGAAGAAGGTAAACGCTAATTAGTATTTTCAAGATAAGCACCTCTACATTATTTGGAATCAGATTATATTTCCGGCTCTCAAGAACTGGCAATTCTTAGAGTACCGGCCTTATTGCAAATATAGATGGCGCCATTATGAAAAGGACATGGAGCAACTGTCCCGACAGATAAATGTAGCTGTCAAAAAAAGGACGAGCTATAATACCATGTCCTAGAAGATTATACACTTAAATAGAGGTCCTATAAAGAAATTGTCGTAGGACTATGACAAAAATAAGGGATTAACTCCGGCAAAACTTGTCTTCAAACCTCATGCCGATCCGGCTTAAGCTAACGGCCGAAGAGCAGATTCAGCCCCCTTTTGGCCGGTGACGGTCCTTACGGCAATGGCACGGATGCCCCTCAGAAAAATTTTTCTCCTGGGGTTAGAGTTGGTTGGTCCCATTCCTCTTCCTGATTCTTTTTACCCCGTAAACAATACCTTACAGCAGAGGTCTGTTAAGGCTCAGACTTATCGACTCGCCGCCGGGCATTAATCGGAAACTGCATATGTGGGAAAAAGCGCAACCAGACAGAGTTGCATACCATGGCGGGCACGGGGGAAACTGATTCCGAGGTGAGTTGCTTTGAGATTGTCTTTTCGTCGCAACTTGGGAAGCCGCGATCGGGCCATAAGGGGTCTGCTCGGTCTGACCGCTCTTCTCCTGGCTGTTTTTCGCTCGGGAGTCATCACCAAACCGGCGAGCATTGTGCTGCTGGTAATAGGTATTCCTTTAATAGTGGAAGCAATTGCCGGTTACTGAATTGTGATGGACCTCCTGGGTTGGTCAACCCGGGACGGCAGATTAAGCAGGGTGCGTTAGTATCCTGGATTAAAACGAGGAACCGCTGACGGCGAGGTTTCACTCTCAAACCAAATCAGGCTGATCTTTGCCGGGAACGGTTTCATCGAATTGTGAATCAATCTTAATTGCAGATGAGGTATGCTCATGAACACGAAGAGCCGCGAGTTCTGGATAATTGTATTCGGGGGCCTGGTTCTGGTCTTCGGTTTAATAGCCTGGGGTCTGGCTCCCATCATCCAGCAGATTTTTAAATAAAACGAGAAAAAACTCACAGCAGTGAGGCTATAATCATCTTTTGCACATTGTCGGTGCCGCCTACAATGCTGCAGACTTTGGCATCCCGGAAGTAGATGCTGAGAAGGCTGTCGTCGTTGTATCCTGCAGCACCCATGATATCTATGGCCCGGGCCGTAACCATCTGTCCTACCTGCCCCGCATAAAGCCTGGCCATCGAAGATGCCCGGGTATAATCCCCGTCCTGATCCATCAGATAACAAGCTCTCCAGACCATGAACCTGGCAGCATCAATGGCAGTCGCCATCTCCACCAGGGGAAAGGATACTCCCTGATTGGAGAATATGGGGCGTCCAAACTGTTCCCTCGTCCGGGCGTAGGATAATGTCTGCTCATAAGCAGCCCGGGCTATACCTACCTGAATGGCCCCGATTAAGGCCCGTCCACAATCGAGGGTCTGGCTGAGCAGCAGGTATCCCGTGTCCGGGTGGCCGATGAGCTCTTCTTTCGTTACTGGGGTGTCTTCGAATACCAGTTGGGCGGTATTACTGTAGCGAATACCCATGGTTCTTCTGTTTATGGTTGCCTTGATCCGGTCCCGGGGAACGATCAGGAACTGATAAGCTCCGGGACGACCGTCCTGAGAGGCGCCGGCACACACAGTTACAAAATCAGCCACCGCTCCGTTAATAACGTAGTCCTTGATCCCATTTAAGATAAATCCGTCGCCCGCAGGCCGGTAATGTGTATCCAGCCTCTGAATATCCGATCCCCCTTTGGGCTCAGTCAGAGCAAAGGAAGCGAGAGCCGGCTTATGCGAAACCAGCGGGACCAGAAATCTCTTTTTCTGCTCCTCATCGCCGCCCACCAGGATTGGCAGCAGGGCATGAATGGTCCCGACCATGCAAGCGGCCAAACCGGCACATACCGCGGCCACCTCTTCGATAATCAGGGCGGTTGTAACGAAGTCCAAGCCTCGTCCTCCGTATTCTTCCGGCACAATGGGAGCGACCATGTTTAGGCGAGCAAGAGTTTCAACCGGCCGCCAGTCAAAATCCTGCTCCTCACGGCGGTCCAACTCCAGGACCAGCGGCTCCACCTCACTTTTAAGTACATCCCTGACCAGCGAGACCAATTCCATTTGCTCTTCGCTCATCTGGAACGCTATCACGTCGATTCTCCTTTCCTTTTGGCCTTAAGCCATCTGATGAAATCCATCACTGATTTCCGTTCTTCCCGGGGGAGATCGTTTAACTCGGACATGATCTGCAGCAATTCCTTTACCTCATCATGGCTTGAAGTTTCAACCGGTTCAACTACCGGGTCAATCGGCTGCAGGAAATAATCGAGCGGCCTGCCCAACGCCTCGGCAATCTTCTGCAACTGAGGCAGGTATATACGACGTTTGCCCTTTTCATAATTGGAGAGGGTGGCCTGCGAAATCCCCAATCGCTCGGCCAGTTCCTTCTGGTTGAGCCCTACTTCCTCGCGGGCGATGGCAATTCGGTATCCTATCTCACGGTATTTCACATTATCCACCTTTTTCTCTAATGTAATTATTATAACGCTTGTCGGCATATCTATAAACAATAAACCGGCATGTCTTGGTTTTCAGGCAATCAGCTCTAACGTATTGACCAAACTCAGGCCGTCAAATTACAATATATTTAACATATTGTTATATTTATTACAGTTTACGGTCGGTCTCCAACAACCCATTAAAAAACTAAAGGGGTGATGCCGGTAACATCCTTAATATTATTAAGATTTTTAACTGGAGGTTTTGATATGTCTCTGCCTAACCGCAACAATCCTTACAGTTTTAATGAATTTCTGGATTGGCGAAGGAATTTCGACTACTACCGTGACGATCCGTTTCTGCAGAAGGTAGTAAAGCATTACACAGGCGAAGATTGGCCGGTGGTTGACGAGGAAGCCCGGAAAATATCTCCCAAAGTATCATTCCGCTGGCGGGACATGGCCGAGGCCATTGCCTGGCCGGAAAAACGCCCTTACATGATGCACTACGACGGGCACAATAACCGCATTGACCGCATTGTCCGCCCCAAAGAAACCGAGATCATGGAAAAGGAGATCTTTTCCGAAGCCCTGTTTTCCGAAAAGACTTTACCCTGGGTCAAGTTAACCAAGATGTATCTTATCTATCAAAACGGTGAAGCCTGCATCTCCTGCCCCATTACCTGTACTGAAGGCCTGGTGGAAATCCTCAAGAGGTATGCCGATACCCCCGAACTAAAACGCATTCTGCTTCACTGCCAGGAAGGAATCGACGGAGATTTCGCCATCGGGGCCCAGTATTTATCGGAGATCCACGGCGGTTCGGATGTGGGTGCCAACGTTCTGGAAGCGGTTCAGACCGGTGATACCTGGCGGCTGTACGGTACAAAGTTCTTCTGTTCCGCCACTCATGCCGACTATGCCCTCATCACCGCCAAGCCGGCGGGGAGCGAAAAAGTAGCCTTGTTTGTTATGCCCTCCTGGCTGCCGGGGGACAAGGAAAAAGAAAAACGAAACGGCTACACTATCGACCGGATTAAATGGAAGCTGGGTACCAGCGAACTCACCACGGCCGAAATAACATTTGACGGAGCCATAGCTTACCCGGTTGGCCCTCTGCACCGTGGATTGGCCAATGTGGTGGGCATTGTTCTTACCTGTTCCCGGCTGACGGTTGGCCTGTCGGCTGCTGCCTTTATGACACGGGCAGTACGTGAAGCAAAGCAGTACGCGCAGTTCCGGGAGGCCTTCGGGGTTAAAGTCGCCGAGTTCCCGCTTGTGGCTGGACAGCTGAGAAAAGCTGAAAAATTGGCCCGCCAAACCACAGCCGGTGCCTTCAAGCTGTATCGTGACTACCTGCAGTTGGAAAACGGTTTGCAGGGCGGTCTGGTAACCACGGGCAGTGAAGAGCAAATGAAGAAGACGTTTGATGTACGAGAGCTGATCATGCTGCAGAAAATTACGGCATCCTGGGATTCAACTGATGCTATTCGGATCGCTATGTCCATTTTCGGCGGTCACGGCGTAATGGAGGATTTCTCTTCCCTTCCCCGCCTCTACCGGGATTCGGCCGTTAACGAACTGTGGGAAGGTCCGAGAAACGTTCTTCTAACTCAGATCCACCGAGACTTTCAGCGAGCCGCCGCCTGGTATTCACCGGCAGAATTTGTTGAGCGCATCCTTAAAGGAGCAGACTCCGCCCAAATCAAGGCCCTGTCGCAGGAAATGACGGAGCTTGTGTCCCTCCCCAACCTGCTTTCAATGGATGAAAAGACCATCGAGGCCTGCCAGCGGTGGGATCAATTCTGCCACGATCTCTTCCATGCCTACCAGGCACTCGCCGTTCAAGAGGTGGAATAGACTGTAAGCTCGCCATTATGGAGGAGGGTAAAAAATGAACAACCCATTAACAGAAATGGAATTTGAAGTAAAACACCCGAAGGATCATGTTTTGGGTGAAATCATTAGACGCCAGTCCCTTCGTTGTCCTGATAGAATTGCAGTAGCCTTTCGTGATCGGAGTTACACTTATAAAGAATTTAATTCCGCAATTAACTGTCTGGCCAACTCACTGCTCGAGTTGGGTATCAAAAAAGGAGACAAGATAACAATATTCGGATACAATTCTGATTATTGGCTAATTGCCGCAGGAGCTATAGCGAAAACAGGTGCTGTTTCTGTTCCGGCTAATTTTCGCTTGGTGGGTCACGAGCTGGAATACATCATTGCACACACCGATTCCACAGCCGTATTCGTTGACTACGCATTACTAAATATCATTAAAGACATCAGGGATAATTTATCAATAAAGCACATCATTGTTATGGGAGAAGAAGACCCCCCTGAAGGAATGTTGAGCTGCAAATCACTTATCGCCTCAGGATCAAATGCCGAACCGGATGTTCATGTTTGGAACCAAGATCTGCTTTTCTTCTCTCAAACCGGAGGGACTACAGGAAAACCCAAATCCGGAATTCACAGCCACTATAGTTGGATGAGTATTGCTTATAACATAAACATGGCTTTCCCTAACGTTGAGGAGGATCGAACCATTCTGTTTCTGCCTGCTTACAGTGCTGCCGGATGGGCCAGCTTCTGTGTTGCTTTTTTGCATGGAGGTTCATTGTATTTATTGCCCACTCCAAACTTTGACCCCTTGGCAGCACTTGATCTAATTGCCAAAGAAAAAATTGACTATTTCATCATAGCGCCTCCAATGCTTGAAGCAATACTCGCTGTTCCGGAGGAGATCAGAGCCAAGTTCGACATAAGCTCAGTGCGTTTCATAAGCACGGTTGGATCACCCCTTAAGATATCAACCAAGGAAAATTATGAAAAGTACTTTGGCACTGAAATCTTTTCATGCTATTCAGCCTCCGAACTGGGCTTAGTAACTCTTATAAATTCTGAAGAAATGTCGAAATACCCGGGCAGCGTCGGACGTGCTGCGCTTGGCAGGGAAATAAAGATCGTTGATGATAACGGAAATGAGCTTCCACCTGGAGAAATTGGAGAGATTGTGGTCTATGGCGGCGGAGTGTGCATGGGATATTACAAAAACCCTGAAGCCACCAAACAAGCATTCCATGGAAAGTATATGGGTGTAGGCGACCTGGCTTATAAGAACGAGGAAGGCTATGTATATATCGTCGATCGAAAATCAGACATGATCCTCAGCGGAGGAATCAACATCTACCCCGCAGAGATTGAGGCAGTCATGATAAACCACCCCAAAATTCTTGAAGTTGCCGTTATAGGAGTCCCCGACAAAAAGTGGGGCGAAGCAGTCAAGGCACTGATTCGTTTGCAGCCTGGTGTGGAAGCTGATGAAAACGAAATCATTCAATGGTGCCGAGGAAAAATGGCAGATTACAGAATTCCCAAATCTGTCGAGTTTGTTGATGATTTCCCAAGAACCCCGGTTGGCAAAGTGCAGAAGAATATTCTGAAAGCCAGGTACCTTTAGTGAGTCAAAAATAGAGTTTAACGAGAAATAACAATTGCCTATTGAGCCATTAAGGAGGAGGAGAATTGTGAAGATAAACATTGGTGACATGATGAGAAACCGGGCGTATCTTTCTCCGGATTTGGAGGCTTTCGTGGGAGAGGGATATCGCTACACTTTCCGGGAGGCCAACCTCATGGTCAATCAGATGGCGCACTATATGAGGAGCCTACCGGTCTACCCCGGAGATCGGATCGCAATCCTGTGTAAAAACAATTACCAGTTCCTGATCGCCATGCTGGCAGCCGCCAAGATAGGAGCCATTACCGTACCGCTTAACTGGCGTTTGCACCCGTCCGAGCTGGTATATATACTGAACGACTGCGGTGCGGTCCTGCTCCTTTACGATGATGGTTTCAGTGAAGCTGCTGAAGCTGTACGAACCCAAACCAGATTGCGCTACTTTATCAGATCGGGCGGAACCGGTCAGGATATTGAGTTCAATCAAGCCCTCGCAGGTCAGCCGACTGACGAGCCGGGCCTGGTTTCAGGCGACGACGATGTTGCTGTAATCATGTACACCTCCGGAACCACCGGCAAGCCCAAAGGTGCGATGCTGACCCATAACAACCTGTTTTTCGTTACCGCCGGACACTGCCACACCATCAATTGGAAATACCGGGACCGTTTCCTTTCCGTTGCTCCCCTCTTTCACATTGGCGGCCTGGCTCCGATGATAACCAATATCCATTGCGGAACTACCTGTGTATTTATGCCCGACTTCGATCCCGTCAAGGTGTGGAAGACGGTGGTGGAAGAGAGAATTACTCACATGATGACGGTTCCGGTGATGCTGCTGGCCATGCTCAGGGTGCCCGGCATCGCGGAAATGGACCTCTCCTCCCTGGAGCATATTGTTTGCGGAGGTTCTATTGTGCCGGAAATCATATTCACCGAATACAAAAAGTACAACATCGAGGTCGAAAACGTCCTGGGGGTTACTGAATACGCCGGAGCCTTAACCTTCTGGACTCACGACATGGGCTGGGATAAGAGAACCTCGGTGGGCAAAGCGGTATTCCATGGGGAAATAAAAATCGTGGATCCGGAGACCCGCCGCGAACTGCCTCCCGGACAGATCGGAGAAATTGCTGTCGCCGGTCCCCAGCTTTTCAAGGGATACTGGAACAATCCCGAGGCCACACAGAAGGTAGTGGCGGACGGCTGGTACTTCACCGGAGATCTGGGGATGAAGGATGAGGACGGATTTATCTATGTGGTAGACCGGTTAAAGGATATGATCATAAGCGGCGGCGAGAATATTTATCCGGCCGAGATTGAAGCCGTCATTTCCCGCTTACCCGGGGTAGTTGAGGTAGGTGTAGTCGGAAAACCCGACGAAAAATGGGGTGAAGTGCCCGTAGCCTTTGTGGTGAAAGCTCCGGGAGCCGAGCTTACCGAGGCCGATATTATCAAAGCCTGCACTGACAACCTGGCCCGCTTTAAGTGCGTCAAGGAAGTCATCTTCACCGGTCCCCTGCCGCGCAATGGAGTAGGCAAACTCCTCAAAGATCAGCTAAGGCAGCGGCTGTCAGGATAACACGAGACAATTGAAATGCAAAACCGGGGAGTGGGGTGGGTGAAAAACTCCTTGCTCCCCTATTGCCTGACCGGCATTTTGAATTCCAGTGCACCATCCGGCAATCACTTTGAACGATGGGAAGATTAGGGCAATCCATTCGTTTAAGGGGTTAAAAAAGAGAGGATATCTTGGGTATCTTCCTGCTTTAACCCTTTCTTTTATGCAAATTTATGAAACCATATCTTCTCTGAAGGACTATTGACTAAATATATTGAATTTTTTTGGCATAGCTATAGTATCTACATGAAGGGAGTGAACCAGACAACTGCCGGGTCAAAGAACAAGCCTTTTCTCGCAGTTTCCAGCACGTCATTTGACGGCCTCGCATGGTGATTGCGACCAAGGGACGAACTATTGGTAAGAGTCTACACGTTTACCAGGGATTAATGAGAGGGGGACAACAACAATGAAATTCAAGCCAATGGAAAGATTCTGGGAAAAACATTATCAGGATGATTATCTGCGGGGCGATGAGGTGCACATTGGACGCGATCCGATAGTCCAGCACCTGGTTTACAATGCTTACAAATTCCGCGATAAGGCTGCTATCATTTATTACGGCACCGAGATTACCTGGATGGAGTTTAAGAAACTGGTATGGAGAGTTGCTGGAGGTTTGCAGGCGCTGGGAGTCAAGAAAGGTGACCGGGTTTACCTGGGAATGCAGAATTGCCCACAATTCCTGCTCTCCTACTTCGGTGCCCAATCAATAGGAGCGGTAGTGGTTCCAGGCAGCCCCATGTTCAAGAGCGGGGAATTGGAATACATTCTGAACGATAGCGGAGCAAAGGTAGTTATAATTGAGGATGGACTATACCCGATATTTGAAAGCATTCGTGAAAAAGTACCCTCAGTAGAAGCAGTGGTAGTCACTTCCCTGGCCGAATACGTGCCTGCTGAACCGACTATACCCTTTCCTCAGGGTATCGTACCCGAAAACCCTTCTTGTGAAGGAGCAATCCAGTGGAATGATTTCATCAACGCAGAGCCCATCAAGCGACTGGCGGATCTCGACCTGGAAGATTTGGCCCAGTTGCAGTATACCTCGGGAACTACCGGACATCCAAAAGGCGCGATGCTGGTACACAGAAACATCCTGTGGAAAGCCGTGGTATACTCCTACAACAAGGATAAGGTTGACGACATCCATCTGGCGGCTCTGCCTCTTTTTCATATTACCGGCATGGCCTGTCATATGCTGGGTCCGGTCTATGAAGGCGGTACCATTGTCATCATGGCTCGTTTCGACCCGTTGGCGGCATTAATGGCGATAGATCGGTACAAAGTAACCAACTTCGTTGCCATAACAACTATGAACATTGCATTAATCAATCATCCAGAGGTGGACAACTACGATCTGTCTTCCTGGAGATGTGCCTGGATGGGCGGCGCTCCTTTACCGAGTGCGGTTCAACAGAAATATCTGGACCGGGGTATTCTCCTGGCGGAAGGATATGGAATGAGCGAAACTGTGGCTACGGTGTGTCAGACGATCCCACGCTGGATTAAGCCGGGAAGTATTGGCTTTCCTTTTTCCGGGGTGGATATCCGGATCGTGGACCCATCTGATGATACCAAGGATGTACCGCTGGGAGAGGAAGGGGAGCTCTGGATTCGGGATAACAGCGTGGCGGTAGGTTACTGGAACCGGCCTGAAGAAACGGCCGAGGCATTCCCCGGAGATGGCTGGATAAAAACTGGAGATATTGCCCGCATCGATGAGGATGGTTTTGTCTGGCTGTGCGGAAGGCTAAAGGAGCTCATCAAAGCCTCAGGCTACAGCGTTTTCCCGGCAGAAGTGGAGGAGTACCTCTACAAGCATCCCGCCATTGCCGAGTGCGCAGTTATCGGGGTTCCGCATGATTACCGGGGTGAGGATGTCAAGGCTTTTGTTACCTTAAAACCGGAGTGGGTAGGAAAAATTACCGAAGATGAACTGGTAGCCTGGGCCAGGGAACAGATGGCAGTATATAAATACCCGCGAACCATTGAGTTCAGGGATTCCTTGCCGAAGAGCGGCACGGGCAAGATCATGCGCAAGATACTGAGGGAGGAAGAGGCTGCTCGCCGGTCGTCAGAATAAGCCGCAATCAAACAAAGTACTCATCCATCACTGGAAAGATTGCTTGCTAGTCGAAATAACCGCCCCGTGGAAAATAAGCACTTGGCCCCGGGGCGGTTGCTTTTATTCGGATAGCAAAAGGGGCAACCCTGCTTTTCTTGTACCAGGGTTTTCTGCTTGCTCCTGTTGCCGCAAGACATAATTAAGGATGGAGCATTCCCCGGGATCTGCGTCGATCCGGGGAACGTCCATCCCCATACAGCAAAGAGAGGAGGTTTATTTAATACTCGAAAATCTCAATCGGCGCTTCTATAACCGTGTCGTCCCCTTCCTTGACCAGTCTGGCCACCAGGCTGACATTGGGAACCACATTTCTCAGGTAATACCTGGCTGAAAGAACCTTTCCATAGTAGAAATGATAATCCCAGTGCTCCGGACCCAGCTCATCCACCCTCTTCTGAGCGATAAGGGCTTGATCCAACAGGCAATAACCGCCGTACAGCTGACCGGTAGCGGTAAGAATGCGGCGGGCCAACACTTGATAGTAGCCCATCTTCTTGGCAGCCTTATACTCTGCCATCGCGGCCATGATTTCCCGGTAAGCCGACAAGGCCTCTTTCAGATTGGCAAACTCAAGTCTGAAGCCTTTATCGTTCCCCTCGTGCGCAGCAATGAAATCCTCGATCTCCTGCAGGAAATCGGCAAAAACCGCACCATTATCCAGGGACCACTTCCGGTTTATCAGGTCCTGGGCTTGTACAAAATTCGTTCCTTCCCAGATGGAGTAGATCTTGAGATCCCGGGCCGCTTGAGCTACGGGATAATCCTCACAGTACCCATAGCCGCCGTAAGTCTGAATGGATTCCGCCACCAGATTCCAGGCTTCGTCACTGGGATAAGCTTTGCATATAGGAGTCAGCACATCCAACCTTCCGCCGGCCCATTTTCTTTTCTGAGGATCGGGGTCGTGCCGGAACATATCCTGATAAAAATAGGCCTTCATGATCATGGCGCGACACGCTTCCAGCGTAGCCTTGTTGACCATCAGCATGCGCTTCACATCACCATGGTTGATGATTGGCACCCTGGGTCCCTTGGGGTCGGAGGCCAAGCGTCCCTGTATCCTCTCCTTGGCATAGTTCTTTGCGTTCCAGTAGGCGTTGGCGGCTACGGAAAGAGCCTGCATACCGGTTCCTTTGCGCTCCTCGTTCATCATTTGGAACATCTGAGCCATTCCTTTGCTGACTCCATCAGGTCCCGGAGGGTCTCCCACCAGCCAACCCCGGCATCTGTCGTTATCGCCAAAAGCGAGGGCGGCCGTAGGCTGAGCATGCAACCCCATCTTATGCTCTATGGCCGTGGTTACGACATCATTATCCTCCAGGCTTCCGTCCTCATTTACCCAATACTTGGGTACCACAAAGAGCGAAATCCCTTTGGTTCCCGGTGCTGCTCCTTCAATCCTTGCCAGGAACAGGTGAATAATGTTTTCTGCAAAATCGCCATCACCGCAGGTGATGAATTGTTTTGAACCCTTGATCTTGTATATCCGGGGATCGGATGTAGGGTAAGCTTTGGAGAGGATATCTCCTACGTCAGTACCGGCAGTCGCTTCAGTCAGGCACATGGTTCCGGACCATGTACCGTCATACATTTTGGGCAGAAACATCTTCTTCAGTTCTTCCGACCCAAACTCCTGAATCAACCGGGCTGCACCGGTGGTCAAGGCGTGAGCGCGCATTGGCGGGCAGGCCGCCTGAAACATCTCATATATGGCACATTGGAGGACTTCAGGCAGGGTGCCTTCAACCTCTTCAATATTGGAAGTTCCCCAGCCGTTCTCCTGGATGTACTTAAATATCCGGGTAAAACCGGGGTGAACGGTGGTCTTTCCGTTTTCGAATTTAACCCCGAACTCCTCCATCTCGTCCCCTTCGGCGGCAATAACCTCGGCGGCGATGTTGTGACACTGGTCAATCATCATGTCCAGGTCCTCAATGGTGTAGTAGCCATTATACTTCTCGTATTGGAATATTTCTTCGATTGGAAGCCATTCCTTCAGAATGAACTTCAGGTCACGGGTGTTGTAAGAATAAGAAGTACTCAAGCAGTTCAACTCCTTTTAATCTATTTACCACGTATGTAAGGCAAGCCCGGGCCGCAAACACGGCTCCGGGGCTTCACCTTACACAGGAACTTGCTCATCCAACTACACCATCGACAATTTTGTCGGACCGGCGCTGTTGAGCAGTGGTCAGCTCCTACGTAATATATTATTTTATTCTTTCTTCATTTTTGCAATCTCTTCATCGCGCAGGATCCGGCGCAGAGCCTTACCGGTTTGGGTACGCGGCAGTTCGGAACGGAACTCCCACAGCTTGGGAACCTTGTAAGGTGCCAGTTTTTGACGACAGAAGGCATCCAGTTCTTCAAAGGTTACCGTTTGACCGGGTTTCAGCTGTACAAAGGCCTTAACTGTCTCACCGCGATACTCATCGGGAACGCCGATCGCCATAGCGTCTGCAACAGCAGGATGCTGCATGAGAACCTCGTCGATATCGCGCGGATAGATGTTGTAACCGCCGGCAATAATCATATCCTTGGTGCGGTCAACAATGAATATATAACCCTCTTCATCCATATAAACCACGTCGCCGGTCTTCAGCCAGCCGTCTTCCGTTAACGCTTTGGCAGTTTCTTCAGGATTATTCCAGTATTCCTTCATAACAGTGGCGCCTCTCAGCCACAGCTCACCGCGCTCACCCAGAGGTACATCGTTGCCATCTTCGTCAACTACGCGGCACTCCATGTCAATATAGGGAACACCGACACTGCCAACTTTCGGCCGCCCGCCGGGAGTACTTACTGCCATGGCACAGGTCTCACTCAAGCCATATCCCTCATAGAAGTTGAAATCGTAGCTGCGGCATTTCTGGTACAGAGCGAGGGAGGCGGGAGCCGCACCGGTACCGCAGTAGACGAATTTGCGGTGCCAGTCAATGTCGTTAACGCGCGGGTTGGCAAACAGCGCTTCTAACATGGTGGGCACTGCCGGGAAATACGCATATTGGTCATAACGCTCGATAGCATCCAACACTTCATTGGGTTCGAAGCGAGGCAGAATAACCATGGTCATCAGGGAGCGTGCAGCGTACAGAATGCAGCATACTTCTCCGTAGATGTGGAAGAAGGGTATTACGCACAGGAGGTTTTGAATCTCGGTCGGCTCGTTGTCAACCATTTCAATACACCACATAACTACCTGATAGGCAGCCGCGACTATATTGAATTGAGTTAATACCGCTCCCTTGGGAACGCCAGTGGTTCCACCGGTGTATTGGATGACCGCGGGGTCGTCATGCTTGATATCGACCAGGGGAGGTGCCCAGCGTCTGTCGGTTTCAAGAATCTTTGAGAAATGAAGCCATCCCGGCTCAAGTCCCAGTTCTTCTTCGGTGCTGACTTTCCCGCCCGGCATGAAGTCCGACAGTCGGGTAACGATAACCATCGGGATATCGAGCTTTTTGACCAGGGGCTTGACAACCGGTAACAAAGCATCAAAGGTTACAAGTCCGGTGAGCCCGGAATCCTTGAAAGCAAATTCAAGTTCGTCCGCAGTGTAAATGGGGTTGAGGTTCACGACTACGCCGCCGGCCATCAGAACCGCCCAGAAAGCAATAACAAACTGCGGGCAGTTGGGGAGACAGATACCTACTCTGTCACCTTTCTTGACACCCTTTTCGACCAGTACATTGGCCATGCGGGTAACCTTGTGGTAGAGCTGATCCCAGGTAATCTTCGCTCCATAGAAATCGGTAGCAGCCTTGTCGGGTTGGAAAACTGTGGCATCGCGAAGAACATAATAGGCCGGAATCTTCGGATACCTCATGGTGGTTGGAGTCTTCCAGTTGTAGACCTGCGTCCAAAATCGGCTCTCATACGGTGATGCCATTACGGGAACCTCCTTTGAATTGTTTTCCATTGCTCTTCTTTTTGTTTTTTCCGGATTATTTCGACCATTTCTGGTCTTCTGAGTAACGGATAGGGTTTTAATCCTGCCGTGCAAATGAATCTTTCCGGTGGAATGACAGAATAATTACTGGCACGAATAAGCTTTTTGCGAGCGCATTGGAAAGACGCGGTTGTAATGATCGGCTTTGTCGTCATGCAGATAGCAGACTCAGCGCCGACAGTAGGAATCAGTGTAACTGATTCCAGACTTGAGATGCTTTTATGGGAGCATTGGAGAAATGTGCTGCCAATAGAATTGCGTTATATGTGGTAAATGCTGCTGCATATAGAGAACGATGTGCACCCAAAAACGTGATCGGTTAATCCCCCCTCTCTCGACCAAATCAATAGCAGCAATAAAATTAATGGCAGGGGCAGAGCAAGAGGCATCCCTGTTTTTCTTGTGCCAGGGTTTTCCTGCTTGCTCCTGCCAGCCTATCCCGTAATTTAGATGGATTCTACAATAAACGCCACTCCCGGACCGCCGCTGGCACACAGGGAGGCACAGCCATACCGGACCCCACGGCGCTTCATCTCATTGATCATGGTTATAATCAACCGAGCCCCGGTTGCTCCTACGGGATGTCCAATCGCTATACCGGAACCAACTGCATTAACCCGGTCCAGGTCAATCTTCAATTCGCGATTGACACCCAGGAACTGGGCGGCGAAAGCCTCGTTGATTTCCCAGTAATCGATCTGATTCTGTTCCATACCTGCGAATTTCAGAGCGCGTTGTACGGCCGGTACTACTCCCATGCCCATGATACGCGGTTCAACCGACCCTGAGGCTGAAGACACGACGCGAGCGATAGGTTTTATACCCAAGTCCTTGGCCTTGTCTGCAGACATCATAATGATTGCAGAGCCGCCGTCATTCAGACCGGAAGCATTGCCTGCGGTCACAGTACCGCCTTTTTTGAAAGCCGGTTTCAACTTGGCCAGGCTCTCCAGAGTGGTATCAGGCCTGGGATGTTCATCGGTATCAAAAATTCGGGTTCCTTTTTTCTCGTGGACCTCAACCGGTACTATCTCATCTTTGAACCAGCCCTCTTTAATGGCGCGGCAGGCCCTCTGATGGCTGAGCAGTGCGTATTCATCCTGCTCCTCCCGGCTGATGTTATACATCTCAGCAATGTTCTCGGCGGTAACGCCCATGTGATAACCCACGAATTCGCAAATCAGACCGCCCTTCATAAGACCGTCAACGATCTGCTCGCCATGACCCAAGCGGTAACCCTTCCTTGCGCCATAGAGATAATAGGGGGTATTGGTCATGCTTTCAATTCCCACAGCGGCACCGACGTCAATTTTCCCTAACATGATTTCCTGTGACACGATCTCAGCCGCCCGCATGGAGGATGGGCACTGCTGGTGAACGGTGCAGGCGTATGAGTCAACCCGGCACCCTGATCTCAGTGCCACATGGCGGGCACTGTTGCCCGGTGATGATGACTGGTTACAGTGACCTGCCACCACCTCATCGATCAACTCCGCGGATATACCCGCCTTTTCCAAAGCGCCTTTGAGAGCAAACACTCCCAGATCAATCGGGTCGTACTCCGCGAGTGACCCCATAAAGTCCCCGACCGGTGTTCTCGCACCACTAACGATAACAACTTCTCTCATCTTAATACTCCTCTCCTTTTTTTAATTTGGTGAGTACTATGTCCTTTGTTGTGATTGGATTGCAGATGTTTTAAAACGATACCGCAACTGTCATTGTCAATCGTTTTGACTCAGCAATTTGCTTTTCTCAATGATGGTCTCAACAATCTTTGATTCATCCACCGGATAGTAATCCACCATGTTTCCCCCGACAACTATCCACTTACGGGCCTTTTGCCGCAACTCCTCGGAATCGGCACATGCCACCGGGCAGCCGCCGAGAATAACACCCACATCCCACACTTCATCCTGCTCGTCCCTGATCAGCCCGCACCTTCCAGGACACTGCCGCTGAAGCTCCCTGTATATTCGACCGCGGTTTATCAGGGGGTTGCAGCCGCCGCAGAACCTGACCCCTATTTTCGGTCCTACCACGTCACATCACAGTTTTCGCGGATCCCGCAGAGTATTTCCGCCAGTTCCTTGCGGTGCTGTAAGTTGATCAGGCGTGAGATCATAATCCTCTGAGCCTGTGGCGAACCAGCACCATGCATGGATTCTGTCAGGTAAGCGACTGCACCCGCTCCCAGGGTAAGGTTTTCTATATACCGCAGCATCCGCTGGCGATGCTCCGCGGGCACGTCACTCCTGGCGGTGGTATACTTGGCTACCAGCGGACCGATTTCCGGGTGGTTAAAGTCCTGTTCCGAAGGCATGGTTACCATGTAGCCGCCGGCAATATCCTGAACCAGTCGTGCGATCTCATAAGGAAAACGGGTAACATTCTGTTTGCAGATGTTGGCCAGCAACAGGTCTATCAGATAGTTGCCCGCCGGTGTCTTGCGGCCTTCAGCTGAGCAGGCGATGCCGCAGGCATACAGGGTCTCATTTAGATGGCACATTTCAATAATCTTGTCCTTGATGTGGGAGGCTTTGGCGGCGCCGTTATACTCCGCAATGGCTTGGGCGGCTCCGATGAGGGTGTCTCCAACACCCACTTTGCATCCTCCGTAGCTCTGGCGGTGGTACCCGGCGAAACGCTCCACCAGCATGGTGGTGAAATCGGTTTCACCATCCATAAATACGCGCTCCCAGGGTACAAAGACATCGTTGAATATGGTCATGACTTCCTGACCGCCAAAGTAGATATTCCCTCGATCAATGGTCCCGGGTTCCATCTTCCTGGTATCGCAGGACTGGCGGCCATACACATAAATCATTCCTGGTGTGTCAACGGGAATCGCAAAACTTACCGCCCAGTCTTTTTCGCTTTCCTTCAAGGTGTTATTGGGCATCACCAGAATCTCATGCGAGTTGATCATTCCGGTCTGGTGAAGCTTGCATCCCCGCACCACTATTCCATTGTGGCGTCTTTCCACCACCCGCAGGTAAGCATCGGGATCATCCTGAGCCCCGGGTGATTTGCTGCGGTCTCCTCGAGCATCAGTCATGCACCCGTCAACCGTCAAATCATTATCCTGAACATACTTCATATACTCCCGGAAACGCTCATGATATCTCGTTCCGTATTTGGCATCTATCTCATAAGTGGTGCTGAAAACCGCGTTAAAGGCATCCATGCCCACACACCTCTGAAAACAGCACCCGGTTTTCTGCCCTAACAATCTCAGCATCTTGACCTTTTTTATCAGGTCGTCAGTGCTCTGGTGAAGGTGGGTAAAACGATTTATCTTCCTTCCTGTAAGGCTGGAGGTCGCAGTCATCAAATCCTCGTACTCCGGATCCTGCGCCAGCTGGTAAGTCATGGCCATAGCATTTATTGAAGGTCTTATCATCGGGTGATCCACATAATCCTTAACCAGTTCGCCAAAAAGGTACAGCTTGATATCCATTTTTCGAAGGTCTTCAATGTATTCCTGGGGTGTTTTCAGAGTCATATTAAGCCACCTCTCAATAAAAACAAGTTTCAGAATCAACAACTAAAACCATTATAACAGCGTAATGGCATCATAATGGTTTTTGTCCCTGCGACATATTAATGCAATAATCATACCATCTTGGCTCTTATTAAGAATAATCGCAAAAATGACACAATAGCAATGGTTTCGATTGCCAGATCGTCGGGTATTTGCGGATCGGGAAAGGTTTTTTAATCTGGAGGCAACTATAATGAAACATTCAGTTACGAGTTGAGGATACATTTGAAGTCATTTAAATGATACACACTTGTATCATTTGGAACGGTCGATTGTGGAAATTCCAAGAGAAATGGCTATTAACGCATTCCCAGTATGATTCACCTATGAATCATACTGGGAATGTTTTATTAAGACAGAACCTTTTCTCTTTTTATACCTCTTGCGCTACTCGGTCGAGTTTTTCAGCGGTTTTGGTAAGATCCTGAATACTGGCGGCAATCTCCTGGGTTGCTGCTGCCTGTTCCTCGCTGGCACGCAAAGTCTGCTCACTGACCCGACGTGCATGTTCGAGCTGCTGCTTGATCTGATCCGTAAGCTGCTGTATTGATACCACTGTGTCGCGAGATTGGTCGGAGAGTTTGCGGATCTCTTCAGCCACCACGCCGAAGCCCCGCCCGGCATCGCCGGCCCGAGCCGCCTCGATCGCGGCATTGAGTCCCAGCATCTTGGTCTCGGCTGCAATCTGGGTAACAAAGCCCAGGACCTCTTCGATTTTTTCCGAGATCTGATAGATCTCGGCAATGCTGTTATTAAGTGCGCCCTCATTGGCGGCAATCTGGGAAGCAGAAGCCGCCAGTTGCTGTATCACTGCCGCAATCTCGTTTACATTTTTCTCCATCTTGTCGGACATGTTGCGCAGGCGCTGCGCGTGCCGTTTGGGTATGGTTATCCCGAAGGCGCCGACAACCTTGTCCTTATCATCCGGATCAAAAAGCGGCTGACCCATCGATAAAATGGGAATTCCATAGATTTTAGCGTCCAATTCCATAGTATTCGGTTTTTTCGTCTCAATGATTTTCTGAGCAAATGGGTCTGGAGGTTCGCCGACCTTATACTGAGGTATGTCAAATTTTTCTGATCCCTGCAGGCCCACATTCTTCTTGGTATCTGTCAGCCACACGTAAGCCCCTTCGGGGAACATCTCGGCTATTATGGGAGCAAAGTCAGGAAAAGCGGGGAATATGGGATTCACTCTCGGCTGTATAACCCTGAAGGTTCCCACTACCTTGTCACCTTCGAAAACGGGAACTGTCGTCACTAATACCCTACCACCCTGGCCATCATCCAGTATCCTGGTAGTGAGCCGCTTGGTCTGAATGGCCTCTGCTGCAGCCCCTCCCGCACTGAATCTTTTCCCAACTTCAAATGCCGGCATATCAAATACATCCGATGCCAGCTTCCAAGTGTAGAATTCAAGATCGGTAGTGCCGAAAATGGCACCGCCGGGAATGAGGTTAACCAGCATGGGTGCTATTTCTTTGAAATGCTCCACCACTTCAGTTGTAATCAAATTTTTACCCCCTTACGCTGTACTTCAGGATCCCAAAACCCGTCCGGTTTTCAAACCTGCGATCAATATTGCACCTTGCTACCGACGCATTGATGATGGATGCACGTCCCCCTTACAAATATTCATTTTTCCCAATAAAACTATTTTCTTCTTCCATTATATACAATATAACAAAATCTCGGTAACAAAATATACAAGGATGTGCCTCCTATCCGACTCCCTATTACATAAAACATGTTTAGGTGTTACAATAATTGATAAATGATACATCTGTGTATCACAATGTCGACTAAGCGGAAACGCCACCGGTATGGCAGCTTAAGGGAGGGCATCCGGATGGAAAAGACTTGTGTCAGAGAAGACCCCTGGATATCAATAGTCAATGATCTGATACGTGATGGTACTACGATTATTGTTAAAAGTTCACTAAAGGTGCGGGACTTCATGCGTCCGGACCCGTGGACTCTGACTGTTAACGATACCCTTCAGGACAGCCTGGATATCATCATCAATCGCAGGATTGACGGCGTTCCCATCCTGGATGATAAAGGCGTCCTGGTGGGACTGGTGACCAAAACCCTGGTCTTGAGAGAGCTGTTCAAAGGCCGTTCACTGGACTATCCCCTGAGAAAAATGATGAGAACCAATCCGGTGGTGACCAGTCCTGACGAGGATGTTTCCACCCTCATTACCGTCAGTGTTGGTAACCTGCCAGTGGTGGACAAGGGCAAGGTAGTAGGCCTGGTGACCCTGTCCGATACCATTCGAGCTTATTTCAGTTCGGTCTTGAAATTGAAAGAGGAACTCTACACCATAATCGATTCCATGCACAACGGCCTCATCTCCGTCAATGAAGAAGGCAATATCGTATTATTCAACACCGCTGCCGAAAAGCTGCTGCAAATCCCGCGGGAGCAGGCGGTAGGAAAGCCGGTAATGTCGATCGTGCCGGAAAGCAGGTTGAATGAGGTTCTGATGACTGGCCAAAAAGAATCGGGCAAACTTACTTTCAATGGCCGCTTGCTAATTTCCAATAGAACCCCTTTAATCTCAAATAATAAGGTTATCGGCGCCGTAGCGGTTTTGCAGGATATATCCGAACTGGAAATGATATCGGAGGAACTGAGTTTTACCAAACGGATGAAAGACGAGCTGGATGCCATTATTGACTCCTCTTACGACGGCATATATGTTACCGACGGTGAGGGAAAAACCTTACGGGTCAATGAGGCCTACTGTCGGATTACGGGGATACCAAGCGAAAAACTTATCGGCAGACACGTCAGCGAACTGGTGGAAGAAGGGGTATTAAGCCAGTCAGCCATCTTGGCGGTTCTGGAACGCAAGGAACGGGTTACCATATCTCAGGAGCTGAATAACGGTTCCAGCCTGCTGGTCACCGGCAACCCCATCTTTGATGATTCCGGCAACATCGTTCGTGTCGTCGCCAACGCACGGGATTTTACGGAACTTAATACTCTGCGTTCGCAGCTGCAGCAGGCTGAAAACCTTTCGAAGCATTTTCAGGTGGAACTGAACAAATACAAACTTGGTGATGAGTACGTAATCCACAGCCAGAAGATGAAAGAGCTGGTTGACCTCAGCATACGTCTGGGACAGGTTGACACCACCGTTCTTATTCAAGGAGAATCCGGGGTGGGCAAAGAGGTCATCGCCAAGACTATTCACCGTTACAGCTTAAGAAGCGACAAACCCCTGATCAGCATTAACTGTGCCGCTATACCCGAAAGCCTGCTGGAATCGGAGCTGTTCGGTTATGTCCCCGGGGCCTTTACCGGAGCAAAAAAAGACGGTAAAGCCGGTATATTCGAGATTGCTCACCAGGGCACCCTGTTTCTTGATGAGATCGGCGATCTGCCTTTTCACCTGCAGAGCAAACTCCTGCGGGTAATCCAGCAGCGGGAAATAACCCGGATTGGGAGCACGACTCCGATTAAGATCGATGTCCGCCTAATCGCCGCTACCAACCGCGATTTGTGGGAGATGGTTCTGCGCAAAGAGTTCAGACGAGACCTGTTTTACCGGTTGAACGTAGTTCCTCTCTATGTTCCTCCATTGCGGGTCAGAAAAGAGGAAATTCCTTTCCTGGCAGCGTTTTACCTTAAGAAGTTTAATAACAAATACGGCTTCAACAAGCGGCTGCACGAGAAAGCCGTTAAGGCCCTAATCAACTATGATTGGCCGGGTAACGTCAGAGAACTGGAAAACCTCATGGAGAGGCTGGTAGTAACCTGCCCCGGTGACGTAATTACCGATGTCGGACTGCCGGTTCCAGAACCCCAGGATCTTATTACTCTCAATCTGGATCCTAATTCATCCTTGAAAAACGCGGTGGAGGAAGTGGAGCATCGTCTGATACAGGAGGCCCTGGACCGCTGTGGTTCTACCAGGAAGGCGGCGGCGGAACTGGGAGTCAGCCAGCCGACTATTGTTCGCAAGGCTGCCAAATATGGAATAAAACTCAGGGATGAACAGTAAGCAGGGGCTGGTGGAAGCCAACCCCAAATTTAAGCCGGGCGTATTAAACGGCCCGGCTTTTAATTAATCTCTTAACATTAACAAAAGGATGATTCCTTACTGTTTAACCATTATCTTTACTGCGTCTCCTTTAGGATCATCAAGTCTTTCAAAGGCGCTTTGCAGCTCCTCAAGACTTACCATATCATCAACAAACCTTTCAGTTTTGAGAACCTTGCGTGCGATGTAATCAATGGACTGGTCAAACTCTTCGGGGGAATAGCCGTATGAACCCTTAATCATGATCTCCCTCATGTTAACTCTCATAGTGTATATGGGAACCAGATCATAGTTCACCCCGACCAATACCACGGTTCCCCCGTAACCGGTTGCACCTATGGCAGACTGCACCGCCGGAGCCGGTCCCGCACACTCAAAAGTCTTGTCAAACCCGCCGTCGGTTCTCGTCAGGAGCTTCTTCTGGAGTTTGGGATCGCCGGCATCAAACACCTCGTCCACATCCCCAAAAGCCAGGGCCTTCTCCCTGCGGATCGGATTAAGCTCTGACAGAGCTACGTAAGCCGCCCCGGAAATCCGTGCCCAAGCCGCACACAACAGCCCGATGATTCCGGCACCTACGACCAGCACCCGGTCTCCCGGCTGCACATTTCCGAGGTGAACAGCCCGTAAGGCAACTGCCGCGGGTTCCACCATAGCCCCTTCTTCCATGGACATCCCATCGGGAAGTTTGCGTACCATGAGCGGATTGGCCAGCATATACTCGGCATATGCGCCCGGGGTAGTAATTCCGGGTGCATCATCCAGGTATTTGACACAGGCAGCATACAACTGACGCTTACAGAACTTGCACTCCATGCAGGGGTTGGCCGGAAGCGCGGTTACCCGATCCCCCACTTTAAACAGATCTTTGGCCGGGCCCGGGTCGGCTATAGTCCCGCCAAACTCGTGCCCCATTATCAAACCAACCGGGGTACCATTATGCCACATGTGAATATCAGAACCGCAGATACCGGTTCTTTCTACCTTTATTACCAGTTTGGAATCGGTTGCCTGTGGTTGTTCGGTTTCGATCAGCTTCAGTTTACATTTACCATCGATGGCCACAGCCTTCATATGAACAGCCCCCTATCTGCTGGAATTTGATGAGCTGCTACCATACCGGATGAACGCTGTAACCGTCTCCAAGAGCGTGATAGTTAAATATTAACGGTATGGGAACAGCTCGGTTAAGTATGCCGATCGGAAAACTATCGCCCAGCCTTGATCTCGAGTCAGGCCGGCATTAAATTTGCTTTCACTCAGGTATTACCCTATATGGGCGTGCATACCGCCATCGATGGGTATGGAATGACCGGTAATATGGTCGGAAGCTTTCGAGCAAAGGAAAACTACAGCTCCCTTCATATCATCCGGGCCGCCCACCTTGCGCAGCGGAGTTTTGTCATAAAAGATTTGTTCGCCGCCAAGGTTTTGCCAGTGTCTCTCCGTCATATGGGTCGGGAACGGGCCCGGGAGAATGGCGTTGACATAGATGTTGTAACGACCCCACTTGACCGCCAGATCCTTGGTCAGGTTTATAACCGCAGCTTTACTTGCATTGTAAGCAACGGTATCCTGCTCCTCGGGAAAAGTCCCGCCCAAACCGGCTATGGAAGCAATATTGACTATCTTACCGTAACCGATCTCTTTCATACTGCGAGCACACAACATGCTCAGATGGAACAAACCTATTACGTTAACCTCGAAAACCCAGCGGAACCTGTCCATGGGGAAGTTCATGGAATCGGCACCCCAGGTGACCCCCGCATTGTTGACCAGGATATCTACCTTGCCGAACTCCTTCAACGTAAGGTCTACCAGGTTTTCGATCTCCTCGCCCTTGGATACGTCGCAGCGGGCAGGAAGAGCCTTGATACCGTACTTGACCAGCTCATTGGCGAGGGCTTCACACCGTTCTACCTTACGGGCGGCAACAACCACATTGGCACCCGCTTCGGCCAAGGCGTGACACATCTGATTGCCAAGACCAACAGAGCCGCCGGTAACAATGGCAGTTTTTCCGGACAAATCAAACAGTTCCTTCAGATTCACATACATACCTCCTTAAAACAGTTTCAAATTGTATCTGCGAAATTTGGTGCCCCACAATTGATCGTCCTAATATGTGGCTGACCGTGCCAAATTGGCATGTCCTCTAGCACTCAAACTGCTTTAATTATAGATTTCCGCCGGCTTAAAAGCAACTGAGCGCGCCATTTCTAGACAATCCTGGAGAAACGTAACTATGGTAGAGTTCCTGCTTTATTGGAGGTGAAACCCGATATCTAAAGTCAAGAATCTTGAAAAATCGGCCTAAACTCCCTTGGGCGGCCTTTCCAAGCCCGTTAAATTTAACTATAATAATGGAAAGTTTAAACACGTAATCTCATAACACAGCAGGTGCTTCAAGGAGGTTTGCTATGTGCAGCAATAGCTTAAACAGCTTTGAAAAGCACTTCAGCGAGACCGTCCGCGAATTGATTCCCCTCCTCGAGGGATTTGCTCATATTGACACAGTAGTTGGTATACCATTTTTTAACGAGAAGACCTCGCTCCTGGAAATGCTGCAGCTTTTGTGCAGCAACCCGGAAAACTTGCCATCCCCCAACACCATGATCGCCTGTATCGGAGATCCTGCCGGCAGTGATATATTGGAAGCCATTAAAAGATTAAACCTTCCTATTCCGCATTTTGAATACGTATTGGCGCCGGGGATTAATGGCCGGGGCGCCAGCATCAGAGCCTTAATTGAGATCGCCAATTACCTGGAAGCAGATTTGATAGTGCTGGCTGCAGATCTCAAGCAGGAACATGGGCGGGGCTTCCGCCCGGATTGGGTAAAGAGGTTGGCTCTGCCGATTCAAAAAGACTATGACCTGGCTCTGGGATGTTTTCAACGACATCAGCTGGAAGACCCGGTAGGCGTGCTTTTTACCGGACCGCTTCTCGAAGTGTTTTACGGTTTTCGGGTTACCGATCCCACCAGCGGAATTTATGCGGTTAGCCACGACCTCCTGGAAAACTACTGCCAGGATATCAGACTGTGGACTGATACTACTAGAGGCTACGGTATCGATCCCTGGCTCATAACCCGAGCCCTGCGTTGGAACAAAGCCGTCTGCGAGGTAAAGCTTGAAAGTAAACTGGCGCGGCCTTCCCGGGAGAAGGTGGACCTTGTCTTCAAGGATAACGCCCTGTCACTTTTTGAGTGCATAACCCGGGATGATAAGTACTGGTCAAACCGTCCTCAAATCCTAAAGCACCTGGATGTTTTCGGCCGGCCTTTCGTTTCTGATGTCCCAATGAATCCGGCTTTTTCATTCATTGACCTGGTCGGGTCCTTCAAAAGCGGGTGCAGTCAATACGGTAATCTGTTGGATTCCCTGCTCCCCTCGGACATTGCCGAACACTTAAAAGACGAAGTTCAATTCTATACCAGCCGCTTCAGCTTTGGGCCGCATCTGTGGGCCGCCGTGGTCAATAATTACCTGCTGGCATATGCCTTTAAAAAGGAAATACCGGTTGATGACCTTCTTATCAGCCTGACTTCCCTCTTTAACGGGCGTATGGCCGGTTTTTTGGCCGAAACAACCGCAGGCACATTCACAGCCCCGGATAAACTCCCGATTGAGCAATATTCATTTCCGCCGGGTGCGGTCGAGGCGGCCAGAGAACTGCAAAGACAGGCGTTCTACATGCTGAGCGAAGGATTATCCGAGGATTGGCGGCAAGCGGCTCTTGATACCCGACCGGTAATTGTACCGGCCCATTATATGGAATTCATCCCCGGGGTTCCGGTTATACTTCCCAAGACCATTGTCGGCCCCGGCAATGCGACCGTTCGGATCGAAGAAGTATTTACCCGATTGCAAAACCGATATCAAGACCGTTTCAACAAGTTTGTTCACGAGGGGCTGAACCTTCCCGGCGATGCGGACTCACGCGCACTGGTCGCCGGTGTGGCCGGGTTTATGGCTGACCTGGAAAACATACTGGAAGAAATCCTTCCTGGTGATCTCTACACTGAAGAAGGGATTGACCAGCTTCTCAAAGGTATTTTCGATCTCTTTTCATTCCCCCGGGTATTGGCGGTCAAAAGCGATGTCCTGCGGGAGATGCTCATTAAGTTTCGCGCCTCGAACCTGATCATCTCCCGGGGTTATCATGATGTCCAAAAACTGGTGGCCGATATGGATGTAAGAGATGCCGTGAGCCTGGCCGGTCTGATGGAAAACCAGCTGTTCATCGAACAGACCCAGGAGTGGCTTCTTGAAAACTTAAGTCCTGAAGATATGGAGGAGGTTGATCTTAAACCGCTGATCCTGGGAAATCAGGACATGCACGGTTCGTATCGGCTGCTCACCACCTCCAACTTTAATATACTGGTAGCTCGGATATTGGCCAGTCCGCTCAGTAAAGGAGTGGGCGGTCGGTACCCCCGGCTCCGTTACTGCCTGTCGGTTGTCCGCCAGGCAGCCATATCCGTCAACTACTCGCGTTTATGGCGAATCTATGTCCGCGAACGCAGGAATCTGGGGGATAAGATCGGCAATTCCCTGGCAGGTTGGTACCGGGCCGGCACCTTCTCTGTCAACAATATTATGGAGAACACCAATCACCGTCTGCTGGTCGGATTTTTTGAGGCACTGGTCGCCAGGTTAAAGGCTTCCGGCCGGATGTCCGCCGCCAAAATGCTGGAGCTGATGGTGCAATCCTATGGGCTGAGCCAGACCTTGGCCGATGGGACCTTCCTTCCCTGTTCCGCCTGGACCTGGGCCAGCTACAGCTACAAAGGCGGCCAGGGATTGCCCACCCCTCTGTCCAGCCATGTGGAAGAGCGATGGTTTAACCATGACCTGCTGGAGGAGATCTTTTCCTCCCTTGGTTATGACACTGCGGTGGTTGATGAACAGGCCATTCAACTGGTGGGCGAAGGCCGTTCCAATGAGGATCTGCTGACCGCGGTGCTGGGAGCAACAGCTGAGAATGTGGTCGCAGTCTCCCAGGATACCTATCCGTTCCCCCCGACCAAGAGCCTGGTTCGCTACCCGGGAAATCCGATATTATCACCTATCAAAGAGCATTTCTGGGAGTCGCGCTATGTTTTGAATGCCGCTTCCCTGCGCATTAAAGACCGGGTTTATATCCTTTACCGGGCGTATGGAGATGATGAAATATCCCGGATAGGTCTGGCGATAACCGATGGTTACCGGGTACTGGAGCGACTGCCATACCCCGTATACACCCCGCTGGGTCCAAAGGAGAAAAAGGGGGTTGAAGACCCCCGGGTCGTGGTAATCGACGGTTACATCTATATGATGTATACGGCCTATGATGGTGTTATCGCTCAGGTATCAGCCGCCGCCATCTCCCTTGACGATTTCCTCAACCGCAGGTTCGACCGGTGGGAGAGGAAAGGCCTGGCCTTTGAAGATGTATGGGATAAGGATGCGATTCTCTTTCCCGAGAAGATCAAAGGCCGCTATGTCATATACCATCGCATAGAACCCGGTATCTGGGTGTCGTACCTGGATGAACTCAAGTTCCCGGCACCTCGGGGAAGACATTCCATTATCATGGGGCCCCGTTCCGGGCGTATGTGGGATTCGGTCAAGATCGGTGCCGGTACCCAGCCCTTGAAAACGGACTTTGGGTGGCTTATGATTTACCACGGCGTGGACAGGGATCGGGTATATCGCCTGGGAGTCATGCTGGTTGATGCCCGCGATCCGGAACGCCTTCTCTACCGTTCTCCCAATCCCGTGCTTTCGCCCGAAACGGAATGTGAAATAGGCATTCCCGGCAAAGCCTGGGTGTGCAACGTAGTCTTCACCTGCGGAGCGGTTCCGGCTGAAGACAAAGATTTACTGTACGAAGATGATGAGCTCCTGGTATACTACGGTGCCGCCGACTCCCATCTCTGCATGGCAACGTGCAGGGTTGGAGACCTGCTCCCCGAAGAAATAAGACGCAAATACCGGGGAGCAGTTTATGAAAGCGAATAATATAAACCGATTAGGAATGCAGCAATTGATTTGACAACAGCATGGTTACCAAGGCCTCGGCTCCCTGGTTGGGATTTAATCCGTCGGGGGTTAACCCATCGTGACAGCCCCCGGTTTCAGAATTGATCAGGGGCAGATCATGGATGTTTTTCCCCAGATACCACTCCCAGATGATCTCCATCATGGATTGAAAGTCCTTCTGCCCCGTTACGCGAAAAGCCTCGCGGCAGGCCAATATCATAGAACCGGCTTCCACCGGCTGCTGGTCAAAAAGCGGTATCTTTTTGCCCTTTGTCCACCACCCTCGGTTACCTACAGGGGTAAAGTATCCCTTCGCCAGCAGGCTGTCCCCCAGAAACATCAGTGAATCCCGGGCTATACCCTGCACTTTCTTGTCTGCCTTGATGCCGCAATAGGAAAAAAGGGCGTGGGGGAGAATGGCATTGCAGTAAGTCATGCGGTCCTCAAACCACCTCCACCCGGGCGAATTATATCGCTGGTAGAGGCCGGTCAACTGCTCAACACAACGTTGGATTATGCCGGATATCCGGCGGTCATCCTCCGGCAATTCACGGGCGAGGACCGTACAACCGATTAAGACGTAAGCATTGCTTCGAGGAAACTCCAAAGTCTCAATAAACGACAGGGCATCGGCAGCCATTTCCCGGCAGGCTTTCGACACCCCCGGCAATCCCGAAACAGCCCCAAAACAGCAGGCCATAAAGGCTCGGCCCTGGCTGTCCTCCGAATCCAGATCGGTGACATATCCCCGGTTGGGGAGCCACCAGTTGCGCCATCCCTCACCCCGGCGCCACGCTTTCTGCAGCGCCTCGCAGTAAAGGCTGGCATATTCTTCACGCTGAGAGCCCTCCATATTCAGCGCCACCAGCAAGGCCCGGGCGTTGTCATCAGTCGTACACCCGCTGTTTATATCGGGCTCGCCGTGAGGCGCAAACTGGATTATACCGTAATCACAGGTCAGGCGCGCCAAATGGCTGTAGTTCATGCCTGTTCTTTTCCTCCCCGAACACGTTCCAGCCCGTATTGCATAATCGCCTCGTCGGCTACCCGGCTGTAATAACCTGCAACACTGTTCCAGGTCAAGGTCTTCCCAAATTCCCAGGCTTTCGCTTCCAAAGCAGCCTGGAACTCAGGATCTCCCAGTACCGCATCCAGAAGCTCAGCCAGAGCCTCAGGTGATGCATCCCTGGCCACCAAACCCCTCCCCTCTGCCAGAAGCTCACGGGCGTATTCATAAGGAGTAGCCACTGTGGCTCTCCCGCAACCAACAGCAAAGGACAGGGTGCCGGAAACAGCCTGATCAAGGGTGGGATACGGACTTAGATATACATCAGTCATGTAGAGGCAGTCTCCCAATTCCTCCATATCCAGGAAGCGGTTAATGAACACAACATTGTTTTCCATCCCCAGCTCGGAAACCAGCCGCATAACCTCTTCCCGGTACCTCTCCCCCTCCTGTTTAAGAAGATTGGGGTGGGTACTGCCCGCAATGATATACAGACAGTCAGGATACCGGTCAACCACCCGACGCAAAGCCCTGATTCCTATTTCCAGGCCCTTCCCGGGCCCAATCAGGCCGAAGGTGGTAATTATGCGTCGTCCCTTGTATCCATACTGTTCTTTTAGAACATCCCGGTCCTTGGCCTGGAACTGGGGAACGCCGTGGGGAATAACGTGAACCTTGTTGGGCGGAAGGCTGTAAACCGGTCCCAGCAAGAGGTCCCGGGCCCGATTTGTCATGCACACCACAGCCGTGGCATAACCCGCCAGTCGATTAAACACCTCCTGGCGATGGGCTGATGGTCGAGGAAGGACTGTATGAGCAACAAGCATGATAGGCTTTTGGAGCCGGGCAGCAAAATCGAGTATAAATTCGCCGTCTTCTCCCCCATATATACCGTACTCATGCTGAATTATAACCACATCGATGTCACGCGACCTGTTGACCCAGCTGGCACACCCGGTGTAATCGGAACGCCGCTCCTTGCTTAACCAGTAGACCACCTCGAAAGGATAAAGGTACTTGGAGTCGCTCACCGACGCAATCCTTACGTCTTCACCCCGGGAACAAAGACTATCCTTTAAATCCTTAGAGAACGTTGCAATCCCACACTTAATTGGCACATAGGTACCAATCATCAAGTAGCGATTCATCACATCACCCCCAAAGATTATAAAGTAGCATGTCCCGGACAAAGCAATGCAACCTTTAACTCAACCCCGAGGAATACCGAGTATAACACCTCCTTTACATGTCTTTCCAAATTTATTTTAGAAACAATCATTGGTGCCAAGCAAACCAGAGGAGCGGTAAAATCTCACTCTTTGGGGCTGTTTCACACTTTTATCTCCAAACCTAAACTGCTCAGGAAACTGCACAGCTCATCCCCTATCCGTTTCAGCCCCTCCTCGGTCCGGCTTTCATAACGCACGATCAACTCCGGGCCGGTGTTGGACGCCCGCACCAGACCCCAGCCATCCGGGAATATTATGCGAGCTCCGTCAACATCGATAACCTCGTATTCTTTGCGAAATCTTTCCCCGACCTTTTCCACCACCAGGAACTTTTCAGTATCCGAGCTTTTGACCCTGATTTCCGGTGTGGTCCAGTACTGGGGAACATCCGCCAGGAGCTGGCTCATACTCCGGTCGGTGTTGGAGAGTATGCGCAGCAAACGAGCGGCGGCATACAGAGCATCATCATAGCCGTAGTATTCATCGGCGAAAAACATGTGCCCTGACATCTCACCGGTAAAGATGGCTCCTATCTCCTTCATTTTGGCTTTAATCAGCGAGTGACCGGTCTTGTACAGCAGGGGACGCCCTCCCAGCCTTTCGATTTCATCAATCAAGGCCTGCGAGCATTTCACCTCGACAATGCAGTCGACGCCGGGATGGCGGGGCAGGATTTCCCTCCAGTATAGAATCATCAGCAAGTCTCCCCAGATAATGCGGCCATCCTCAGCCACTACTCCCAGACGGTCGCCGTCACCGTCCAGGCCGATGCCCAGATCGGCCTTTTCGCTTTTTACTGCTCTTATCAGGTCCTGGCAGTTCTCCACCTTGACCGGATCGGGATGGTGGTTGGGGAAATCAGGGTCCGATTCACAGTAGAGTTCCACCACCTCACATCCCAGTTCTCGAAACAGGCGGGGCGCAAAGAAGGAAGCCGTTCCGTTGCCGCAGTCAACAACGAGCTTTAAACGGCGGGGTCCCAGGCTTATCCTCTGTTTAATATTGTTTATATAATCTTCGGTGATATCCAAATTGGTTACCTTGCCTTTAGGGGATTGGGGAGTGAACACCCCATCCTGTGCCAGGCGGTACAACCTCTGAATTTCGTCTCCGTATATGGTGTTCTCCCCGATCAGGACCTTGAACCCGTTATACTCCCCGGGGTTATGGCTGGCGGTGATCATTAGTCCGGCCGGAATCTCCAAGTGCCGGGCCGCAAAGTAAAACATCGGGCTTACCACGACCCCCAGGTCGATCACCTGACAACCGGAATCGGTAAGAGCCTCCACCGCCACCTCCCGCAGATGCGGTGAGGATTTCCGGTTGTCCCTCCCCAGGACCACCTTATGCAACCCCTTTTCTGCAGCCATGCTGGCAAATGCCTTTGCAATTCTGCGTACGGTATCATCGTCCAACTCCTCGGGCACAAGGCCCCGTATATCATACTGCCGGAAGATGTTCCTGCTTATCATGGCATTCCTCCCATATTCCACTTGGAAATCCGCAAATTTTTCTTCAGCTTTCTTTCAACCGCTTCTTTAATGCTTCGATCAGGGTGACCGGAACCGGATCGATGCCATAAATGGCAGCCAGGTACGCGCTTACAAAATCCCCGGTATACATCAGGCTGAACAGTTGAGCCATCCGGGACCTGCCCCGGGCTTTAACCGTTAAAAATTTCTTGATTCTATCGCCCAGGATTTCACGGGTTATATCCACCCGGCGGCCGATCCGCGGGTCCTCTTCTCTTGCCTGCAGGATAATCACCGTTATCCTTTTGGTCAGCGTTTCCGGGCATTCCAGGCCGGTAAACTCATTATGATTCAGCTCGGGAAAACAGTTGTAATAAGCCGGGGCCTTGGCGTTCTCGTTAATCTGCCCCTTCCAGCGCATGGCCGCCACCTCCAAATCGGAGCCGGCAGCCCAGATCACCGGGATGCAATCCTTAAGCTCCCGAGCCAGGTTAAAAGCCGGATTTGCTTCATCGGGCTCATCCGCATAAAGCTCCTCCCTGATTTCCCTCAAGACGGCGGCCGTTTCTTGGAGCTCATCACTCATACTATCCGCCAGTCCAGCCTTCTCTGCTATCAGAGCCAGTGGTGAAAAAAGATACCCCAGGGCCGACCGGGGCGGCAGCCCGGCCGGAATAGTAATGAGAGGAATCCCGGCTTTTTCAGCCAGGGAACCCAATTGGCCCCCGGTGGTAACGACCGCTATCTGAGCACCTTTCGCTCTCGCATCCTCAAAGGCGCTGATGGTTTCTTCGGTGTTGCCGGAGTAGCTTACCGCCAGAACCAGGGAATCCCGACCGACAAATCCCGGCAGGCGGTAATCACGGCTGACCAGCACCGGTACCGACTTCCTGGTGTTGAGGCAGCATCGGAGCACGTCCCCTCCGATGGCCGACCCTCCCATACCTGCAACAACCACGTTGGATATCCCTCTGGCTGTGGGTATCCGGTAATCCTTCTCCAGACAGTATTCCAGCTGTTCAGGCAAACCATTGATATAGTCAAGCATCTGCTTAATACCTTTGGCGGAGAATCCATTGATCATTGGGTATCATCCCTTTCACTTTGTAAATTATAAAAACGCATGGTAGCCGGCCTGTTTCATCTCCTCTACCACCTTTTTGACTTCCTGGGCCCGGTCCTGGTGACAAACCAAAAGACAGTCATCAGTGTTCACAATTATCAGGTCCTCCACCCCCAGGGTGGCCACCATCCGCTTAGGCGAGTAAATCAAGCTGTTCCGGGTGTCAAGGAACACACCCCTTTGGCCCTGATGGACATTGCCATTCTCGTCCGCCGCCTGGTGCTGCTGCCAGGAGGTCCAGGAGCCCACATCATCCCAGTCGAAGCGCGCTGGTATCACCAGCACCCGGCTGCATTTCTCCAAAATGCCGTAATCCACAGATATCCGAGGGAACCTCTGGTATTCCCTCACCAGCACCTGCGATTGGTCCGGAGTATCCAGGCTCTTGCCTATAGCCTCCAGCCCCCGGGCAACGCCGGGCAGAAACTGCATATAAAGGCTTCTGATGAGATCCACTCTCCATATAAACATTCCGCTGTTCCAAAGATAGTTGCCTTCCTTAAGGTACTTTCTCGCCCGCTCAATATCCGGCTTCTCTTTGAATTCCAGAGCGCGGTAGACGGGTATGCCTGCATATTCTCCCTTGATCTTGCCCATACGGATGTACCCATAACCGGTGGCCGGTTCCGACGGCCGGATTCCTATAGTAACCAACCATTCCCCGCTGGCAGCGGCATCAAAGGAGGCGGCCAGGCACTCATGAAACCCCCGGACATCGGATATGTAATGGTCGGCTGGAAGAACCGCCATCGTTCCCACGGGGTCCCGGCGACTAATGTACTCGGCAGCCAGGCCGATGGCAGGGGCGGTATCTCGACCAAACGGTTCACAGATGATATTCGGCAGTGGGAGTTGTGATAGCTGAGCCACAACCTGCTGATGATACTGCTGTCCAGTCACCACATAGATATGATCCGGTTCAACCAAATCTGCCACTCGTGACACCGTCTGCTGCAGCATGGTCTGCTCTCCGAAGAGGCGCAGGAACTGCTTGGGGTTGTCCTGCCTAGACAATGGCCAAAACCGTTCACCTGTGCCGCCGGCCAGAATCACAGCATAAACCACGAATATCACCTCTCTTTAATTGTGACTTTACTTGGGCTAATCGGGTGTTATGCAGGAGTGTTAATATGAATTATAAACGCCCAGCATATATCAGTCAAACTGGCGGCACCAGCCTTGGCGTCGAAAGGTAAGATAAGAGGCCCGGAGAAGGATGCGAAATGTTATTCTTCCTCAGAAACAAGCCTTTCCCAAAAATTTCTCCAAAAAATAAAACCCCCGCATCGCACTTTCAACATGATTTGGCCCGAATTCTTGCGGCCCACATGCGGAAGGAATCGGGCCTCAAAATGCTTTAGACATTGCCTCATCTTATTATTCCTGGCAATTCCCGATGCCATGCGCTCATCCGAATGCCGCCTCATTCCACGCCGGACCCGGAAAATAAGCTGCAAATCGCGCGATAAAATGTGCACTATTGAGGGAGAGCAGGTAGAATGCGCAGAATTGGATTCAAGAAAAGCTGGGGGGATGGAGCGACCACCTGAAATCTGAACAAAAAACCGCCTCCACGGGCGGTATTCCCTTTTTTCTTTTACTGGTGCCCGGGGCCGGACTCGAACCGGCACGGCCGTCACCGGCCGACGGATTTTAAGTCCGTTGCGTCTGCCTGTTCCGCCACCCGGGCACGTCTTATGCAGAATACAAAAATGGAGGGCGGAACCGGATTCGAACCGGTGAATGGCGGTTTTGCAGACCGCAGCGTTTCCACTTCGCCATCCGCCCTCATTTCAGCAAGCTTAATTATATCCCAGGCACCGCGGCGAGTCAAGAACTGCCCCTGGCGCCCGACCTGCCGCCATACCTGAAGCTTAAGTGTAAAAAGCCGTTCATTGCGAACGGCCGTAATTCTTAACTGGAGCGGAAGACGAGATTCGAACTCGCGACCCTCGCCTTGGCAAGGCGATGCTCTACCACTGAGCCACTTCCGCATCCTATATGGTGCCTCAGGGCGGACTCGAACCGCCGACACGCGGATTTTCAGTCCGCTGCTCTACCAACTGAGCTACCGAGGCCTGTTAATCAAAATATGGCGGAGCCGACGGGACTTGAACCCGCGATCTTCGGCTTGACAGGCCGACATGTTAACCACTACACTACGGCTCCAGAACGCAAGTATTATTATAGCACCGGGGTTGGCTCATATCAAGAGCCGCCCCCGATTTTTTCGTAGAACGACCAGAGTTTCGTTCACAGCACTTTATTCGGTTAAAAAGAGTATTGAAAAGGGTGGGTATCCCTAAGGTATTATGGTTGTGGCCAAAAACCAAACCTGAAGGGAGTGTACCCACCCAATGACATTATACACTCAACTTATGCTTTGCGTAACCCAACAGGCGGTCAAATGTTCATTTGTTTGCCGGGCAAGATTATCCGTTAATCAGTTTTCTGATGAAGTTGGGGAGTACAAAGGCTGCATGGTGTATTTCATCATTGTAGTAGTTGGTCTCCAACTGCAGTTTGTTATAACGCTCCCGGTCAAAGTCAGCCAACGGGTCATATTTTTTCGAGCAGAACGTAAAGCTCCATATCGCGCTGGGGTAGGTCGGGATATAAGCCCAGTAAACCCTGACTATAGGGAATATCCGCGACAGATTCTCATGCAGCTTCTTAAAGGTGCGCTGATGGAAATACGGGGACTCCGACTGGGTAACAAAGATGCCGTCATCATTCAACCTGTCGTATGCCATCTGGTGAAAACTCTTCTGGAACAGGACCTCGGCCGGCCCAATGGGATCGGCGGCATCACAGAGAATGACATCAAACTTCTCCTGCGTAGAGCTGAGGAATTTCTCCCCATCAGCAAACAGCAGACGGGTTTTGGGATTGCTGATCTGTCCAGCTACCTCCGGGAAAAACTCCTGGCATTTGCGAACCACCAACTCGTCAATTTCCACCATGGTTACTCGTTCGACCTCGGGATGCTTGAGGGTCTCCCGGACTGTTCCTCCATCACCGCCGCCGATGACCAGAACCTGTTTGGGATTAGGATGCGTAAAAAGAGGCACGTGTCCCAGCATCTCGTGATAAATGAACTCGTCTTTCTCGGTAATCATGATGGAACCATACAGCACCAGCATCTTGCCAAACTCGTAGGTGTCCAGGATGTCTATCCTCTGAAAAGGACTTTCACCGCTGTAAAGAAGGCGTTTAACTTTGATTGTCAGCCCTACTCTGTTCTGGTGCAGCTCGCTGAACCATACATTCCACAGATCCGTCATCGATTCCTCACGGATTATGTCACCGGACATTGAACTTACTCCCCTTTCATTAGCATTTGCACTCTAATCGATAACTATTGTTTTGGCCGGAGGAAGTCCGTTGAAGTTGGTGGCGCTGCAACCGGTGTAGGCTCCCATAGCGGGGACCACCAACATGTCGCCAATCTCCAGCCGGGGCAGACTTGAATTTTGATAAATTATATCAAAAGAGTCACAAGTTGGACCAGCAACAATACACTGCTCCCTTTCTCCCTGGCGTTCCGCCAGCAGCGGGTAATCGCAGTGGTCAAATACCTTGCCGGAGAACGAACCGTAAAGACCGTCATCCACATAGTACCACCAGACGTTGGCCCGTTTGGACTTGCCGATGACTGTCAGAATCAGGTTTACTGCATTCGCCACCAGGAAACGCCCCGGTTCGGCAATAATTCTTACATTGGGGAAGAAGCGGTTTAATGCCTCTGCTATGGGTCGGAAGAAATTCCTGACCGGAATAATGTTCTCAACGTACTCGGCCGGAAACCCTCCCCCGATATCCAGTACCTCCAGAATCATTCCCTTTAAAGCCAGCAGATTGAATATGCGGCGGCATTCAGCGATAGCATCCACGTACTTATACGGGTTAAGGCTCTGTGAGCCAACATGAAAACAAAGCCCTTTTACATCCAGTCCCATGTCCCTGGCTTTCAAGGCCAAATCTACAGCCTGTTCCGGATCAACCCCAAATTTATAGGAAAGGTTGACAACACAGTCGGGATTGGGGAAACTGACCCGGAGCAGCAGGTTAACCTGTCCCCGGTAATTTGTAAACTTATTCAGCTCGTACTCGTTATCGAATACAAACCAGCTAATACCCTGTTCCAGCGCGAATTTGATATCTTGCTCTTTCTTAATGGGATGGGTGTGAATCAGGTTTCCTCCATCAACCCCCCTGCTTTTTACCAGTTCGATCTCCGCATTGGAACACACATCAAAGTACGGATTACAGCTTTTTATGATGTCAAGCACGCCGGGATCGGGGTTGGCTTTGACAGCGTAGTACGGTTGCACCTGGGGAAGATAATCGTTCAGCATTTGGAATCGGTCCTCGATCTCCCTCCTGAATACAACCATTAGAGGGGTGCCGTAGGTCTGTTGCAGTTTTTTGGCCTCCTTCATCCCAATTACGGCCAAAGTATAACCTCCTCCCTATAATAGTTCCCATCCGGATTGATACTAGACATTGGCTCTCCTTAAAAAAGAAAGCCTGCGCTGAACATAGCACTTAGATTATATTTCTAACAAAATACCGGGAAAAAAACAAGTGTTATTTTTACGTATGCGAACCGGCACAGAGCATGCCTATTAGGAAGGTGTTTACAGTGCAGGATTTGTTTTGAGAAAATCGAGGAAATTGTCGACTGTACGGCGGCGGTTTTTCTGTCGGGGATAAATAACATATATATCTCGTTTGGCGGTTCCTCCGGCAATCGGAAGAGCCACCAACTTATCATTCCGGGTCCATTGCGAGGCTACATACCGGGAAACCAAAGCCAGACCCAGTTGGGCTTCCACCGCGGACACCACTGCTTCGGTGCTGCCCACCTCCACCTGTATGTCGAGGTCCGCCGCTCGTATCCCCAAATCGGCCAGCATATCCTCAGTGGCCATTCGGGTCCCCGAACCCTTTTCCCGGAAGACCCACTTCTCCGCAATGAGTTCTTTCGGGTCAACCTCGCTGCGACCCGCCAGGTGATGATGTGCTGAAACAAGGACTATAAGTTCGTCCTCCATCCATTTGAAGCCGTCCACTTTGCTGTTGGGTATCCAGGCGCCTACCACCCCCAGATCCAATTCTCTCTCGGCTACTTGTCTGTAGATGCTCTCGGTGTCCGCAATCTTCATCAAGATGTTGACATTGGGGTTCCTGTCCTTAAAACTCTTTAAGTACTGGGGCAGAATATACTGTCCGGGTATGGTACTGGCACCCAGCATCAATCTCCCCCTGCGGCTCTCCGATAACTCCTCCATAATCTGATCCGTCTTTTCCAATGCTCTAAGGATCTCCTGGGCGCAGTTATAGAGAGCCTCACCGGCCGGGGTAGTCTTCAACTTGCGGCCGGATCTTTCCAGAAGCAGCACTCCATATATCTCTTCCAGAGCCTGTATCTGCTTGCTGACCGCCGGTTGGGAAAGATTAAGCTCCTCGGCGGTACGGGAAAGATTCCGGTTCTCAACTACTTTGACATAAGTCTTGAACAACGAGAGATTAATAGTACTCCACCACCCGAACTAGCGCAGGAATCCTGCCAGAATTGTATCAATGGCTTCCTTTTCATCCAGTCCCAGAGTCATGAGCTTGATCAGCTGGTCACCGGCTATTCTGCCGATAGCCGCTTCATGGGTCAGCACCGCTTCTGCACTCTCTGCATTCAATTCGGGTACAGCTCTTATCTGGGCGCTGCCCATGATAATCGAGTCACACTCCACATGTCCGTTGCAGCGATTCTTGCCCACCAGGGAGGCACGAAATACCTGATGGGACTCGTCTTGAGCCACTGACCGTGACAAAACCTGACCTGATGAATCTGCTCCAATTAGGTGGATAGTCACATTGGACACTGCCTTTTGTCGGCCGTCGGTCAAAAGCCTCTCCACTATCTTCAGTCCACCGTTGTCATGAATGAAAGCTTCGGTGGTGCGGATGGTGTCGTCGACTCCCCTGATCTGCACCATCTCCATCTCGGCGTATGCGCCTTTCTCAATGGTCACGATGGTAGTGGGGTTCAACACCCGCTTGCCCTGTCCGTCACCCTGCCCGTAATGCTTTTCAACATACTTCAGGGAAGCTCCGCTCTTGACTATGAATTCATGGATTCCGTCATGCTGAGAATCCTGGTCGCCCTGATTATGAATGCCGCAGCCGGCAATTATAGTCACATCGGCTTCTTCCCCGATAATAAAGGTATTGTAGACCAAGTCTTTCAAACCGGTCTTGGTTAAAATTACTGGAATATGCACCGACTCATTTTTGGTTCCTGGTTTAACAATGATATCGATGCCGGGTTTGTCTTGCTTGGGAACAATCTCAATGTTGGCGGATGACTGCCGGAGCAGTCCCTCCCCATCCTTCCTTATATTGAAGGCTCCCCTGGGTATGCCGTGGAGGTCGGCCACCGCCTTCAGCAGCTGGCTATCTATACTGCTGAGCTTCAATCATTCCACCCCCGCACTCGTTCCGAATACCGCAGTTGCATATGATATCGTCCCTGATTAACGGCCACACGGTGGCTGCCGGCCCCTTTTCCTGAACCTCACCGTCGGCTACGAGGATGATCTCGTCACATATCGGCAGAAACTGCTCATGGTGTGAAATAATCACCATGGTGTTCCCTTGATTTTCCCGGTGCCTCTTTATGATTAAACTAATAAGCTTCTGAATGGTCCACAGGTCAACTCCGGCTTCAGGTTCATCAAATATGGTAAGCAATGCATCCTTTGCCAGTAGATGCGCAACCTCCAGGCGTTTGGTTTCTCCGCCGCTCAAGCTGGGACCCAGGTCCCGGCCGATGTAGTCTTCCGGACAAAGGCCCACGTCTCTGAGATAGGAACGTATTCCCATCTCATCTATATTCGGATTGGCTATGCGCATAATCTCCTCAATATATACTCCCTTGAACCGCGGGGGCTGCTGAAAAGCATAAGCCAATCCCCTGCGCGCTCTTTCAGTAATGCTCAGGTGGGTTATATCTTCACCATTAAAAAATATCTGTCCCCGGGTGGGCTGGTAGATTCCCATTATCACCTTGGCAATTGAGGTCTTGCCGCCCCCATTGGGGCCGGTTATGGCATACAGCTTCCCACTTTCAAAGGTAAGGTTGATATTCCTCAATATCTCTTTAGTATCGCCGTTGGTACCGTTAAGGCTGAGCCAAATATCTTTAAGTACAAGCATATATTATCCTCCCTTCAACATGCCGATGACATAATACCAGGGGTGCACTACATCAAAACTATTCGCTCAATTAATGAGGCATATAAGTATCGGCTATGCTCGCGTCAATTAGATTATAACCTTATACAGAAGTACATAAAAGCAGTTGCACCCAACAACATATATATTCTTGGCAGGTTAGGCAAGCACTCTCTGTCCTAATATCCGCTTGAAACACGCCATTGTTTTTGCTCCATGAAATGTCGGCACTTTAGGACAATGCCATATCACAAATAAACTTCTGCAACTGTAATGCAAAAGGCGGTATGAATCACATCCCGCCTTCCAGTAGTCGAGCAAAAACGCCCTTAATAACATGGCCGTTACACCTGTTCCAGGGGCAACCTCCTCGCCAATTCCGCACTCAATTGGGCGACCTCATCATCCATGTACTCCTCAATTTTCCCCTGGTCCATCAAACGATTAAGCTGAGGATCCCAAGGAATCTGCCCCAAAAGGGGAATGTTCATCTGATCTGCCACCTCCCGAGCATGGGAGGCGCCAAACAACTCCAACTTCTCGTTGCAATGAGGGCAACGGGCATAACTCATATTCTCAACCATCCCCAAAATAGGAATGCCTAACTTGTTGGCCATTTTAACCGCCTTTTTTACGACCATAAGAACCAGTTCCTGGGGAGCGGAAACCATCACAATCCCGTCCAAAGGAAGTGACTGCATTACTGTAAGAGGCACATCACCAGTGCCCGGCGGCAGATCCACCAGGAGATAATCCAATTCCCGCCAGTCAGTCTCCTCCCAGAACTGCTTTACCATGCCCGCCAACAAGGGCCCTCTCCAGATAACCGGGTCGTCCTCGCGGGGCAGGAAAAGGTTTACTGAGATTATCTTGATTCCGCCGCCGGTTAAGGGAGGCATTACCCCAAAATCCGTAGCCTGCAGGTTGCCGCCCTCAATGCCAAATATCCGAGGTATGCTGGGTCCGGTTATGTCAGAATCCAGCACTCCAACTTTGTAGCCCATCCGGTTCAGCCCTACTGCCAGGAGGCTGGTAACGGTTGATTTGCCTACTCCGCCCTTGCCGCTCATAACCGCTACAACTTTCTTGATCTGGTTCAGACTGCCCCGCAGTGATTTTTCCGGCAGACTGCAATTTTCAGGGTTGCAGCCATCCCGCCCGGCCGCAGAACATCCCTTACACTTATCCTTGGTGGCTGCCAACACTTACACCCTTTCCACTTCGTTTGTTTGCTTTTAACTCAAGGATTTCCCGACGGTTAAATCTTGGTCTCGATATCGGCCTGTTTGCGGAGATCACTCACGTAATCAATCCAGGCCTGGTTTTCCTTAGCCTGTCTGGCTAGGAGCTCGGCCTGATCTTTCACCTGTTCAAAAGGTTCCAGATGGGGCTTCCTTTCCTCAAAAGCCTTAATTACATGGAATCCAAACTGAGTTTTTACGGGTTCCTCTGTTATTTCCCCGGGTTTCAGCTTAAGAGCCGCTTCTTTGAATTCGGCAACCAGATTGCTTTGTTCGTTTATAAATCCGAGATTCCCCTTTGATTCCCGAGCTGCCGGCTCAATCGACAACTCCTGAGCCAGGGTGCCAAAATCCTCTCCGTTTTTAAGCCTTTGGATTACTTCTTCGGCCTCTTCCCGGGTTTTAAGGAGTATATGCGATACCTTCAGTTCGTACAGGTTGCCAAATTCCTCGGGGTGCGCGTCATAATAGGCCTTAACATCCTCTGCGGTCACTTTAACCTTGGAGATAACCTTTTCACGCAGTTCATCGATCAGAACCTGATTGTACATTTCCTTTTCAAATTCCTCATCCGTCATGCCGGCAGCTTTAATAAAGTTTTTGTATCCCTCAGTTCCGGCACTGTCCTTGAAGTTTTTGATGGCCTTCTTGACTTCCGCTTCGGTAGCCTCCAGTCCTTCACTTAAGGCTTTCTGGATTATCAGGGTTTGGTCAATGAGATCATTTAAGGCCATTTTTTCGATCTCTTTCATGAACTCCCGATCCTCGGTAACGTCCTCGCTATAAAGCTGTTTGGCCTGGGAAACATACAGGTTTACGATTTTTTCGAGCTGGGAGCGGGTAACCTTTTCCCCGTTTACAACGGCTACCGTTTCATCACCACACCCCAACCCCATAAGGCTTACCAGAAGGAACACAATTGCAATGGCTAATCGTTTTTTCATAGGGTCCTCCTCTTCCCCTTCGATGCTAAGTCACATTATATATTTACGGGAAGCAGGCCGCAAGTTGAGGTCCCGCCACAACCAGTGACGACTAAATGCCTTTCCGCCGTCGTACTGCCCGGCACAGGTAATAGAGAGCGAGCCCCCTTTTACCCGTGCCTTTTATAAGCTGCCGCGCCCGTCTTGAATAACCCTGTTCCTTTACCTTGGAATCGCTTAGGTACATAGCCAAGAGACCGGTAACTACCAGGGAATGTAGCCCCTTACTGGGTAGGTCGATGGCTCGCTCCAGGGCTTTGCCGGCAAAGTTGTGCAGAGCCTCCCACCCTGCTTCTTTCCGCGGGTAAAAGGATATGAAGTTTAAATCGCCCTCTTTCGCGTCTTCCTCCTGGTCTATTATGTAGTCCAGCAGTATATGGAGCCCGCATATCCAGGGAAAGTAGGCTTCAAATATCTGTTCCGCCCGGTATAAATCGCAATCAGGGCAGGCCGCTGCAGCCCAAAGGGCAAACATTCCCAGGGTTGAACCGGTAGCGGCCGCCATTTCCCACCATTCAAAACCCGGAGGGATACCAACCTTGCTGTATATGTAGTCTTTTAGCCTGTAGCAACGCTCTTCCGGGGAAAGGTGTTTTAGGGCCTGCAGGTTGATGTAGTGGCGGATTAGCTGCTCAACACGGCCGTGAACGTGCTCCTGGCCGGGCAGGGAAGCGATTACGCTCTGACTGCGGGCTACCAGATACGAGAGGTAACCCTCTTCCCGGTGCCCTTCATACCGGTCATAATAGTCCGCCGGCCTCACCCCCGGGGTGGCAGCGGCCAGCATTGAATCGTGGAGGCGGTAAAAAGCGTGCTGGTCTCTTACGCCCATGCGGTCGCAGAGGTTGTCAAGGTAATCGGATATGCTTTGGAAGGAGGTCATCAGGACCACTAAATCCTGCCAACTGTTGCGAGGTCCCAATAAAGCCATAACTGAACCGCCATAACAGTGAAAGGCTTTTGTCTTCAGACTGCTCAGGGCTTGAAGACGCAATTGGTCATCCTCAATTAAGCTTGCCCTCGCAGTCAGCTGTCGGAGTTCCGATTCCACCCAGGGAATAATGAGTCTCAGGTAGTTGTAAAGCCAGGGCAACCGACCAGCGACCGGCACGACTATACCTCCACCAGCATGTTCCATACTTCTCGGGAGCTTTTACCCTCCAAACCCGGAAGGGTGATCAGGGTGGAACAGAGACGAACCAGCTCATTGCGGGCCGGAGACTGGGGAAATGGTTCCAGGAGACGGATGGCACCCAGGCAGTAGTTGATGGCGCATGCGGCAGCGTATTCAATGGCTCCGCAGTCTTTTAAGATCTCGATAACACGGTTTATCGTATCGGCTTGCAATTGGTTGGATTCTATGATGAGCAACAGTTCCCGTCGGTGTTCTGATACTGCCAGTGCCCTTATAACCGGCAGGGTGATGATCCCATTTCTCAAATCCCCGCCGCAGGGTTTGCCCAGGGTTCCCGGTTCGCCGCAAAAATCCATGACATCATCGGCAATTTGGAAGGCATACCCCAGATGTTCTCCAAAAAGACCGATCTGCCTAACATCCTGCGGTTGAGCCCCGGCAACCAGGGCGCCGCATCGACAGGCAGCACCGAAAAGGCTGGCAGTTTTTCCGAATATGTTTCGCATATAATCTTTTTCCGACAGGCCGGTGTTAAACAGGTTAAGGTCCTGAGCTATCTCCCCCGCACACATCTGCTTGATGGCTCGAGTCACTTCGCTCAGCACTTCGGTGAGCTGGCAGCGGGCCAAGATTTCAAAAGCAGTGGCAAACAGATGGTCTCCGGCCAGAACTGCGGTATGAGAATCGAAGAGGTGGTTTATGGTGGGGACTCCCCGCCGCAAAGAGGCACCGTCGACGATATCATCATGAACCAACGATGCCGTATGGATACACTCGATGGCAATCGCTACATCAATTGCCCGCTCACTGATTTCTCCGAACAGTCCGCTGCTCAGCAGAACCAGCCGCGGCCGTATCAGCTTGCCCGGCATCTGCAGCGGCTGCAGCATCACTCTATCTACCGGTTCCCAACCTGATAGAACTTCTTGCACCAGCAGCTCATGAATACGGGGCAAGTAGCTGTCAATGTCCATCGTTCCATACTCCCAAACCTGGCTGAGTTATAGTTAGGTTTAACCGGTTGGGAACTTTTCATGAGTGAATCAATTTCAGAGGTTTTCCAGCTCCAGGTCAATAGATCTTACCAGGATGCGCTGAATGTCTTCCACTATTTTGATAAGCTCCATCTCCGCCCGAAAAAACTCGGTTGCCCGCTCTGATCTTCCAATTATGCCGGAGAGCTCCTGGAGTTCGGTGATTTTCTCGGGGGCCGGTTCCTCCCCGGACAGGATCTGTTTTTGAATCCGGGTCTGCCGGGAGCGGAAATCCTTAACCATCTCCCAGGTGCTCCGGTCGGCTCTCAGCTCCTCCCTCGCCCTGGTATATGCCTTGTACTGAGGAGTCTCCTTTAACGCGCGTGCGGTCTCATGAGCCTTGTCATAAACGTTCATATATTAAGCCCCCCTTTGATAAGTAACCAAGCATACGTCATGGCCTGACGGCGGCAATGAAGTCTATCTCACAGGGCGCATTCAAGGGCAGTGAATTAACCCCCACGGCCACCCGGGTGTGTTTACCCCGAGTTCCAAACACCTCCTGCAGCAGGTCGGAGGCCCCATTGGCAACCTGCGGCTGAGCGTGGAAGTCCGGAGCCGACTGGACAAACGCGGTCAGCCTGACGATCCGTTCCACCCGGTCCAGGTCACCCACCAGCGACTTGAGGACCCCCAAGCAGTTGATAACCGCCTGGCGCGCGGCAATATACCCTTCTTCAACAGACAGTTCGCGTCCCAGAGCTCCTTCCATCAGGAGTTTTCCGTCCTTGGTGGGAAGCTGTCCGGAAACGAAGACCAGATTATGGCATACCAGCCCCGGAACATATGAAGCAACCGGAGCCGGTGGTTCGGGAAGTATAATGCCCATTGCAGCCAGTTTTTCCTCGACCGTCATTTTATCTTCCTTTCTAACGGATTATTCCCTCGAGAACCATGAAGAAGAAAATCACATAAAACAGTCCCGCAATGATGAGATATATGGCCTCCGTATGCTTCCTGCGGAGCACTTCAATATAAAGAATGGCCGAAGATATAAGGGCCAGGGCTCCACTCAGGAGTGCTCCCACTCCGAGCTGCCAATCGGTTAGAAAAATTCCCAGAGCCGGAATCAAGGACCCTTGAAACACCATGGCTCCGGTAATATTGCCCAGGGCCAGTGTATCCCGGCCTCGCGACACCCACAGGACACTGTTAAACTTCTCCGGCAATTCCGTAGCCACCGGCGCAATCACCAAAGACAGCACAAACGCGGGAACTCCAAAGGCCAGAGCCACCGTCTCTATGGCACCCACGAAAAGATGGGCACCGCCGATAATCAAGGCCAGAGCCACGGCGAACTGCAGAACAACGATTCTCAATCTCGGTACAATCATGCGGGGCGCAAAATAACACGGGCTCAGCTGGTCATGCTCCGGTGCACTGTCGTCCTTCAGGGTGACCATCAGATATAAAACGTAGGATAAAACCATGGCCGTGCCCACAATAAGCTGCCATTTCCTCATCTCAGGGGGCATAGTCCCCGCCAGCAAGGCGGCCGTGAAAACGATCAGGAAAAGCCCGAGGTCCCTTTTCATCACCTCGGGGTTGGCTGTTACCTTTAACCCGAACTCACGGCGTTTTCGAAAAAGCACAATCGAAATACCGGTAACAAACATAGCCAGGGTGGACAGCATCAACGGTGCGCCCAGTATGGCCCCGGTTCCAATGTTAACCGCTTCGGCTCCTCCTCCGATCAGAGCAATAACTGGAATCATGGTCTCGGGAAGCGCAGTTCCCACTGCCGCCAGTACGCTTCCCACCGCTCCTTCGGACAGGTTCAATTTCTTGCCCAGCCATTCAACCGCATTGGTGAAAAGCTCGGCCCCGATTAAAATGATGCCCAGGCTTACCACCAGAATTACGATACTGTTCATGAAATCCCCTTCCTTGCTTCAGATAACGGATAAAAAATGCTTTGTCTCCTGGTAAATCCCGATGCCTTCCGGTAGCCAACCTTCCAGGCGGTCTGCAAAGCCTCGGAAAGCCCGCTTCCCAGTTCCTCAGGGTGATGAGCATCCGAGCCAAAGGTAATAGGGATATTATGAGCAAACAGATCCCGCAGCAGTACCTCGCTGGGATACATCTCCTTGACCGGCTTGCGAAGGCCGCGGGTGTTTATTTCCACCACCATACCCGACATCCTCATCCCGTGCAAAAGCGGTTTGAGGAAATAGTTTTCCTGCCTAGTTGTCGGTTTGAACCCCCAGATCTTAATCAGATCAAGGTGCCCCACAACATCAAACAGGTTTGACTTCACCATCCGGTCGACCAATGAATAATACTCTTGATAGATCTCGTCGATGTCCCTTTGCAAAAAACCGTCTTTTTGATCCGGGTGATCAAACATCCATTCTCCCAGGTGATGGACCGAGCCGATGGCAAAATCATAGGGTTTCTGTGCCAGCATCCCGCTTATCTCGGCTTCTCTCTCGGGTTTGTAGTCCACTTCAATGCCCACTCTTACCATCAAGCTGCAGAATTCAGGACGGGCAGCAACCCCCTTGATCAATTCAATCTCTATCCGGTCTTCGAACCAGTCATGGTCGCTGAATCCGATTTGGGCTATATTTTGAGCCTGAGCCCGGCGAAGGTATTCCTCGATCCATGACCAAGAATATTCGTATTCACCATGGGCCATAGCATGAACATGATAGTCAATCAGCACCGAAAACCTCCGTCAAAACCACAAATTCCGTTACAAAGAGCCCAGATTTTGCTTTACACGTCTAAATTAAAGCACTACGGTTTATAAAATGCAAGAATGCCGGGTCACCTGTAATAAAGTACTGCAGAATATACGTAGATTAGACTGGGAGGTTAAAATCAGAAATGATGCCTTGGAAAGGATGTTCTGAAAAATGTCTGCCTCCGGCATGGGGAATTTGAAGTTCCTGTAACAAAACCCGTTGCGAAGATCATTCCAAGTATTATAGAATTTTGAGTATTGATAAAGCATAGGAGGAAACCGTCCCATGGCCGAAATTATCCCGTTTGTTGGGTTGCGTTACAATAAAAGTAAGATCGCCAATCTGGCGTCAGTAATGACTCCGCCGTATGACATCATTGATGAGAAGTCCCAGGCAAGATACTATGCTGAAAACCCGGTCAATATTATACGCCTGGAGCTGGGACTGGTATTCCCGGATGACAACGAAAAGAATAACCGTTACACCCGGGCAAAAAAGTACCTGGAGCGCTGGATTGAGGATGAAACTTTGCTGCCGGAACCCAAACCCGCTATGTACGTCTATCAGCAGGAGTTCCGGGTCTCCGGGGGAGCATTGACTCGCAATGGTTTTATATGCGGCCTGAAGCTCCAGGACTATTCGGAAGGTTCGGTTCTTCCCCACGAGGAAACCCTCTCCAAGCCCAAAGCAGACCGTCTCAAGCTGATGCAGGCCACTCAGTGCAACTTCAGTTCCATCTTTGGACTGTACAGCGATCCGGAAAAAAGGGTAGATAATGCGCTGCTTCAGGCGATCGAGGGTCGCGAGCCCGATCTGGATATTATAGATGAGGCCGGTGAGTCACACCGTCTATGGGTTGTCGCCGACGAGAATACCCTGCAAACGGTTTCCGCGTATCTGAGGGACGAACAGATCTTCATTGCGGACGGACATCACCGCTATGAAACAGCTCTGGAGTACAGCAAGCAGATGCGCGAATTGGGTCACAAGGGTTATGACTATGTTATGACTACACTGGTCAACCTCTACGATGAAGGTCTGGTCATTCTGCCCACCCATCGGGTAGTAAGAAATATAAGCCGTCTGGATCTGGAGGTATTCAAGTCCGCCCTGACCGAGGTCTTCACAGTGGAAGAGTTTAATTCTTCGGAAGGTCTGCCCAAATTCATGGACGAGTTGGCTCAACGGGGCAGGAAAAAGCATGTCTTTGGTCTTTACACCCAGGAAAAATCGCTGTATTTCCTGACGATCAAAAACATGAACCAAGCCAAAAGCCTCATGCCCAAGGAGATGTCCGATGCCTGGAAAAAACTCGATGTGGCTCTGCTTGATCATCTGATCCTTTCCCAAATACTGGGGATAAAAGAGGATGACCGGAAGAACCAAAACAACATCAATTATACCCGGGATGAAGAATGGGCGATAGCCAGGGTCGATGACGGAAGCCACCAATTGGCTTTTCTGCTCAACCCCACCAAGGTACAGGAGGTAGTTGCTGTAGCCAAGGCCGGAGACAAGATGCCGCAGAAATCAACCTACTTTTATCCCAAGCTGTTAACCGGGGTAGTAATCAACCCGTTGTTTAAAAACCTGCCGTAACCGCCTCCATCTTAACTCACGAAATTTAAAGACCCGGCCGGGATTATACCATCCCGGACCGGGTCTTGCTGTACCCTGGCAATATCCTATTTCAAGGCCATGCCGGCAACAAACACCCGTGAGAAATCCGGGTGATCGGCCAGTTCCACCGCTCTAGTCTTCCTGGCGTATTGCTGAGCTTTCTCTCTCTCCGGTATCCGGAGCAGGGCGGCGATGGCTCCCCGCAGAGCCGCATTCCCAATGGCCTTAATCTCCCCCGGCTGAAACTGCGGAAGCATACCGGTTCCCAAAACTGATTCAGGGTTGAGGTAATTGCCGAATGCACCGGCGAACATCACTTCATCTATATCCTCCGGCGCTGTCCCGGCCTCTTTCATCAAAATATCCACTCCCGCTCGCACCGCCGCCTTGGCCAACTGCAGCTGGCGCACATCCTGTTGATTAAAAACTACCGGAATCCCCGAATCAGTCTCGGAACCGTCGACAATAACCAGTTCCACACCCCTTTCGGTGTCACGCCATGCTCCGTTATATCTTTCAGCATGAATAAGTCCGGTCTCATCCAGTACCTCGGTTTCAAGAAAAACATGAAGCAGGTCAATCAGTCCCGACCCGCATATCCCCTCCGGCTTAATGCCGCCAATCACATTGTAATTCAGCTTTCCATCCTCCAACCAGAAGCGGTCAATTGCTCCCGTGCGAGCCGCCATACCACTGGTGATATCTCCGCCCTCAAAAGCTGAACCGGCAGCCACCGAGCAGGCCAGCAGCAGGTCTTTATGTTTTAAGACGATTTCGCCGTTGGTGCCTATGTCTATCACCAAAAAACTCGCCTGGGAACCGCCGTCAATCGCCAGCAGACAGGCAATAATATCCGCCCCCAAAAACCCGGCAATCTGCGGTAATAATAAGACCCGCCCCGCAGGGTGCATGGGCACTCCCAGGCTTCCCCCTCGCACCTCTGTTTCATCTCTAAACAAACCCACATAAGGGGCTCGACCCAGTCCCCGGGGATCCGCTCCCAGAAAAAGGTGCAGCATTACGGGATTACCTACCACGACCATCTCCAGTATGTCTTCGGGATCTGCATTCAGCTTTGACAGCAAGGTTCTTATCATACCGGAGACATCCCTCATAACCTTGTCCTGCAGCACCTTCAGCCCCTCTTCATCATCCATGACATAGCTGATGCGCGTCATTATGTCACGACCGTAAGCAATCTGGGAGTTGAGGGTACCTCCTTCCCCCAGCAGTTCTCCGTTCACCAGGTCAATCAGGGCACAGGACAAAGAGGTGGTTCCAATATCGAGGGCTATTCCCAGGAAAGAGGCGCTGCCTTCAGGACGAATGCGCAGCACGGTGGAATCAAACAAACCGCCGGTAACCCTAAAACCTTCACCCTTGTCCAGTTGTGCCATCATGTTCAGGTCCTGAGGGGTTATCTCCAGCTCATAGCCTTTAAAGGCTCCCTGTATTCGCTCCAGCAGCGGTATGGGGTTCTTCCGGTCAAAACCAGGTATATGGGTATGTACAGTTCGAATCGCCGACAGCACCCCGGGGTACCTCTCATACCTCAACAGCCCGGCTTTATAGTCGCCGATCCCGATGTCCTCGAGATAGACCGAAGTTTCACCAAGAACGCGGCACTTGCAGGTTAAACGGTAACCTTGCGAGATCTCCTCCGGAGTCAAAGCGGTTAGTTCCTCGTCGGTGGGAGGCGAGACTTCGCCCCTTACCCGGGCCTTGCACTTAAGACATAACCCCCGTCCCCCGCATTCGCCTCTCTGTATGATCCCGGCTTGCTGGACCGAGTCCCATACCTTCTGGCCTTTATCCACCCATGAAACCAGGGGCCCGGAGGCAGTATGAATTCGAACTTTCAGCCGGTCATCCACCAAACCACCTCATTACTTGCTGTCCATAAACATATCCCGCAGATAGCGACATAAGGATTCGACCTCGTCAAATCCGAACACCGGCACATCGCTGTGAGCGACAGGAAAATCTGTTACCATTGCAATCAGATTGTCGGGCCGAATTAACTCTGTGCTGATGCCCTGCCTGGCCACCTCGATTTTAGGCTGGTGCTCCCGTTTGAAGCCTTCTGCAAATATTATGTCGACATCGTCCGGCATCAGCCGGCATAAATCCTCCAGGGAATAATCCCTCTCCACCTGCTTGTAAAAAGCCACCTTCTCGGGCGATGATACAACCACCGCCCGGGCGCCTGCTTTCCCCAATCGATAAGAATCAGTACCCGGAACATCTATGGTGAAATCATGTGAAGAATGCTTGATCACCCCGATGCGGTAACCCTGAGCGCAAAAACAACCTATAACCTTTTCCAGGATCGTGGTCTTGCCCGCATTATGGCGACCGACAAAGGAAACCACCGGTACCATGCCTGTATCCTCCTTAAACCACCCGGAAAGGATGGGAATAAATATTAAACCTGTTCCCCCGGGTAAACCCGATCAGCGTAAGCCCCAATTCTTCAGCAAATTCTACCGCCATATCAGTTGGTGCCGATTTTGATATCAAAATCTGTATCCGCATCTTGACCGCTTTCAAGGCGATCTCCGAAGAAACACGTCCGCTTATTACCAGGGCCTTGTCCTCAGTTTTGATATTGTTACGCAGGCAGTACCCGAACACCTTATCCACGGCATTGTGTCGGCCGATGTCATCCCGTTGAATCAGAAGCCTCCCGTCTTGCCCGAGAGCAACGGTGTGCACTCCTCCTGTTTCACGGTGCAGATTTGAATTCCCCAGAAGGGCTCTCATCATATCGATAACCATTGCCGGTTTTAACCGGTAATCACGGGGCAGCTCTTTACTCAGACGCGCATCTGCGAGTTGATAAAAGGAAATGCCTTTTCCACAGCCTGTAGTCACATACCGTTTGAGATGAGTCCTTTCGGTAATGCTGTGCGACCCTTTAAGGAGCACCATGCATTCCCCGGTTTCCGGATTCACCTTAAGCTCCTTAACATCATTGTTATCTTTAATAAATCCTTCGCCGGCCAAATACCCGACTGCCAAATCCTCCAAGTGTTCCGGTGTGCATAAAAGGGTAACCAGTTCCGATCCGTTAACGTGTATGGTCAGGGGATGTTCGCCAACCACAACGTCTTCCAATTCGGTAAGGCCGCGATTTATATCAAACCGGGCTATTTTGCGGGTTGTTACTACCTCTTTACCCATGGTGCAAACCTCCGTTTTATTGCAACTAGGCCGAGTTTCCGGTTGATCGGATGACAGCCTCATTTAAAAGGATACCCGCGACGCGCTTTTCAAGGCTTACAGCTTATTATAATCTTAATCGAAGCGTCATAACAGGTTGTTAAACGCGGCCACAAAAAAAGGCGGCTTCTGCCGCCTCCCGATAGTCCCTTTATGCCTTGGTCTCCGCCATCAAAGCGAATGAGAAAAGGAGCACTAGAAATAGCGATGCAATAATCGCAATTGCCATCAGCTTGGGATTGGTCAGCACCACATGTCCTCCCATTCCTTGCTTGGCAGAACTGAAAAGCCAATTCATTCCAAATACGCCCAAGCCGGTTATGATGTATGTCGCCAACTTAACCTTGCCAGGAAGAGAAAACCTCTTGGCAAAGGTGCAGAATTTCCAAAAAGCCCAAACGCCGATGATTACGAGTACCAGTTGAACAATAGAATTCTCAAGTATTCCCCCCACAATTTCACCTCCTCGCAACTGCTGCTTCTAGCCGTAATCATTGTCAAGATGGTATTCCGAAGCAAGACGACCATTCAATTCCCTGTTATTATTCTCCCCCAATTCGCTTTTTCCTGCAACCCAAAGCATAAATTCAGCCCGATCTTCAATGCTTTATTTCCATGTGCCCTGCGGTTTAATGCTTAAGCTTTTGCTGCCGGAGCGGCTTTAAGTCGTTTCGGTATAGGTTTTGTATTATATTTCAGCTTGCCACGCGCAAATAATAGTTGTATAATACGTTGCGCGAGTAAATCGGATAGTCGCGGGTCAGAATTGACCTGAGGAAAGTCGGAGCTCCACAGGGCAGGGTGCTGGGTAACACCCAGTGAGGGCAACCTCAAGGATAGTGCCACAGAAATAAACCGCCGAAAGTGGAAGCCTGCATTATGAAGTCGTCGTGACGACTTCTCAATACAGTTTTCCGCTTTCGGTAAGGGTGGAACGGTGAGGTAAGAGCTCACCAGCGGCCAGGCGACTGGTCGGCTAGGTAAACCCCACCTGGAGCAAGACCAAATAGGGGAGCATTGGAGTGGCCCGCTCCGCTCCCGGGTTGGGTCGCTAGAGGTGGCAGGCAACTGCCATCCCAGATAGATGACTATCGTAACAGAACTCCGCTTACAGATTTACTCGCGTCCAATTAAAAAGAACAGCAAACGTCTTTCGACATTCGCTGTTCTTTTTTGTTTTCGCTATCATATCCGGACTTAAGGAACGGTTACTTTTTCTTAGCCTTGGCAGCCCCCTTCTTCTTCTCAGGCGCTTTAATGGCAACCGCTTCCCGCAGTGATTTGCCCGGTTTGAATGCTGGAACCTTTGTAGCTGGAACCCTGATTTCTTTTCCTGTTGCCGGGCTAATGACGTTTCTGGCTTTGCGTTCTCTGACCTCAAATGTACCAAACCCGATGATTTGGACCTTTTCTCCCTGCGCTAACGCAGTTTGAATTGAGTCCAGCACAGAATCAAGAATTTTTGCTGCATCTTTTTGGGTTACGCCTGCCTTTTCCGCCAAAGATTTTACCAGTCCCGTTTTGTTCACCACGTGACCTCCCTTACGGATTTTTTCCCTGATTAAGTTCCTCAAGAACTTGGGAATTCCTTCTTTTTTCTAAGATTTTTTTATTAAGATAACCATTTTTTCGCAAAGCATGCTTCCCTGGTCGAAATTTTTGCCCTAATTTCGGGATTTTATAAGTATTTGTCTGCTAAAATGCCTGATAATCCATATGGGAGGCGGTAGGATTTTTCGGGGTTAAGTCCCCGCTGCGGCAACATGTTTCGATTGCCTGTTCAGATCTCGTGTTCCCAATCATCGTCATCTTTTTTATTTTTCGTGCCTTTAAGACCCAGCGTTATCGCGCTGATGAAGAGCAAAAACGCTGACAGCAATGTAAGGAGTATTGTTTTAGTAGTCACCACCATGAGTTATCTCCCGCCCCCTTATCACTTTCTCCACAAGCACTCCTCTTTAAATCCGTGAATCTTTACATCCCAACCCTCGTTTCGAGCTGTCTCCTCAAGATAAGACGTGAGCATATCAACCACCGCCAACTCCATGCCGTCATGTCCGGCATCAATAAGAGCCAGACCGGATTCCAAGGCCTCTCTGGCTTCATGGTATTTTATATCGCCGGTTATCATAACCTGACATCTTTCCCGCAGCGCAGTTTTGATCATTGAAGCTCCCGAGCCCGGAACCAAACAGACCTTCTCCACCCGATTCTGCTTCTGACTGCTCACCGCAACGTACTCAATGCCCAATATGCTTTTTACCCTCTCAGCAAGCTCCTCCAGAGACATCGCTTCCGGCAAATCTCCCTGCCTGCCGTAACTGTATGATTGGCCGCTGTTATTGAGCGGTATCAGGTCATAAGCTACCTCTTCATAGGGATGGGCATCAATCATGGACTGTACCACCCGACTTAATATTTCCGCAGGCACAATAACCTCGAGGCGGTATTCCGTTACTTCCTCCAAAATCCCGGTACTGCCCAAAAAAGGCCGGCTTCCTTCCAATGGCCTGAAGGTGCCCACACCTGGAGAGCGAAAACTGCAATCCCGGTAGTTGCCGATAAACCCCGCTCCCGCATCATTAACGGCTTGACGCACTTTATGTAAATGGGTTTCCGGCACAAAAACCACCAGCTTCATTAACTGCTGCGACTTCACTGTTCCCAGTGGCTTTATGTTACCTAATCCCAGCTTCAGTGCCAGGTACTGGCTTAACCCCCGGGGAGCCAGATCCAGGTTGGTATGGGCCGAATAAACGGATATATCGTTTTTGATAAGCCGCCTTATCAGCCTGCCTGATGGCGACTCGAAGTCAATCGTCTTTATCCCTTTAAAGAAAAGCGGATGGTGGCTGATAATCAGATTGGCCCCTACCTCCAAAGCCTTATCCACCGCTCGGTCATCAACATCCAGGGTTACCAGGACTGCTTCCGCCGTCCGGTCTTTGGCGCCGAGCTGTAAGCCGATGTTGTCCCAGGTCTCAGCGAGATAAGGCGGCGCCAACTCTTCAAGTCGGTTAAATACCATCCCGTTCTTGATTTTCACTGCAAAATCTCCTCCAATTCTTTTTTTCTCCTCTCATATTCCTGCTTCCGCATCAGTGAACGCCCGGTACTGTTGTTCGGAATCCCGGCAATAATACGTTCTAATTTGTCCAACTGGAAGCGATAATAGTCCCGAACCACTGATTCTTGGGCTGCGCCCTGCATTAGAATCGGCCCCCATCTCAACTCGGTTTCGGACAGCTTGTTATCCTGCCGGCATTGGGGATTTATAACCAGGTTGACATAGTAATCCCCATCCTTAACCACCGTCTCTTTCTCAATTTTCCACCCTTTGGAGTTTGCCAGACGGCGTACCTCTGCCAATGCATTCATCGGCTGCAAAACCAGGCGCTTAAAGCTTTGGGTTTTGGCGGGTGACGCATTAAGAATACTGACTATGGTATAACCGCCCATCCCCGCCAAAACAACCGTAGCCACTTCTCCACAATCCAGTACCTCCAATCCGTCACCCTGCCGCACCTCGATAAGGTGGTCCAGACCATACTTACGAACGGCCTCCAAGGTCCTGCGATAGGGCCCGTCCCCCAATTCGCCGCAGATCGCCCGGGGGCAGCGGCCTTCATCTACCAGATAACAGGCAAGCAGGGCATGATCGGAACCGATGTCCGCTGCCGGCTCGCCGGGGATCACCAGATCGGCAATACTCATTAACCTGGGGGGAATTTTTATCACTATAATCGCCCCGTACCAAAAATAATTTGGCCAAACCAATTATTATTCAGATATTGAGGCAGCCTGCGGTCAATTATCATGTCCTGCTGCCATCATTCGTCAGTACCATTACTCAATATCTTCTCTATTATTTTATAATGATACCAATCTTACTGAAGAGATGTTATCCTGCCGCCGGTCTTTAGACATTTTAATGGCCTACTGAGGTTCGCAGAATTCCAGAAAAAGTTCCCAATGGTATTCCGGGTTTCTTCTGCATATACTGAAATAGGTGGTGGAGGTTGGTTTCCTTCCCTGAGAAGCGTATCCCTTAGTGAGGTTATTACCTGCCTGATAGAGTGGTTACTCCTTGAGTAAGGTTAGTTTCTTCCGAAGAGGACTCTGGTTCTTCCTGTGCAAGGTTAATTGAACCCTCCACCACCTAAAACCGACAGCCAACACCCGGTCACCGGGCTTTTTTATTGCCCTTTATACTTTGTCTTCCCAGATTCGGCTAAACGCACAATGTGTGCCAATATCTCATATTTTTCATTAAAGCTTCTTCCTGTTAGTGAGGCTAATTTTTGAAAGGAGGAGACCCGGGTGCACACAATAACCTGTTCAAAATGCGGTAAGGTTTTGGGAGCCGTGGTCAAAAAGCCGCCGGTCAAAATGGTTTTGGCCTGCCCGTGCGGCAATAAAGGTTCCATTCACAGCCTCAAATCCACAAACAGTTTTACGCTCAGCAAGAGCAGTTCTGAAAAGAGTTCACCTACTGTACGCAAGCACAGAAAAACGGATAGGTAAATTATGGAACATTTGGAAATCCCTCCGAATAAACTAAACCAAGTCTAGGGCCCTTTGACTACTGATTTGACGAGAAGGAGGGATATCATGAGCATCAACGGTGGCTTGGTTGGCGGCCGGTTTGATCGCAAGTTTGACTTTAGTGACTGCGGATTCAACAGGTTTGGCGACATAGCCGGAACGAGTTTCTTCACCCTGCTGTTCAGCCTCTGGCAGCAGAGAGTCAAAGTGCTGACTGAAGGAGATGTGGCCGCGGTAGAAGGAATTCTGACCGATATCAATCCCAGCTTCATCACTGTTGTGGGGCATCAGATCAACTATATTCCCATCAATCAGATTACCATTATCGCGCGCACCTTTACCTAAAATAGAAACAACGTATCCTGCGAAAAAACCGGTATCACACCGGTTTTTTCCATAAGGCAGCTATCAAAAACGACTTCTCATTATTTCCTGATGTCGGCACCCGGCATATGCCAACAGTACCGAACTATATCCAAGGGAAAGTTCCTGCTGGTACGCATCTTGGCACGTCCAGCAGCGCAACAGGCACAGAACTTTTATCCAGAGGAAGTTCGTTTTCACCCGCAGGCTGCAACTTTCATCTCCCGCTTTGTACTCTTGGCTTAAATATCAAATTAACCGGTATTCAACTGCTTCTGTGATTCCTCAATCTCATTCTGGTCCAGCTGCTCCGCATAAGCGGTAGTATTCCCTAAGGAGGCTGATTGTCTATTGAGTAAACGGAACTGCACGCCGGAAAAAATATTTTTTCCCCCGAAAAAAGACAGTTATGTAGCCGAGTACAACCCCGGCAAGAATTACGGCGGATTGTCCTACCTCTTCTGTGGCCGGTTTCAAGGACCCGGGGATATATATCGGAGCCTGATCCAATTTGATTTCACTTCTCTGGGGGGTAACTATATACCACCGGGCAGTGATATCGTATCGGCAAAAGTACTGCTTCATATGTTTCGCAATGAAACCCGCGAACCGACAATCCTGGGCGCTTACATGGTCAAGCAGCTATGGCATGAGTTTACGGTTAGCTGGAGTACTCAGCCATTATTCGCCGATACTCCTACCGGCACCACTACCATTAAACCCGGTTACCTGGGATTAGTATGTCTGGATGTAACCGCACTGGTCCGGGGATGGTATGACGGTTCTATTGCAAACATGGGGCTGCTTTTGAGGGGTCCTGAAAACCGAGACGGAATACTTGGATTTTACAGCCGGGAGCATGAAGATTCGACTTTGTGGCCTCGGCTGGCCGTAGAATACTATTTGGCCTGAAGACCCGCAGCACAAAACAATCCCGCGTGGGATACATCTCCACGCGGGATTTAGGATTATTTTATGCTCTTACCCCCTGGCCGGGATTATTTTTTCCCCATTTTGGCCAATTCTTCATCGCGAAGAATACGCCGCAGGGCTTTGCCCGTCGGAGTACGAGGCACCTCAGGCCGGAATTCGATCAGCTTTGGCACCTTGTAGGGAGCGAGCTTCTCCTTACAGTAGGCAATGATCTCTTCCTCGGTTATCGTCTCGCCCGGTTTCGGCACGATGAAGGCTTTTAAGGTCTCCCCGCGGTACTCGTCGGGTATCCCTACGCACATAACGTCATAGACCTTGGGATGTCCGGCAATAACACCGTCAACCTCCACCGGATAAATGTTGTAACCACCGGCGATGACCAGATCCTTGGAGCGATCGACCAGGAAAACGAACCCGTCTTCGTCCATATAAGCCAGGTCACCGGTATATATCCACCCGTCTTTCAGCTGCTTCGCAGTTTCCTCCGGGTTGTTCCAGTAACCCATCATGACGTAAGGCGAGGTCATTACTATCTCTCCGACTTCTCCTCTCGGCACCTCTTCGCCGGTATCAGGATTTATGATCTTCAGATCCACATCCGGGTACGGTACTCCCACACTCCCGAACTTCTTCAGAGCCATAGGCGGTCCTGATGTGGCTTGAGCTGTGGTTTCACTCATCCCGTATCCTTCCTGATAGTAAACATTCATATCAAGGAGTTTATTGACAAGGTCGGGAGGACAGGGAGCAGCGCCACTGCCGACAAAGGTTATCCGGCGGCCGATATCCAGTTCAGCGGCCCGAGGATGATTTACTATCGCATTAAGCATAGTGGGAACAGCCGGGAAGTACACTATCTTTTCGAATTTGGCAATGGTATCCATCACTTCATTGATTTCGAAACGGGGCAGGATTATTTGGGTAGCTGCAGCCAGTATTCCATAACCCATACAGTTGCCCTGACCATAAACATGGCAGTAAGGAATAATGGACAGCACATTGCGCTGGGATTCGGGGATTCTTCCGATTAGGGTTCTGCCCCAGTAATAAGTTGCGTGAATGGCCGCTACCAGGTTGTAGTGGGAAAGGGTTGCTCCTTTGGGGGTACCCGTAGTCCCGCCGGTAAACTGGATAACGGCTGGATGATTTACCGGGTCAATATCAATTCGCGGCCGGACACAGCTCTCCGTTTTGGCGAGCAGATCCGCAAAGTAGTGCCACCCCGGTTTTAGTCCCAGCTCAGCGGCTGAACTCATGCCGCCTCCGGGGATGTAATCGGCCAGCCTGGTTACAACCACGTGTTTAATAGGCCAGATTTCGCTGAAGGCCTTCAGGTTGTCGATGATGCCGTCATACCCGATGATCATGACGGGTTCGGTAGTATCCGCGATCGACTTCATCTCGTCAACTGTATACATGGGATTCATATTGACCACAATGGCGCCGATGGTCACTATCGCTTGAAATGCAATCACGAACTGCGGGGAATTGGGAAGCATTAAGCCTACCCGGTCCCCCTTCTTCACACCCAAAGCAAGCAGGGCCTGAGCAAAACGGTTTACCGTATTGTACAGTTCCCAAAATGTAATTTCGTTACCGTAGAACCAGATAGCTGATTTGTCCGGAAACATGGTAGCTGTATTCCGCAGCATATCCTGCACCGGAAATCTGGGGTAACGAATTTCTGCGGGCGTGTCGACATCATAAAACTTGACCCAGGGTCTCCTTTTTAATAGTTCCTGATCAGCAATTCCCATTTCCCTATCTCCTTTCTGCGATCGTTCTTTGTTGCGTGCCCCAATCTTACAGCGTACAGACACTTATTTATTTATGTAAAATTTCGATAAAAAACTTTATTATCCTGCAATATAAATCGATTTATGTCTTAATTTTACTTCCATCTTATTGAAAATCCTTCTCAGAAGGCGAGTATGCCGCTTGCTCAAGGCTTTTAGCTTCCGCTCCAGCCCCATGCAGCACCCTGAGCAGAGGTTTATTTCTCTTTTCGAACCGGTTCGAAACCCTAAATTAAGACTGTGTCTCGAGGGTTTGGCGGCCGTCCACAATTACCTGTTTACTAAGACAGTTTAATGCAGTAAAGTAATAGTTGAGTTAAAATTCATAAGGAGGTCTCAGACTTTGAAAAGGAAGTTGGCTCTGATTGTACTGTTGTGTTTCTCCGCGTTGCTGTTGCTGACGGGCTGTGGAAGCGGATCGCAAAAGAGCGGTGAGGTTGACGATTCCTGGGAAAGAATTAAGGAACAGGGGTACTTTATTGTCGGTCTTGATGATGCATTCCCTCCCATGGGTTTTCGTGAAGAAGGAACCAATGAAATAGTCGGTTTTGATATCGATCTGGCCAAGGAAGCCGCCAAGAGAATGGGAGTAGATGTAAAGTTCCAGCCGGTTGTTTGGGACACAGTGATTGAAACCCTGAACATAGGCGACATCGACGTTATCTGGAACGGATGTACCATAACCGAGGAAAGATTGAAGCAGATCAACTTTACCAAGCCCTATCTCGCTGACCATCAGATTATTGTAGTGCAAAAGGGCTCGAGCATTACCAGCAAGAAGGATCTGGCCGGGAAGACCATAGGCCTGCAGGCCGGCAGCAGTGCCCGGGAAGCGGTTGAGAAAGATACGGAAACCTTCCAGTCATTGGGTAAAATTGTGGAATTCAGCAGTAACGACGAAGCGCTCCTGGATTTGAGCACCGGCCGTTTGGATGCGGTGGTGGTTGACGAGGTGGTCGGCCGGTACTACATTGCCAAGAAACCTGATACTTACACGGTGCTGACCGAGCATTTTGGTGAGGAAGAATTCGGGGTAGGCGTAAGAAAATCCGACCAGGCGTTTCTGGACGAGCTCAATAAAACTCTCGACGCTATGAAAGCTGACGGGACTGCATCCCAAATCTCTGTCAAATGGTTTGGAGAAGACATCATCAAGAAATAGCCAAATCAACAATACCCCGCTCAGTTGGACAGGCTAACAGCAATTGGCTGTTAGCCTGTCATCAGCGTTATCAATATTGAGCACCGCGATTTCTTGTAATCGCGTTTAATTATGTTATTATTAAAAAGTTGAAATCATAGTGAACGATACGCGAGGGCTACTATGCAGTATTTGCTTAACCTGCTCCCTTCATTGATTGAGGGAACGGCTTTGACATTAAAGCTATTTTTCTTAACCCTGGTCATGTCCATGCCCCTGGGGATCGTTATGGCCATTGCCCGAATGTCCAAGTTCCCTCCTTTGAACATTTTTATGCAGTTTTATGTCTGGGTTTTTCGGGGTACCCCCTTGCTGCTACAGGTCTTTTTTGTGTACTTCGGACTGGGCGTCGCTGGCATCAGGTTTGATCAGATGACGGCTGCTGTTATTGCCTTCGTTCTAAATTATGCCGCCTACCTGGCGGAGATCTTTCGTGCCGGGATCCAGTCCATCGATCGCGGACAGTTTGAAGCGGCCGATGTCCTGGGACTTACCCGCTTTCAGACTATGAAAACCATTATCCTGCCGCAGGTGTTCAAGCGGGTTCTGCCTCCCGTCAGCAATGAGGTTATTACTCTGATCAAGGATACGGCACTGGTCTATGCCATCGGTATGAACGAATTGCTGAGAGCAGCTAAGATAGCGGCTGTACGTGATTTTCTGTTCGTACCCTTTATCGTAGCTGCTGTCTTTTACCTGGCAATGACGGCCGGTATTCAATTATTCTTCAAATGGCTGGAATCCAAATATGATTATTATCGTTAGGAGTGACCGGGTATGCAGGTGCTTCGCGCCTCTGACATTTATAAGAGTTTCGGAACCCTGGAGGTATTAAAGGGAGTATCCCTGCAGGTAAATAAAGGGGAAATTGTGGCCATAATCGGTCCCTCCGGTTCGGGTAAGAGTACCTTTCTCCGCTGCCTGAACCTTTTGGAAACGATTGACCGCGGTACCATCGAAATTGGCGGGCAGTTTCTGGCCAAAACCGGACCGGATGGCAAAGCGATATATGCCAGTGCCCAGGATATTGCCGAGATGAGAAGGAAAATCGGCATGGTCTTTCAGAATTTTAATCTGTTTCCTCACAAATCGGTCATGGAAAACCTAACCCTGGCCCCGGTTCTGGTGCAGAAAATGGATTTGGAGCAGGCTCTGGCTATCGCCCGCACCCTTCTGCAGAAAGTTGGCTTGGAAGACAAGGCCAACAATTATCCTTTTGAACTCTCGGGAGGACAGCAGCAAAGGGTGGCCATCGCCCGAGCGCTGGCTATGAACCCTGATATACTCTGTTTTGATGAACCAACCTCGGCATTGGATCCGGTTCTTACAGGTGAAGTTCTAAAAGTTATGAAGGATTTGGCCATGGAGCACATGACTATGATCGTCGTAACTCATGAAATCGGTTTCGCGCGCGAGGTGGCACACCGCGTACTGTTCATGAAAGAAGGGCGTATCGTCGAAGAGGGACCGGCGGAAGAAGTCTTATTAAACCCGCGCCAGGAAAGCACCCGTGCTTTTCTGAACACCGTACTGCTTGCCCGCTAACCCCGGCGGGTTATATTATTTCGGCATGGCAGTCCTTGATTCAGAGTTTAAGGAACGTCGCGATACTGTAACCATCCATGATGGCACGCAGCCGCTCAACGCCAAAAGAATCCCGCCCTAAATCATGGTTATAATCCTGTCTTGACCCTTAAAAAAGCGATGGAGGCTTAATTTATGACTTCCGATTACCGGCACGTAAAGGAAAAGTTCAATGATTACGCCCGCCGATATGACGCTCAAAGGAGAATGCTGATACCATGCTTTAACGACTTTTATTCCATTGCCGTTTCCCTGGCTGACACGGATAAACAGAACCCCGCTATTTTGGATGTTGGTGCCGGAACCGGGCTTCTGTCGTCAATGGTTCTTCAGAAATTCCCCGAGGCCAGGCTAACCTTGATTGATATCTCGGAAAAGATGCTGGAAGTAGCCAGAGAAAGGCTAAAAGATGCAGCGGGAGTCATATACATAGTTGATGATTATACGAAACACCGATTTGACAAGACATACGACATAGTGCTTTCCTCCCTGTCGATACATCATCTGGCGGATATACAGAAAAAACAACTGTTTCAGACCGTCTATTCCATTCTAAATCCGGGCGGCGTGTTTATAAACGCCGACCAGGTACTTGGCAGCACGCCTTTTTTGGAAACCCTCTACAAAAATGACTGGAAACGCAAGGTCGAAAACAGCCCTTTAACACCGGAAGAGCTCCAGTCCGCTTATGAAAGGACCAAATTGGACAGGATGGCAAGATTGGAAGATCAGTTAAAGTGGTTGGAGGAGGCCGGTTTTTCAGATGTCGATTGTGTCTACAAGTATTTCAGCTTCGTGGTGATGTTTGGTCGAAAGACTGGCGATACATGAAAGTTAAATTAATGTGAAAAAGGACTATATCTCGGAGTGAGGAGGAATAACGTGCCGCTGGTTAGGGTGGAAATAACCAAGGGCAAGAGTCGAGAGTACAAACAAGCCTTGTTGGATGGAATACACGCCGCTTTGGTTGAAGCCTTCAAATTCCCGATTATGACAGAATGCAAAGGCTATATGAGCTGGAAAGAGAAAATTTTGAGACCGCTCTAACCAAGACCGACCAGTTTACCCTGATTGAAATTACAGCCTTTGAGGGCAGAAGCCTGGAAGCTAAGAAAAATCTGTATTCAGCAATCGTCAGGAATGTGGGGCAATCACCCGGAATAAACGGGGATGACATTACTATCGTTCTTCATGAGCCGCCGCTGGAAAATTGGGGAATCCGTGGAGGCAGACCGGCCAGCGAATTTGATTTAGGCTTTGAAATAAAAGTATAACCAAAACTAACGGCGGACTTCTTGAGAAGTCCGCCGTTTCGTTCGTGGTGGGCGATGACAGGCTTGAACTGCCGACCCCCTGCTTGTAAGGCAGGTGCTCTCCCAGCTGAGCTAATCGCCCAATTATGGTGACCCCATGGGGATTCGAACCCCAGTTACCGCCGTGAAAGGGCGGTGTCTTAACCACTTGACCATGGGGCCATGATTTAATTGTTATCTGAGCCGCGTTTGGTGGGCCTACCAGGACTCGAACCTGGGACCAACCGGTTATGAGCCGGTAGCTCTACCAACTGAGCTATAGGCCCAAATTAATGGCTCCCCGAGTAGGATTCGAACCTACAACCTACCGGTTAACAGCCGGTTGCTCTACCGTTGAGCTATCGAGGAGCAGCTCAGCAAAATCTATTATAAGATGGAACCCAAGCAAAGTCAACTAATCTGCGGAGAAAAAAAATTGGCGACTCTCGCCAAGCTTAAGGCCTTAATTGAGGGCTACTCAATATAGTCCTTAAGCCTGCGGCTGCGTGACGGATGTCTCAGCTTTCGCAAAGCCTTGGCTTCGATCTGCCTTATCCTCTCCCTGGTAACCCCGAATTCCTGACCTACCTCTTCCAGGGTTCTGGGTTTGCCATCATCCAGCCCGAAGCGCAGGCGCAGCACCTTCTCCTCGCGCTCGGTCAGGGTCTCCAGAATGCCGTCCAGGTGTTCCCTGAGAAGGACAAACGAAGCTGATTCCTCTGGAGATTCTGCATCCTCATCAGTTATAAAGTCTCCCAGATGACTGTCGTCCTCTTCTCCAATGGGCGTCTCCAATGATACCGGTTCCTGGGCTACCTTGATTATCTCCATAACTCTCTCAACCGAGATTTCCATTTCTTCAGCAACCTCGGCCGGCAGCGGTTCACGCCCCAACTGTTGGAGCAGCGTGCGCTGCACCCGGGAAAGCTTATTTATCGTTTCCACCATATGGACCGGTATCCTGATGGTTCGCGCCTGATCAGCAATGGCTCTGGTAATGGCCTGCCTGATCCACCAGGTGGCATAGGTGCTGAATTTGAAGCCTTTCTTGTAATCAAATTTCTCTACTGCCTTCATCAGCCCAAGATTCCCTTCCTGAATCAGGTCCAGGAAAAGCATTCCCCGGCCGACATAACGCTTGGCAATGCTGACTACCAGTCGCAGGTTGGCTTCCACCAGCTTTCGCTTGGCTTCTTCGTCTCCTTGTTCGATACGCTTGGCCAACTCTATCTCTTCGACCGCATTCAACAGCGGAACTCTGCCGATCTCCTTCAGGTACATGCGGACCGGATCATCGACCTCAACCCCTTCCGGAACGGTGATCTCAATGTCTTCCGCTTCGTGTTCCACAGGGTCATCCGTATCATCCAGGTCGTCAAAAGTCTCAGGTGCTACTTGAATGCCGTGGCTCTGCAGAGAATCATATATCTCTTCAATGCGATCGGGTTCAAGGCTGAACCCCTGCAGTTCATCCATTACCTCTTCATAGGTAAGAATGCCCTTCTTCTTACCTTTTTCGGTTAAGTTGTTTATCGCTTCATCAAGTTTCTTTTCCACTTTCATGAGATCCCTCCTTTCCGGCCCTTCCAAAAGTCATATTCCCCAGCCTGACGATGGACCTTAAAACAGAGAAAAAATCGCCGTTTAACTCAATTTCCGCGAGTTGAGCTCCGAATTCCTGCCACTGGGCTCTTTCACGCGTTACCATCAGATGCTTAAAATAATCGTCGATCTCGTATGCTGAAAGCGGGTTTTCCTCCTCCAGCATACAGATTCTGGCCCAAGTGGCACTCAGCTCATCATCGATGACGATCTTTTCTTTAAAGCGGTCCTGGGCCTCCCGTGGTTCGCCTGTTGAGCAAACACAGTCAAAAGTCAATGCCAAGTTTCTAACCGAAGGGTCAGAAAAGGTGTCAATTCCTAACTCTTCCTTGATTCTTTTATACAAATCGTAATCGGCAATCATTCTAACCAGTAATCTTTCCTCAAAGTGGCGACTTTCTGGTTTTTCTTCGCGTTTTCTATTATTTCTAAATACCCGGTTTCTATTCCTGATACTGCCAACTGAGCTCCGGCTCCTTTTCCATGAATTGAATTCGCGTCTAACGTCGCCCTCAGGAAGATTTAAACGGTGCGCTAAAATATTAAGTTGCCTCTCTTTTTCCAGAACACTTTTGACTCGGTCAACCTCAGGAAACAGGCTCCAGAGAATTTCAACCTTTCTTTCTAAATTAGCGGTTAAACCGGATTTTACGTAGTTTTGGAGCTTAAACTCGGTAACGGTAACTCTATTATTCTGTACGAAATTCAAGAATTCCTCTTTTCCTTTTTCTCGAACCAGATTATCCGGATCAATTCCGGGCGGTAAGGGAATAACCTGCGCATAAATCCCTTCTTGACGCAAAACCTCCAGGGCACGCATGGTCTCCCGCTGCCCGGCTTCATCCCCGTCATACATCACCAGAACGGTTTCAGAATATCTTTTAATGAGTTTGGCTTGCTCGCGAGTAAACGCTGTACCCAGGGTAGCCACCACATTGCCGATGCCATACTGGTGCAACGCCAGGCAGTCCATATACCCTTCTACGAGTATCACCTCGGAAGCCGACCTAATGGCCTCACGCCCGTGATACAGACCAAACAGGTGAAAACGTTTTGAGAAAATCCGGTTTTCAGCCGAGTTTAAGTATTTGGGTCCTTCGCCGCTAATAAGCCGCCCACCAAAACCTATTATCCTTCCGCCCAAGTCATGTATGGGAAATATTATGCGATTGCGCATGAAATCAATATACAAATCAGAACGCTGGCTTCTTCTCACCAGCCCCGATTCCGTGATGGCCTCAATGGGAAAACCCTTTTTTAAAAGGTGTTCTTCCAGTTGCCGCCAGTCATCGGGTGCATACCCGAGATAAAACTTTTCTATGGTTTCCGGATCCACACCACGCTGCAGGAGATACTCCCTGGCGGTTTTGCCGAAATCGCTCATTAGAAGTTCATGGTAAAATCGGGCCGCTTCCTGGTTAATCTCAAAAATGGTGTTGTCCCGAGCCCCTTTGGCCGACGGACGTACGGACTGATAGCGGCTGATATCGATGCCGGCTCTGTTTGCCAGGTACTGCAAAGCTTCTCGAAACTCGAGTTTGTCGTGCTTTTTGAGAAAAGTAAAAACGTTGCCACCCTCATGGCATCCAAAGCAGTAAAAAAGCTGCCTCTCCTGGGAAACTGAAAATGAAGGGGTCTTTTCAGAATGAAAAGGACAAAGTCCCCAGAAACGGTTCCCGCGCCTGCTTAACTCGACTCTTTCCCCGATTATGTCCACAATGTCAATGCGTGATTCAATCTGTCTTATCAGTTCGTCATCACGAAGACCGTTCATCCTTTTCACCCCTTCCTCTGGTCCCCTCAACCCAGATCGGCTACCGACATCGGCAGAAAGTGACTGGAGAAGAACCTTATGGCGTAACGATCGGTCATGCCGGCTACAAAGTCTGCCGCCTCCCTCTCCCCCATAATACTCTTGCCATGCTCTTTGCTGACAAGCTCCGGTCTCTCCAAAATCAAATGAAATATCTTTTCAATGATAAAACAGGCTTTCTTTTCCTCCTGTTGGGCTTCAATACCCAAATAAACCACATTAAAAAGGAAATCCCTGAGCTTTTGAGTGGCTTTCCCCACTTCGCTGCTCATGGCAACCCTCGGTTTTCCCATGCTGTTCATGATTGTATCCTGAACCATGGTATTGATCCGTTCGCTATGCTTGCGCCCCAGGATTTCCAAGCAATCATGCGGCAGTTCTTCAAGCCTGATCTTGCCGGCTCGCAGGGCATCATCAATGTCGTGGTTTATATAGGCTATGCGATCGGAGATCTTTACCACCATTCCCTCAAGGGTTTCCGGTTCGGCGTCACCGGTATGTTTGAGTATGCCGTCCCTTACCTCATAAGTAAGGTTTAAGCCCTGATCACCTTCCAAAACATCTACTACCCGGAGGCTCTGTTCGTAATGACGAAATCCTCCCGGCAGCAGACGGTTAAGAGCTTTTTCTCCGGCATGTCCAAATGGTGTATGTCCCAGGTCATGCCCCAAAGCAATAGCCTCCGTCAAATCCTCGTTTAACCTGAGGGCTCTGGCAATGGTACGCGCTATCTGGGCAACTTCCAGAGTGTGAGTGAGCCTGGTCCGGTAATGATCGCCCTCGGGAGCGATAAACACCTGGGTTTTATGTTTGAGGCGGCGAAAGGCCTTGGAATGTATAATGCGGTCTCGATCCCGCTGGAAATCAGTACGAACCTCACAGGGAGGCAGGTACCTCACGCGCCCTTTGGTATCCTTACTCCTTACCGCATAGGGAGACAAAAATTGGTCCTCAAACTGTTGATACTGCTGTCTTATATTCATGACCTGCCCACCCTGATATCCCGGGTAGCGCGGGCCACTTGCACCACTCGCTTGGCCAGGATGCCTGCCCGTTCCAGGGCGTGCACGTCCTCCAACGAAGGCCGATTGGCCATGGCTCCCAGGTGTCCACAGTCGTCTTCGAAATATCCATCTCCTACAACAATCATGCCGTGCACCAGCATCATGTGATGAATTGCCTGAACAGCAGTTTCCTGGCCACCATAGGGGCTTCCGCCTACTGCCATGGCTCCCCCCACCACATTCAGCAACCGCTTGCCGGACCTAAGAGAACGAGTTTTATCCCAAAAGGCCTTGAGCTGCCCGGAAACGGTTCCGAAATACACCGGACTCCCAATTATTATCCCATCAGCCCTTCCCAGGCTCTGCAACGCTTTCTCCAGAGGTTTGCCCTCTGCACACTTGGATTGGCATGGTGATTGACAATGAGTACAAAAGGGGGTTCTTAATCCCTTCAACGCCTCGCTGCATCGAATAAGTTCCACCTCGGCTCCCATCTCGGTGCATACCTTTAAGGCCTGGGTCATTAATACCGAGGTATTACCCTCCTTGTTGGGACTGCCGTTTATGCCGATGATCAGCGGGCGGTAATCCGTTATATGATTCATAACTCACCTCCGATTGCGTACCTTAATAAATATACGCTTCTTGCGCAGTATGTTCCTCTTTAAAATGAACCCGTCATATTTGGAAACCAACAAATCCCGGTTGACAAATTTATATTGAGTATATTCCATAGATGGAATAAATTTATGTGTTATAATTATTTAAATATTTAAACTTTAGCAAAGGGAGAGTTAATGTGTCGGCTAACTTCCGAATTATAGAAACCTTCGATGGTTACTATCTTAAAGTTACCGGGAAAGTTGACCTTAATCTCCTGTCGCAGGAACTTAAGCGGCACAACCTTGATGTTGATGTCAGCAAGATAATGCGGGAAGTGGTAAATGCCAAGGTTGGGCAGGAGATCTTATTGCAAGCAAAGCCGGAGGAATCGGATGGAAAAATCATAATTACTGTAGCCCCGGGTAAGATGTCCGCACTGCTCACCCTTAACATCCGACCCGGAGAAAAGGTGCCTCTGGATGAGGTATTCCAGAAGCTTAAGGAAAAGCAGGTTGTTCACGGGGTCAACCTGGAAAGAATAAAAACCCTGATCAACTTGAAGCGACCAGCCTTTCGCGAGGTAATCGCCACCGGTAATCCACCTGAACCGGGCCAGGATGCAAGCATCACCTATTTATACAAGAAGCCCGAACTCGATCCGGTACCGGTTGAAGACGGCTTTGCCTATGAACCAGGACACATTATTCGGGTACGTGAAGGTGATTTATTGGCACAGAGAACACCCTCCACCCTGGGGGTTTTCGGTTGCAACGTACTGGGCGAGATCGTACATCCCCTGCCGGGAAGAAACATGGAATTCAAGGTGGGTGATTCGGTTACTATTCAAGGTAATACCGCCCTGGCCGGCAGGGATGGAGCATTAACCTGGGAAGACTCGGTCTTGCATATAACCGAACTCAACACCATTGAAGGCGACCTGCAGATGGGAGCCGTATCAGCTAAGGGGAAGGTTCTGGTTCTGGGCAATGTTGGTTCCGGTACACACATTCAGGCCCAGGATGATGTGGAAATCCGCGGCACCCTGGAAGGGGGTACCGTAATCTCAAATAACGGCTCGGTATTTGTTAAAGGCGGCATTGCCGGGCAGTCCCAGGTGAAAGCAGGCGGCAATGTAGAAGCGCCGTTCATAGAAGAATCCAACGTAGTTGCCGGGCGAAACCTGGTAATTGACGATTATATTTTTAATTCTTCCTTGTCGGTGGGTAGAGCAGTTTATTTCAAAACCCTCAAGGAGTATAGGCCCGCAAGCCGGCAGAAAAAATCCGCCGAACCCGACAAAACACAGAGCCATGAGGAAACGGCTGCCGACGGCCTCGCTGCTCCCGCCAGGATGAAACAGATTAACCAGGCTATTAAAACCCTGGAACGGGAGATAAAGACATTCACTTCGCAGTTTAAAAGCCTGACCGGAAGGGAGGAATCCCGGCAGGAGCTGCGAGAACAGCTGTCCAAGTATGCAAAGCAGGTTAACAGCCTCCACCACTTGCGCCAGGAGCGGCAAAACCTGATTAACAAGACCGGGGGGCGGGGTCTGGGTATCACGGGGCTTCTGGCCAATGTAGGCGTGGAATTCCATACCAGGTACGAAGAGTATTTGCTGGAACACTCGGTGAGTAATGCCACCGCCTTTTACAACCACCTTCGAAATAAGGTAATGTTTATCGGCGACGAGAGGGAATCATAACCTCGTTTCTTTAAAGTACACCTATAGGATTTAAAAAAGCAGGCCGCGGGTTTTACCCCGCGGCCTGCTTCCGTATTGAGGTCACGTTGGAATTACAACAGTATTGAAGTCGTCGATAATCACTCACATGATGATCAGCAATGACCGGGGTTACAATCCGGCGGCTCTTCTGACGGCTGCCTGGTGGGCGCTGTCAACATGAGCCGGTGATGGTGCCCACTGGTTTCCACCATGGGTCATGCTGTTGAGAAAGTGAATACAAAAATGACCCGGATAATTGTTGTCGCTGATCGTTTTTGATCCATGCGGCATCGCGTGCTGCGAGGCGGCAATCTTTTTCCCCGCCACCGAAACAATTATGGCCCGGCGTGCCCAGCTCCATTGGCCGCCCCAGGTTGCTTTCATCTTGGCGGAGTCTGCCGCCGTCAGCGGTTCGCAATCCGCGTGGTTGCTGCCGCCCATGCGCTTGACCTGCCAAGTGGTTCCGGTGTCAAGGTCAGTGACGGTCGCAATCATGCCCACTTTAAAGATGTTCTTGACCTGGGACCAGTCAATCAGTTCTCCGTACCGGTCACCACGGCTGGGCGGATTGTTTGGAGTAGTCGGTGGTTTGCTGTTTCCGGGGGGTGCCGTTGGCTGGCCGCTTCCCGGTATGGTCAGCTTCTGTCCTACATAAATAATATCCGACGTAAGGCCATTGGCCTGTTTAATGACAGCCACAGTAGTGCCATAGCGGTTGGCCAGCAACCAGAGAGTATCTCCCTTTACTACCGTGTGGGTAATCCCCTTTTTCGATATCGATTCCGTAAGTTTGGCTTTGGTGTTGGGACCGGCAATCCCATCAACTTTAAGGCCATTGGCTTTCTGAAAAGCGGTTACAGCATTGTGGGTCTTGGGACCAAAAATCCCATCAACGCCGTATGTATTAAAGCCAATCGCTGTCAAGTCCCTTTGGAGCTCGCGGACATCATCTCCCACGGTTCCGATGTACAACAGCCTGTCCCCATATGCGGCATAACAACTGGTCACCGGCAGCAATACGGCTGTAATCAGGAAAATTCCCATGAGAATTGATGTCAGCCTGCGCTTCATGCGGCTTTTGTTCAACTACCTTCCCCTCCCTTCGAAATGACTTGTACCTATCTTAACCTTGGTCCGTCTCTTCCCACAAACCCGGTCTTCCCGCTGAGGAGGTTCTTATGGAAGAACAGCCTTGAGGAGGAATCATTAAGAAGGGGGGCTAAAAAAATGGTCGGACTAACTTAATATAAGGATAAGATGGGCTTGATTGGAAAACGAACCGCAGGGGCCGGAGAAGCCTCTGCGGCTGCAATATACAACACCTTAAACCATGCACTCGGCATCGAAACCCTGCCCTTTAGGAGCTACTGCTGCAATATGCAATACCTTAAAACGTGCGGGCAATGGATAGGGATAACGTCTGTATCACTGCGGCTGCAATATATAACACCTTAAAACCTGATAACCCGCGGTTCAGTTGTAAATGAATAGAACGTAGCGGTAGCATCTTTCAGATATAAGACTTCCGTATTATCGTCATCCGCTTTATACATTCCCTGCAATTCCGGATAAGCGTCCAGCATGTGCTGTTTGGCTTCTATCCTGTCATCCCTTACCACGGTTGCCGACACCCGCAGCCATTGGCCGCCATCGAAAGCACAGATCTCAATCTTGGGATTGGCCTGCATCTGCTTGGAGACATCCTTGACTTTGCCGGTTTGAATATAGAGCCGGCCCTCAAAAAGGTCTATAGTCCCGAAGGGACGCACCCGGGGCTGGTCACCGTCAACGGTAGCAAGGAAATATGTTTGGCATTTCTTTAGAAAACCATATACTTCTTTCATCGGAGATCCTCCCTTGTCCAATCTGAACTCTTATCTCATTATAAGCCATTACTCACTGCAGCCATAAATCGTCATCCGCAACGATAAGAACTTAACCAGCGCTCACGCTCATAATATAACCGTCTCCCCGAACAATTTAAGGAAAACAGTCAAACCATTCCCATCCGTCAAGCGCTGAGAAATGTTATTAAGTGCGACGTAAAATCGCTCCCGCAGCAAACACCATCAGCTTATTGAAACAGCGGAAACCCTCATAAGGAGAACCCGGAAACGATATCAGCCCTCAGTTATCATTTATGAAGATAAACAAATAAGCTGATACCTTCGTTTTTGATAACATACTTGTTGAAAGGTGTTTCTTTTTTCAATGCCTCAAACCCCTCTTTTGTATAAGCACCCTGTTTTAGTGAAATGAACCTGGATTTTGAACAGCAATTCTTATATGGATTAAAAGTATTGTTGGCCGGGCTGCTGGTTGCATAAAGGGCAAAGGCACGGCTTCAGATCATGTTTCGCAATTGGGAATACTCCGGTTGGCAAGAGTACGCCGTGAATTAAAAAGGGTACCGACCCCAATAAATGGGCGACAGTACCCTTGTTCCATTTCACTTGCATATTCCAAGAATCCCGGATTGAAAGTTGTATCCGTATTCTTATGGTCTGCTTCGTCTATTTGTCATTGATAATAGCCGCCTGGGCAGCTGCCAACCGCGCCACGGGAATCCTGTAGGGCGAGCAGCTTACATACTCCAGATTCAACAGGTGGCAGAACTCAATGGAGCTCGGCTCTCCACCGTGTTCCCCGCAGATGCCGATTAGGAGGTCAGGCCTGGTCTGGCGACCCTTTTCAACCGCCATTCTCATCAGGGAACCTACTCCCTTGCGATCGAGCACGGCGAAGGGATTATCCTTCATTATCTTCTTCTCAAGATATATGGGGATAAACTTTCCTTCCGCGTCATCCCGGCTGAATCCCAGGGTAGTCTGGGTGAGGTCGTTGGTGCCGAAGGAGAAGAATTCAGCCTCTTCAGCAATCTCATCAGCCACCAGACATGCTCTCGGCAGCTCTATCATGGTGCCAACCTTAAATTCAAATTCGATCCCGGTTTCCTTGGCAACCTCCTGATAGACATCAAGGACTTCCTGCTTCATGGATGCCAGTTCGTTTATGTCCATGACCAACGGGATCTCGACTTCGGGGAGCACGTTGACTCCTTCTTTTTTCAGCTGTGCTGTGGCTTCGAAAATAGCCCGAGCCTGCATACGGTATATCTCGGGATAGGTTACTCCCAACCGGGTGCCGCGATGTCCCAGCATGGGGTTGGCTTCATGCAGGCTGGTAACTTTTTTCAGCAGAAGCTCCTTCTCCTCAATTAACTTGGCATCTCCGCCATGGAAACGCAGATGGGCAATTTCCAGCATCAACTCCCTATCATTGGGAAGGAACTCGTGAAGAGGCGGATCGAGAAGCCTGACCGTAACCGGCAGAGACTCCATCACCTTAAAGATCTCATAGAAGTCTCCCCGCTGGAGCGGGAGCAGTCTGGCCAAAGCCTTCTCTCGCTCTTCCAGGGATTCCGCCATGATCATTTCTTGAACTATCGGCAGGCGGTCCTGGGCCATAAACATGTGCTCGGTGCGGCACAGTCCTATGCCCTCGGCCCCGAATTCTCGAGCCTTCCGTGCGTCTTCGGGGTTGTCGGCATTGGCGCGAACCGACAGCCGCTTAAACTCGTCAGCCCACTGCAACAGGGTCTCAAACTCAACACTGAAGGCCGGATCAATCATGGGGACCTCGCCCAAGAACACATTTCCGGTAGAACCGTCAATGGAGATGATATCTCCCTTTCTTATTGTCTTCCCGTTTACCGTAACCTCTCCGGCTTCGGCGTTGATTATCAAAGCTTCACACCCGCAAACGCAAGGTTTGCCCATTCCCCGGGCTACCACGGCTGCATGGCTGGTCATTCCGCCGCGGGCAGTCAGTACCCCCTCGGCTTTGATAATGCCGTGGATGTCGTCCGGGGTAGTTTCATTGCGAACCAAAACCACTTTTTCCCCTTCGTTACCGGCTCTTTCCGCCTCGTCCGCGTCAAAAACCACCTTGCCGGAGGCTGCACCCGGAGAAGCCGGCAGCCCGCGGGCAATAACCTTAAGATCGGCGTTGGGGTCAATCTGGCGGTGAAGCAGTTGATTCAGTTGCTCCGGATCGACCCTCAACAAAGCCTCTTTTTTGGTAATAAGGCCTTCGTTAACCATATCATAGGCAATCTTGACCGCAGCCCGAGCAGTACGCTTGCCGGTCCGGGTCTGCAACATGTAGAGTTTGCCCTTTTCGACCGTAAACTCGACATCCTGCATATCCCGGTAGTGCTGCTCCAGGGTTTGGCAGATCTGTACAAATTGTTCATATATCTCGGGCAGTTCCTCTTTAAGCTTGGCGATGGGGAACGGAGTGCGAATACCGGCCACAACATCTTCTCCCTGGGCGTTTACCAAAAACTCCCCGTAAAGCTCGCGCTCACCGGTCGACGGGTTGCGGGTAAAGGCCACACCGGTACCGGAATCGGCACCCATGTTGCCGAAGGCCATGGACTGGACGTTGACCGCTGTGCCCAGATCATCGGAGATCTTGTTGGCTTTGCGGTATACTTTGGCTCTCGGGGTGTTCCAGCTCTTGAATACTGCAATTATTGCCATCTCCAGCTGTTCCTGCACATCCTGCGGGAACTCACGACCGGTGGCACGGGTCACAATCTCCTTAAACTCATTGATTATATCCAGCAGTTTGTCCTCAGGGATCTCATAGTCAAATTGGAGGTTCAGCCGCTTCTTGTAGCGCTCCATTACCGCATCAAACGATCCATGTTCGACATCCAGGACCACATTGCTGAACATCTGGATGAACCGGCGGTAACAGTCCCGGGCAAACCGTTTGTCACCGGTCAGATTGGCCAAACCTTCAACCGCTTCGTCGTTCAATCCCAGGTTAAGAATGGTATCCATCATCCCCGGCATGGAAATAGCGGCACCGGATCTCACTGAAACCAGCAGCGGGTTATCGCGGTCGCCGAACTTCTTTCCGGTTTTTTCCTCTATCTTCTTCAGTGCCGCCTGGACCTCATCCATCAATCCGGCGGGCAGTTGGTTGCCGCTGCGATAATACTCATTGCAGGCCTCGGTACTGATAGTAAATCCAGGGGGAACCGGCAGACCGATCCTGGTCATCTCCGCCAGATTTGCTCCTTTTCCTCCTAGCAGTTCCTTGCTCAAACCGCCGCCCTCATCAAACAGGAAGACATACTTCTTAGACATGACTTAACCCCCTATAGTAGATTTCGAGTATTTTACTGGACGTCTCCTCCACTGCCCGGTTGGTAACATCAATTACCGGACATCCCAGTCGGCGCATTATTTTTTGAGCGAACTCCATCTCCTGAAGAATTCTGCTTTCATTGGCATAATTGGCGTCTGCCATCAATCCCAGGCTCTTAAGCCTTTCTTTACGTATGGACAGAAGCTGCTGGGGATCTATGGTTAACCCAATTAGCCTGCCCTTCTCCACCTGGAACAGTTCCTCGGGCGGTGTAACCTCGGGTACGAGAGGTACGTTGGCGACCTTGAGCCGTTTGTGTGCCAGGTACATCGAAACCGGGGTCTTGGAAGTGCGTGAAACCCCGACCAGCACGATGTCGGCCAGCTTTATCCCGCGGGGGTCCTTGCCGTCATCGTACCTGACCGCAAATTCAATGGCTTCCACCCGGCGGAAATAGATCTCGTCAACCTTGCGCAGAATACCGGGTTCTCGGTGAGGTTTCAGCCCGGTAGAGCGCTCGACGGCGTCTATTATCGGAGATAAAATATCGACAGTAATAACCCCGGCTTCGGCTGCTTTTTGCAGCAGATAATCTTTGAGTTCCGGCAGCACCAGGGTAAAGGCGATCATAGCCCTGCTCTCATGAGCCTGTTCCACAACCCTGTCTATAGTATCTGTATCACCAACATTCGGTATCCTTCTAATCTCGATTTTGCCTGAGTCAAATTGACTGGTGGCTGCCCTTACCACCATCTCCGCGGTTTCTCCAATCGAGTCGGAGATTATGTAAATACCAGGAATGACGTCGGTCAACAATCAAACCTCCTTAGTATTCTTATAAGCGAGGTCCAGAAACAGTCGTGCGATATTGGTCTTGGTGATGCGGCCAACTACCTCCAGCTTCTCATCTCCCCGGTCGTCAACAAATACCTTGACCACCGGCAGACTGTCAATCTCGTGGGTCACAATTTTTCTGGCGGCATCAACCACCTTATCGTCCGGCGTACAGGTGATGACATTGGGCATTCTGGTCATGATTACGCTTACCGGGACCTTGAACAGATCAGTCTGCCCCAAAGCGGTTTTCAAAAAGTCCTTCCGGGATACAACTCCTGCCAGGTAATTATCCTTGTCAACCACATAAATAGTCCCCGCGTCTTCGGTGAACAGAGTGACGATGCCGTCATAGATGCTTGCTGTCTCCGGGATGACGACCGGCAGGGACTTAACATCCCCCACTCGGTACTGGTTTAGAATACGGCGGATGGCATTGTGAAAACCTTCACTCTTATAGGTGTACCCGACACGCGGTTTGGCTTCCAGGTACCCCGACATGGTTAAAATCGCCAAATCAGGACGTAGAGCCGCTCGAGTAACGTACAGCAAATCAGCAATCTTCTCTCCGGTAATCGGCCCGTGTTTTCTCACAATCTCGATTATCTGCTCCTGCCGCTGACTCAGGTCGAACATCGCCCCACCTCAATATGCTATACTTTTTACTCCAAAATAGGGTTAATCATATACACTATATAGATTAAGTAATCCCTCAGTTAATGTCAAAGGATTTCAAACCACCAGTTTGGAGAAGTCGGCAAAATTGAGGAACATTTGCACTACCTGTTTCAAGAGCGCCAGACGGTTTTCCCGAATTTGGTCGTCTTCAACCATAACCATTACGCGATCAAAGAATTTATCCAGGCAAGGCCTCATCGCCGCCAGCTTTTCGCAATAAGCGGAGTACTCCCGCCGGTTAAGATAACCCGGCAGCTCCTGATTCAACCTTGCAGTTGCTTCGTACAGCTCCTGTTCGGCCTGGTCCTCGAACAGCTCCGGTCGAACAAGTCGGCCCCCCTCCTTCCGGGAAAGGTTGAAAGGACGATTGAAGGCTACCATCAAGTCCTCAAAATAGGCCTGTTCCTTAATTTCTGTCAAAGCCCGGGCCCTCTCGCTTATCAGCAACAGCTGGGAGGTGTCCAGATTTATAACCGCATCTAGGATATCATATGGTATTCCCTCGTCCTGCAGTACACCCCGCAGTCGGAGACGGATGAAATCCATAACCGAACTTACCGTCTCCTCCTCGTCGAGGTCAAGGCGGGCCGTAAATTCACGGTATGACCTGCGGATAACCTGTTCCAGATCCAGTTCCAGCTTGGAGCTCAGAATTATAGCCACGATTCCCAAGGCCTGCCGGCGCAGGGCATAGGGGTCCTGGGATCCGGTTGGTCGCACCCCGATGGCAAAGTTACCCACCAGGTTGTCGAACTTCTCCGCCAGGGAAAGGGCGATCCCCGGAGGTGTAACCGGCAGTTCATCCCCGGCAAAGCGAGGGAGGTAATGTTCAAAGATAGCCTGGGCTACGACCGGGTCCTCACCGTCCAGGAGGGCATAGTTGCGCCCCATGATCCCCTGCAGCTCAGGGAATTCATAAACCATGCTGGTCTCCAGGTCGGCTTTGCACAGCAGTGCCGCCCGGTTCGTCTGTTCTATCTGCTCAAACCCAAGCTCCCCCGCAATAAATACGGAGAGGTTCTGCAAACGCCGGGTCTTCTCCCCGATGGTTCCCAGCCTGGCCTGGTAAATCACATTGTCCAGGAGCTTGACTTTGCTCTCCAGAGGTTCTTTCGTATCCTCCCGATAAAAGAAGTACGCATCTTCAAGGCGGGCCTTCAGCACCCGCTGATTGCCCTCAGCCACCACTTGAATATTGTCACTGGTTCCGTTTCGCACCCCGATGAACACCGGCATTAGTTTTCCCTGATTATCGACAACCGGAAAATACCGCTGGTGCTCCTTCATGGTGGTAACCAGGACCTCCGGGGGTATGTTTAAGTAGTCGGAGGAAAAAGTTCCGGCAAAAGCAGTCGGGTACTCCACCAGGAAGGTTACCTCCTCCAGGAGCTCGTCGTCCTCCAAGACCGTTCCCCCCTGGTTTTCGGCTACTCTTCTTACCTGTTCCCAAATCCACTCCCGGCGTTCCTGAACATCAACTATAACGTAAGCCTGGCGCAGCTTTTCGATATAATCATCAATCCCGCTAACCTTGATGGCCTCCGGATGAAGAAAACGGTGTCCATAAGTTAAGTCCCCGGAGGTGACATTCTCAATTTCCAGCGGTATCACTTCACCGTCGAAAAGTGCTACTATCCAGCGTATTGGCCGTATAAACCGGATCTCGGAATAACCCCAACGCATGGACCGGGGAAACGGCATCCCGGTTATGATCCGGCGCAGCACATCCGGCAGGACCTGAATAGTTGGCTGCCCCTCTTCTCTTATGGAAGCAAAGATGTAGGTGTGTCCGCCAACTTCCCGGGTAACCAGTTCGTCCAGGGAAACCCCCTGGCTGCGGGCAAAGCCCTGAACCGCCTTGGTCGGTCGGCCTTCAGCGTCAAAGGCCTTGTCGGCTCTGGGGCCCCTTACCTCGCGCACAGATTCTGCCTGTTTCTCAGAAAGCCCTTCTACCATAAGGGTCAGACGCCGGGGCGTACTCCCGATGCGCAGGTTTTCATATGATAACCGGGCTGTATTCAACTCCGATTCCGCCAGCTTCCTTAAATCATCAATTGCACCCGGCAAAAGCAAAGCCGGCATTTCCTCGGTCCCAATCTCCAGCAGCAGTTCCTTACTCACCGATTTTCCCCCCTTTGTCCAATCCCAGCCGTTCCCTCTGAGCCGCATCCTTCAGCAGGGGATAACCCAGCCTCTCACGCTGTGCCAGGTATTCGCTGGCCACAGACCGGGCCAGGTTGCGAATCCTGCCGATATAGGCAGTTCTTTCGGTAACGCTGATGGCACCCCTTGCATCCAGGAGGTTGAACAGGTGGGAACACTTCAATACGTAGTCATATGCCGGCTGTACCAATCGCTTTTCCAATACCCGCAAGGCCTCCCGTTCACTCAGTTGGAACATGGTCAAGAGAGTCTCAACATCGGCTACATTGAAGTTGTAGTGTGAGTAGTCTACCTCACCCTGGTGGTGAATATCACCGTAGGTTATTCCTTCAATCCACTCGATGTCGAAAACGCTCTCCTTGTTTTGTATATACATGGCCAGCCTTTCAATACCATAAGTAATTTCCGCACATACGGGGTAACAATCAAACCCTCCGCACTGCTGGAAGTAGGTGAACTGGGTCACCTCCATCCCGTCCAGCCAAACCTCCCAGCCCAGGCCCCAGGCACCGAGGGTGGGAGATTCCCAGTTGTCCTCCACCAGTCTGATATCGTGCTTTTCCGGTTCAATCCCTAATCGGCGCAGACTGTCCAGGTACAGTTCCAGGACATCATCCGGTGACGGTTTCAGGATCACCTGATACTGGTAGTAGTGCTGCAGGCGATTGGGGTTCTCCCCGTAACGGCCGTCGGTCGGACGCCGAGACGGTTCGACATAGGCCACGTTCCAGGGTTCGGGCCCCAAAGCGCGCAGAAAGGTTGCCGGGTTCATAGTTCCCGCACCTTTTTCCACATCATAGGGCTGCTGAATAATACACCCCTTTTCTCCCCAGTATTTTTCCAGGGTTAGAATTACCTCTTGAAATGTTAACGCCAATTCAAATTCCTCCCTGTAAGAAATATTGGAAATAAGTTCTTCCCATCTGAAAGCGCCGTCCGCTTTATAATTAATTCTTCCCCATAACTAATAAGCTCGTCCCCATAGCAGGGACGAGCTTGGCCCGCGGTTCCACCCTGATTGGCGTGACGCCCTCTCTTAAATCGGGTTTTACTAACCTTTTCAGGCTTTCCTCCCGCTGCTCCAGAGTGCCCTTCAACCTGGTCCTTCTACCGGGTTCCCACCCCTCCCGGCTCTCTTCAAGAAGGTGCTCCACGTCTACTTCCTCTTTCATCGCAGGTATGAATTTTAGTTAAAGTTTAGCAACGGCGAAGATTAATTGTCAATTGCCTGGGAAAGGCCGTGACGAGCCGCAGGGATGCAGGCGAGGAACTCCGGAGCGAACCGCAAGCCGGCGCAGGTGCTAAGTACGCAAGAAGCCAGCGGTCCTTTGATACCTGCGCCGGTTTGCAGAGTGAGCGACTTTGTGACGAGCCGTTACATCCCCCGGCGAAGTTTTTCTGAATCCAGGGCGGGACTATTTCGCCACGGATGGCGAAATACCGGCATTGCGGCATGGATGCCGCGTATGCCGGCTGTCCCGCCCAAAGAAAAACGAGCCGCAGGGATGTAGGCGAGGAACTCTGGAGCGAACCGCAAACCGGCGAAGGTGCTAAGTACGCAGAATGCTCGCCGTTCGGACGCCCTTTTCAGGGCTTTTTGAGGGTTTTCATGACCTCCTTGAGGTTCAGCTTTTTTTCCAGATATAATTCCAGGTAATCCTCCATTACCTTCTCCATCTGCTCCAACACCGCAGAGGAAAGACGCATGCGGGGAATTATCTTCAACCCGCTTTGCTGCAGGGTGCGCAGTGCGGCCAGGGTGGCCGGCATTACTCGCTTCCCCCCAACCGTCGAGGCACAATCACCGCAAAGCGCGCCTCCCCCGCCCGGGCTAAAGTAGCTGAGGTTATCGGTCTGGCGGCAGTTACAGCAGCGGTTGAGCATGGGAGCAAAACCGACCAGCCCGAGCAGCTTTACCTCAAAAAGCCGCAGATATATTGAAGATGCCGGGTTGCCATTCATATAATGCAAGACCTGGAGAGCGAGATCGAGCAGGGGCGGGTTGGGATCCCGCTCCACCGTGCTCTTGTCCAGCAGCTCCAGGATGTATACCGCCTGCAGGGTCTTCTCCAGGTCTTCACGGATATTACCAAAAAACTCATTAATCCGACCCTGGGTAATCAGGTACATCTCTCCGGAACGGGTCATAAAAAAGTGGGAATAGCAGAAAGGCTGCACCAGTCCGCGCAGCGTACTCTGGGGCTTTTTCACCCCTTTGGCCACTACCGGTATTTTCCCCAACTCCCGAGAAAAAATGGTGAGGATCTGGTCAGCCTCTCTCAAATCAAATGACTTCAGTACCAGGGCATCCGTGCGCTGATACATCTTATGCCTCCCCGGACGATAATCCCGGCTACATGAAGGGGCTCATTGGCCAGCTCCACCCGTAGCCCTGACCGTTTGATTCTCTGGATGACCTCTTCCATTTGATCCCGGCTGACCAAGTCGTAATTGAACGCCAGGTATACTAGCTTGATATGGCCCGCAGCGGCGGACTCCAGCCAACCCCAGTCCAGTTTGTGGAAGTGATTAACATACAGGAATGATGCCTTTCTGTACCTGGTGCAGTGGGATCCAAGAACTTCTCCCTCCTGGCAGTGCCTTGCGTCCCCGGTCGCCACCAAAGCCAGGGCTTTGATGACAATCCGGTTCATGGACGCGGTTGTTTTCACCAGTCCCCAGCGGGGAACGGCTACTACCGGGCATCCAATCTGCTCGCGCTCAATTATAGCCAGCAGGTCCTGTACCCTCACGGCATCCCGGGTATGACCGTGGGCGATATAGCCCATAGTTACGGGTACTATCAGCAGATCCGGCTGTAAACCCAGGGTAGGCAAGTGATGGCCGCCATCGAAAACAACCACCCGCAGAGCCTCGGAGGTCAGGTTCTTCAGAGCGACCGCCCCTTCGGCTGTGGAGTGCCAGGCATCCATTCCCGAACTCTCCACCACCACCTTGATCTGCTTTTCCAGGCACCGGCCGACTATTTCCTCATAATTGAAAGCATCCGGAGTCACGGCCAGTATCGCCAGTGCCCCCGGTTTTTGTTCATAATGCGGCAGTTCTCTCCAATTCAGCCCAACCCAGCCGCCCTCCGCCAACTGCTTTCGGTGTTCCGCGGTCAGGATCCCATCCCGCAAACCTCCCGGATGGATGACCTCCAACGGTGCCAAATCGGCAACAGCCGCTCCGTAACGATCCGCGATCGCGGCCACCAGCGGAGTGCGATAAGAAACCAAACCATTGACAACAAGGGCGATGGAGGCAGCTGCCACCGTTATTGTAAGCAGAACCAACCTCATCATAACCCTAGTTATGCAGTAAGGTTGGCAATTCTATTCCTCGGCCCTGAAGCCCGGTCGATATTCGGCAGGTGAATTATCTTATCCGCTTACAGTCCTAATTACTGGGCCTTTAACAGGTTTCGGGCACTGCTTGCTCCCAAGCGGTTGGCCCCGGCCTCAAGCAGTTGGACGGCAAACCGGTAATCCCTGATGCCTCCCGAGGCCTTTATCTTCATGTCATCACCGACAAACCCCTTGATCAGCCGCACATCCTCCAGGCTGACCCCCCTGGTGCTGAAGCCGGTGGAGGTCTTGATGTAGTCCGCGCCCTCGTCCCTGGCTATGTAACAAACCTGCGCCAGTTCCTGCCGGGTCAGCAGAGCCGTTTCCACAATGACCTTGAGGATACCTCCCGCATCCTCCACCTTCCTGCCAACCCGGCGTATCTCCTCGGCCACGATTGCCCAGTCCCCGTCTTTAACAGCCCCAATATTGACCACCATATCAATCTCCCGGGCACCAATCTCCAGAACCCTTCCCGCTTCCCGGACCTTGTCCTCGGGACTCACCGCTCCCAAAGGAAAAGCGATTACAGTACAGGGCGCCACCTTGGAACCCATCAAGGCTGATACAGCCGTTTCCAGCCTCACCGGGTTGACACAAACCGCCGCGAAACTCAACTCCACAGCTTCGCGGCAAAGATTAATGATATCCTCCCGGGTGGCATCTGCTTTCAGCAGGGTAGAATCAATGACCCGCGCGATATCCAAAAAGTACCCTCCTCAAAACCTGTATCCCAAATTCCTGAGCTGTACCTCGTTGTTCCTCCAGTCCTTCTTGACTTTGACCCAAAGCTCCAAATACACCTGGCTCCCCAGGAGATTCTCGATATCCTGCCGGGCCATCTGCCCAATCTTCTTGAGCATGGAACCGTTCTTGCCGATGACAATTCCCTTCTGGGATTCTCTCTCCGTGTAGATGGTGGCCCGTACAAATATCAAATTGGGACGGGGTTCAAAATCCTCAATCTCCACCGCCAGTGAATGCGGTACCTCCTCCCGGGTGAGGTGGAGGGCTTTCTCTCTTATTAACTCGGCTATGATAAAGCGTTCCGGCTGATCGGTATACTCACCTTCCGGATAATACAGGGGGCCTTCCGGCAGGTAGTCAAACAATACATCTATCAATCGATCGAGGTTGCGGTTCATAGCGGCAGAAACCGGAATCACTTCTGCAAATTTCATCTTGGTCCCCAACTGCTGGATCAGGTTCATAACCTGACTCTCACCAACCAGGTCAATTTTATTGGGCACCAGGAAAACAGTAGTTTCAAGTTTAACCAGGTTATTGATGATATAATCCTCCCCCACACCAGGGGGTACGGACGCGTCCACCACATACAGTATCACGTCCACCTCCCGCAAAGCGCGGGAGGTAACATCCGCCATATACTCACCCAGCCGGTGTTTGGGCTTGTGGATACCCGGCGTGTCAATAAAAATAACCTGTCCCCTGTCAGTGGTATAAATCCCCTGTATCCGGTTGCGGGTTGTCTGTGGTTTATCGGAGACAATAGCCACTTTCCGGCCAATTATGCTGTTAAGCAGAGTGGACTTGCCGACATTGGGACGCCCGACTATACTGACAAACCCTGATTTGGTAGCCATCTAAGCCTCCCTCTGCTGCAGAGCAAAAGCCTGGGGGAGTAATTCTTTCAGATCATACTGTACCATCATGCCGGAATCAGAAGCGCAGATCACAATCAGGTCGGGCGCAAATTCAGCCAAAACCTGTCGGCAGGCCCCACAAGGAGTGATGATTTCCTCACCGCCGGTTATCAAAAGCCTGCTGAACTGGCTATGACCCTCCGATATAGCCTTGAAAACGGCTACCCTCTCCGCACATATCGTCAGTCCATAAGAGGCATTTTCCACATTGCATCCGGACAAAACCCGGCCGCTCCTGTCCAAGAGAGCTGCTCCGACCCTAAACCCGGAATACGGTACGTATGCATGTTCCCTGGCTTCCTGAGCAATTCTCAATAATTCAAGATCTGTCACTGGGAAAATCCCTCCAACCAGTGTATTACCCGGGGGCCGAAGATCATAATCCCCACCAATATCGCGCCCAACGCAGTAACCAGCACAGCCCCCGCACCCAGGTTCTTGGCCTGGCCCGCCACTGCATCATACTGGGGGCTCAACAAATCGACCACCTTCTCCAGCGATGTGTTCATGATCTCCGCCGTCCAAACTGCGGTAACAGTCAGGATGATCACCGACCACTCCAGCCGGTTCAACCCCAGAAACAATCCGGCTGCGACTACCAGGATGGCGGCAATCAGGTGTATCTTCATGTTACGCTGGGACGCCAAAGCGTCAACTACACCGCAAGCAGCATCGTGTAAGCTGTCCCAAAAACTTCGCGACTTCACCGCTGAAGGCTCAATCCTTCCATGAGCTTGTCTTCCATGGAACGCATCAAAGACCGTTCACTCTCATCTTCATGATCGTACCCCAGGAGATGCAGCATCCCGTGTACAGTCAGGTAGGCCAATTCTCTTTCCGGACTGTGGCCGTACTCCTGCGCCTGGGCTAGAACTTTCTCCATACATATTACGATATCCCCCAACATATTGTCGGGTTCGGGAACCTCATACTCGGGTTCATCCTCGTGCTTTTCCATCATGCCAAAGGAGAGGACATCAGTTACCTTGTCCTCACCCCGATAAACACGATTTAACTCCTTTATCTCATCGGCATCCACAATGACCACGTTGACCTCACTATCCGGTGCCAGTTGGCACACCTTGCCCACTTCGTCAACAGCCCGGTGGATGAGCCGTTCGTAAGCATCATCCCACTCACATGCGGTTTGCTGATTAATTACCGCCACTATCATGTTCACCCTTCTTCCCTTCAAATTCCCTCGCCAGCGTTTCCGGGTACTCGATGCGGTTGTGATATATTCCGGTCAGTACCTTGGAAAAGCTTTCGGCGATTATGTTCAAATCGCGGAAGGTAAGGTCGCATTCCTCCAGCTGACCGTCATTAAGCTTTTCTTTGATTATCCGGCGAACCATACCCTCTATCCTTCCCGGGGTCGGATCCTGCAGGGAACGAACCGCAGCCTCAACCGAGTCGGCAAGCATCACCAGAGCCACTTCCTTGGTTTGCGGTTTGGGTCCTTCGTAGCGGAAAGTCTCCTGATTTACATTGCCTTCCCTGTCCTCCTCCAGCGCCCGGCTGTAAAAGTACTTAACCAGGCTGTCACCGTGGTGCTGTTCGATGAAATCTATTATTTGAGGCGGCAGCCTTTTCTCACGCGCCATTTCCACTCCGTCTTTGATATGTGAAGTGATAATCAGGGCACTCAAACTGGGAGCGATTTTCTCGTGGGGGTTGTCGCTGCCCACCTGGTTTTCCACAAAAAAGTAGGGTCTTTTCAGCTTGCCGATATCATGGTAATAAGCCCCTACCCTGACAGTCAGCGGATGCGCTCCGATTCGTTCAGCGGCTGATTCGGCCAGATTGCCGACCATTATGCTGTGGTGATAGGTTCCCGGAGCTTCAACCAGCAGTTTCCTCATCAGCTCCTGATTAGGATTTGACAATTCGAGCAGTTTTACCATGCTGGTTATCGAGAAAACAGTTTCCAAATACGGCAGCAGCCCTATGGTCAGGATGGCTGACAAAAAACCGTTCAGGATCCCAAAAAAGATGCCCGTCAGAATCATGGTGCCGGTCATGCCGGTATACAGCATTGACATGGTAATAATCGTCAGGATATTAACCCCGGCAATATAAAGGCCTGATCGGGCCAGATCGCCGGTCTGGTTTAACCGGCTCACCCATAAAACCCCGAAAGCACCGCTCACAAAAGCATTGACTACAAATGGAACCGGGGTTCCCTGGCTGAGCATCCCCACAAAAATGGCTGCCACAAAGGTAAAGAGATAAGCAACCTGCTGATTTAAGAGTATTGCTACCAGCATGGAACCAGCCGATACCGGGATGAGATAACCAACCAGGGCGTTGATCTCCGGCCTGTCTCCGATTTTAATAACCATTATCCCCTTGGCAATGGCAACTATCAAAACAAAGATCAACCCCAGCAGCATCATCAGCCGACCCTGCTTTATAATATCGCGGTGATACATCCTCATGTAGGCAATGGTCAGCATGAATACCATAGCCACGAACAAAGCAACCCCGCCCAGGGTCACTCCCAGGCTGGCGGAACGCTGCACTCCGAGCTGTTTAAGAATGTCTATATGTTCCTGGGTAACCGGATCCCCTTCGCGGATTATCATCTGCCCCTGCTGAATGGTCCGCTGCACCGGCAGGACCTGTTTCACGGCTTCTTCAATCGCTTCCTCGGTAGCGGCAGCGTCGTAGATGAGATTCGGCTTCAAGGCCATAACGGTCATTACTTCTACCACATTTCGGGCCTGGGGCAGATAGGACAGCATCGCCGCCCGATCCTTTACCTGAGCAGCTACTGTGGGGAGTGCTTCCTCCGTGATCGGCTGGCTCATCAGGCGGTCGAGGGTAATCAATGTACCCTCTTTAACACTTACCATGTCATCTTCGCTGGCATCGGCCAGATAGGTTGCCAGTTCGGATGCCTTATAACCTTCCAGGTCGTACGTATCGATGAGACCTGATACGAGAACCTGCAGCTGATTTATCTTTTCCGCCCGGGTCAATGCCTCGTTTTGCCTGATCTTGTTAACCTCGGCCAGAAAACCGTTGACTTCCTGCTCGGCTTTGGCCTGTGCTTCCCGGTCCTCCCGATATACCTTGCGCACCTGTTGAGCCGCTTTTTCCTGTAATTCCCTGGTCCGAGCCTCATCGGTAATGATGGCTGTGTGAGGAGACCTTATGTTTCGAGGGCTGATCTGACCCGGTTTAAGGTCCACCTGGGTACCCATAAAGTTGCTGGAAACAACAAAGAGCACCAGAAGAAAAAAGCCCAAGTAAATGAAGACCTGGCGTCCCATCGTACTGAATATTGTTTTTCGCAGGTAGTCGCGCAGAAAAGAAAACGATATCATAAGGAATCAATCCCTCATCCGACTGTATTCCGATCCTGCTGCTTCGTATTCTTCATAGGCGTCAATTATCCTCTGCACCAGCGGATGCCTGACTACATCCTCCCGGTTGAGATAGTTAAAAGATATCCCTTCGATGCCTTTTAGAATCTTCTGTATCTCTATTAATCCGGAAAAATCTTCCTTGGGCAGGTCAACCTGAGTCACGTCTCCGGTAATGACCGCCCGGGAACCAAACCCCAAACGGGTCAAAAACATCTTCATCTGTTGAGGCGTGGTATTCTGAGCTTCATCCAGGATAATAAACGCATCATTGAGGGTGCGTCCCCGCATATATGCCAGGGGAGCCACTTCAATAATGTTCTTTTCCATGTATTTCTGAGTTACCTCCAGCCCCAGAATATCAAAGAGGCCATCGTAAAGAGGACGCAGGTAGGGATTCACCTTCTCGATAAAATCTCCGGGCAGGAAACCCAGCTTTTCACCGGCTTCTACTGCAGGTCTTACCAGGATTATACGCTGAACCTCTTTGTTGCGCAGGGCTCTTACCGCCATTACCACCGCCAGATAAGTCTTTCCGGTCCCGGCCGGTCCAATGGCAAAGACGATGTCATTATCGGCCATCGCCTGGACATACTTCTTCTGTCCGAGAGTCTTGGCCTTAATCGATTTACCGCGGGCGGTGGTCAAGATAGTTCCGGAAACGATGTCCTGGTGTTTTATCGACAGACCTTTTCGGGTTACGTCAGCAGCGTAACTAATATCCGCCGGGGTTAGCTGCTTTTCGTTCTTAATAATATCCAGCAGGGCATAAATCAAAGCCTCGGCTTCGTTTACTGCATCCTCTTCTCCGCGGATGTGGATTTCCCCGCCCCGGGCCGACAATTCTGCCCTGCAGAGCTGTGCCAGATGTTTAAAGTTGCTGTCTTGAGAACCAAAAAATATCGCAGCATCCAGGTTGTTTGGTATACTAACCCACGTCTCTTTTTCCGGCAATCATCAGACCTCCTACCAAATGGTTGATTATAACGTGAGTATTATAACACATTTAAAATGAGGGTGTCCGCATTGTGGCAGGCAGAAGTTATCCGTCATGACCCGGATGCGCATACCGGTACGTTCTTTTGTAGATAACACAGTTCCCGTTTTTACCTGCCTCCTCAAGTGTTCTCCTCCATTGACCCACATCCCTCCAGGACGGTGTTTTGCCCGGGTACCGACGGGCGGATTCGCCGGCAGTTGCTGTGCGGTTGTAAGTTTCCCGGAGATGGGCGAAACCGTTTCAAGGCTCGAAAACTTAGCGCGGCAGTTCCTCCTCCAGATTGAGCGGCTCGGGACGGCAGATATCCTCGAGCACCTCGGCCTCGGCTTTTATACGTATTATATTATCGCTGGGTGATGAAATCAGCCTGGTTTTGGTGCTCAGTATCTTTTCCGCTCCTTTTATCTCCTCCCTGAGGTTGGCCAAGGCCTCCTGCCGGGCCATCTCCAAAGCCTCCTCCGGAGTAAATTCGTTGGTTTGGACCCTGGTTTCCAAAAACGTTTCCCGATTCCAGGATATCCTGCCCCAGGGCGTATTTATAGCACGGCCGGATTTTTGAACCTCGAAGGAGGTGAAAGCCTTCTTTGGTCGTTTGATACTCCATTTACCCCAGGGAGTCTCCAGACTGATGCCCTCGGTTGAGGCGCCGGTAGGAACAGTCTTTTCTTCCAGCAGCGGATGCTCCCCGTACCCTTCATACCAAACCCGGGCCTTAACCACACCCCGGGCTCTGACCAGCCGGGGGGGAGGCACCATATCATCCGGGTACTCTCCCTGCGGTATAATTGTTCCCGAAATGAGGATATTACCCGTTCCGACCGTGTCCCCTTTCTGAACCATTGCGGTTCCGTCCAGAACCATTACCTCCTCCACAATCCCACCTCTTTTGGCTACCAGGTTGCAGGGACCGGTAATCTGCTCTCCGGGCAGCACCTTCTCCACCACCTTGATCGTGGCTTTTACCCCTTTGATAGTCACCTGTACATACGACAGTTCCGGGATTTCCCTTAGAATGCCCTCTTCGATGAGCGTCTTGTTCAGACTCCCTTTAAAAGCGTAGCGTTGGAGACCAAAGTTGGCGGCACTCCGGATTACTGCTTCCGTCGTAACATTGTTCGTCCCCCTGACCTCCAAAAACCATACAAACGAGGACAGTATGTACAACATCAGAACAAACACCAAAGCCCCGATTAACATCATCCATCGTCGCCGCAAAGCACGGCGGTAATAAGGAAGCCCTTTGCGGCTTAATACCTCCACCTCATAGCCGAATTTTTCCGCGATGCCTGCCAACGGCTTATAACCGCTTCTACGCACACTGAAATAGACATCCTGGCCATCCCGCTTGACATCGGAGAGGAACAATCCCCGGGAAAGGGCCAGGTTTATTATTTTTTCGGGATAAGGACCGCGCACCCGTACGGTTATAACTCCCCCCAGGTAGTCCAACCAACGGCTAAAACTCATTATGCTTCCTCCTCGCCAAACAAATAGGATACGTTGTTTCACAACCGGGCCCAATATTCCGGCGGCTCGGGTTTGGCTCATTCGACAAAACGGAGGCTGTTAATCAATCCGGTAATGGTAATCTCGTCCGGCATAATAAGCTTTATCTCCAAACCCTCGCCTTCTATCTCCAAGAGTCCGCGGCTCAGGTTGATCCTAATGCAGCAATCCCCATACTCGATTATCCCTTTGTGGTTTTGCAGGTACAGTTCCCGTTGACCAATAACAACCAGACGCGGCAGATCCAAAACCAGATCTTTTGGCAGTTCCAACATGTCACCCAAAATCTGCTCCAGTCTGTCGGGCCTTGGCTTCTTGGGCACAAAACTCCCTCCCGTTCAGTACACTTTATGCTTTGTCTCTCATGCCGATTCACCCAATCACCAACGGGAAGTATTGGAGGTAATCAAGCATTACGACCTGTATATGAATGGTGGGTGCGCTCCCAAACGTTGCAGGACAATAGAAATTTATGGAATATTTTACTTTTAAACACAAGGCGCAAAAAGCCGTCGTAGGGGTTTATATATCCCCGGTTGCGGAAGGTAAAGTGCCTGGATTGGGCCTGAACAGAAGCAGCTGTATAAGGGTATACCGGGCGGGAGGCCGGGAGTTTCCCGTATACCTTGAATACGACGAGCAGCTTTAGGAAAGCTACCCCGCCTACGATTTTGAGAAGAACCCGGTATACGAGCGCAGGCAGGCCCTTTGCCACGGCGGAGCAGGTTAGCTGCACCCACTGGAAGCCCAACGCATCGGGCAAGCAGCCCCCCGTTGACTGCGGCGGATGCGGCACGGCTTGGCGGCCGGCGTCCTCTATCGGGATTGGCCTCCGGTTGTAGTAAGCGTCGCTCCCTCCGGATCAGGCGCTGCGACCAGCGGCAACCTTACCATCATCTTTAATAAAGATATGGACACAGCGTAGACGGGACGGTAAAGCTGAACGATACTGTCCTGACTGGTGGCGGGAGCTGGCTGAATGATTGGACCTACACAATCCCCTATTCTGACCTTGAGAGCAACACAGATTATAGAGTCAGCATCTCCGAATTTCAGGATATTGATGGTAGGACGATGGATCTTGATACAAGCCACAACTTTACCACCGCACTCAGCAGTGACACAACGCTCTCAGGGCTGGTCATCAGTCCGGGTACCCTTAATCCGGCCTTCGACAGCAACAACACTACCTATACCGCATCGGTCGCCAACAGCGTTTCCAGCCTTACCGTGACACCCACGGCCAGCGACCCAAACGCAACCATAACAGTGAACGGCACACCGGTGTCAAGCGGTATGGCCTCAACTCCCGTCAACCTCGCAGTGGGAAATAACATCATTACCATCGTTGTTACAGCGCAAAACGGTAATACGGAAACCTACACCATAACTGTCACTCGAGCCTCCAGCAGTTCCGGCGGCGGAGATCGCTCACCCACTCAACCGGATTACCGTGCAGATGTTTCGGGGAGCCAAAAACTTCCCGTCACCATAAATTCATCAAAGGAATAACGCTTCCGTCAATATAAGTGGGCAGCTGGGCAGCAGTATTATCAGCGGCGGCCACGAGATCATTACCATGCCCTCCATAGCAGGCGTCAGCAGTTACACCCTGGGCACCCCCGTGGCCTACCTCTCCACCCCCGGCGGCGGCACTCTGACCTTCAGGACCGGTGCCGGTAGCATCACCCTGCCCGCCGACATGATGGCCGGCATTCCCGGTGCGGAAGGCAAACAGGCCGCCATCACCATCGGTGTGGGCGATAAATCCTCCCTGCCCGGGGATATAAGGGATGCCATCGGTGACAGACCTCTGATTGAGCTTTCCATCACCCTGGACGGGGAACCGGCCAACTGGAACAATCCCAACGCACCTGTAACCATCTCCATACCCTATGAGCCCACCGCTGAGGAACTGGCCAATCCGTAAAGCATCGTCATCTGGTACATAGACGGCAATGGCAATGCGGTCTGCATACCCAACGGGCACTACGACCCGGTAACGGGAACAGTTACTTTCACCACCACCCATTTCAGCCGCTACGCGGTGGTCTATAAGAGGGTTAGCTTCAGCGACGTGCCGGCAGGTGCGTGGTATGCCGGTGCAGTACGCTTTATCGCGGCGCGGGATATAACCTCCGGCACCGGTGCCGGCAGGTTCAGCCCCGGGAGCGAAACTGACCCGGAGCGAATTCATTCGTCATGCTGATGAAAGCCTACGGTATAGCACCTGACACCAATCCAACCGATAACTTCTCCGATGCGGGCAGGACCTGGTACACCGGCTACCTGGCCGCAGCCAAACGCCTGGGCATAACCAGCGGCACAGGCGGTAATATGTTCCTGCCGGGTAAAGAGATCACCCGGCAGGAGATGTTCACTCTTCTCTGCAACACCCTCAAGATAATTGGTCAAATGCCTGCAGGCAGTTCTAGAAGGACGCTCTCCGACTTCAGCGATGCCGGGCAAATCGCCCCCTGGGCAAAAGACTCCATGGCCTTCGTGGTACAAACCGGGATTGCCGGCGGCAGCGGCGGCAGGCTAAATCCGACCGGTGTCACCACGCGGGCGGAAATGGCCCAGGTGCTGAAAAACTTACTGGGGAAATAAGCAATGGCCAATTAGAGCAGGCCATTGAAAGCAGAAAGCCAATCACATAATCAGAAGTGACTGGCTTTCTGCATCCCATGTACATGGATATGGGTCCCGACGCCGGCAAGTTGAG
>JAKOVY010000108.1 GCA_029781825.1 Bacillota bacterium | reverse complement strand
CGACCGGACATTCTGTTCAACCAGGAGGATCGTAGTGCCGTGTGGTTCATTATCTGAGACCATCCCCGACCGGGCATTCTGTTCAGGAGGATCGCAGTGCCGTGAGGTTCATCATCTGAGACCGTCCCCTACCCAGCGTCGGGTCTACATCCCGCGTTCGGCGCATTTTTCATCTTACTGCGAAGCCTGTGGTTGCGGTCAAAAAAACCCCCGGATTCAGTTGAACCCGGGGAGTTTTTCTCGGTTATCAATTACGGTGCGGTCGGGTTGAATGCCAATCCCGGCAGAAGATCGGCCGCTCCCATTATGGCTGGAATGGTACGGTGTTGTCCTTCACAGTTAAAGCTCATTGCAGTTGATCCGTAAGGAAAACCCAAACAAAGCCAGCGACTTTTCCATCCGGCAGCACTAACCCTGTGATCGGACTCCCATGGCCTATTGGGCTATTCTTTACTGTTGTAATAGTAGTAAAAACCTGTATGCAGGAGCACCAGAAAGGCAATCGCAAATCCTATTGTGTTGTAAGGGTTGACCAGGACTTCCAGGCCGAGGATCGAGCCTACCAGGACAAACAATCCGCTCACAATGAGGAAGGTGCTGCAAGCCGCAGAGGCAGCTTTTCCGTTGATATAGGAAGCCCTTTCGTCGTAAGGGTTCATTCCCCGTCTCTCTTCTTCCTGAATCCTTCTGTTTTTGTTGCTGCGGACCACAAACACCGCCAGGGTGGCAGCAATAAGACCAATGCCCAGTCCAACCTTGTCAATGAACAGAGCATATATCCCCAGCCCCAGAATTAGCACTTGAAAAACCGTACCGATTATGAAGCGAGTCTTTGTTGTCATTTATTCATCCCCCTTTCCATCTTCAAAAATAAAGACGTCCTCAATTCTTAACCCGAATACCCGGGCGAGTTTATATGCCAGAATTAATGAAGGATTGTATCTGCCTCTTTCCAGCGAAATAATGGTCTGGCGCGATACCCCCACCCGCGCGGCCAGGTCCTCCTGGGTCAAGGAATCCCTTTCCCGCAGTTCCCTTAACCGGTTTTCCATGCCAACACCACCCTTGCTTAGTAAAGCTAGCTTTACATTCAGTATAAAGGGTGAGCCGTATCATGTCAAGTTTATTTTACATCAATGGGCGAGATTTTTTACCGGGGGCGGGAACCGTTTACGCCGGCTTCGGCAAATCGGTTGAGACAAAAACAGAAAGGGAAGACTCTGCTGGCCCCATGAGCCTTCCCTTTGTACTGCTGTTTTCCAACATTTTCTCTCCCCGGCTCGGGCCGGGGCCGGGATTTCTTAAGACAGGAATCCCAGTTTTTTGGCTTCGAAGCGGAGCCAGTCCCGGAAATCGGGGTGGGCAATGGAGATCAACGATTCAGCCCGCTTTTTGATGCTCTGGCCCTTTACCAGAACGGCTCCGTATTCGGTAACCACCCAGTGGGTCTCGGTGCGAGGGGTGCTGACAAAACTGCCGTAATCAAGCAGAGGTACTATCTTGGAAATCAGTTTGCCGTCCTTGCCCCTGGTGGTTGAAGGAGTGGCGATAAAGGACTTGCCGCCTTTAGAGAGCCAGGCCCCCTGGACAAAGTCAGCCTGCCCGCCGACCCCGGAGAATTGATAAGGTCCGATGGCTTCCGACGCGCACTGTCCAGTGAGGTCGATCTGCAGGGTGGAGTTGACCGAAATCATATTGTCGTTTTTGGCAATGATATAGGGATTGTTTACAAAGCCGCAGGTATGCATCTCAATCATCGGGTTTTCATGGATAAAGTCGTACAGTTCCTGGCTTCCCCAGGCAAAGGACCCAATCCATTTGTAAGGCATGAAAGTCTTCCTGGTGCAGGTGATGACCCCCTCTTTATACAGTTCCAGCATGCAGTTGGTAAGCATCTCGCTGTGTACCCCTAAATCGCGTTTATCCTTCAGGAACTTGCCCACCGCGTTGGGTATCCCGCCAATGCCCAGTTGAATCGTGGCGCCGTCCGGAACCATTTCCGCAATATGCTGGCCGATACTGATCTCTACCTCCGTCAACGGCAGATCGGGTACATAGGGCATGGGTACGTGGTGCTCCACCACCACATCGGCCTCAGTGATGTGTATGTGATTGGCCCCGTAAGTTCTGGGCATGTATTCATTCACTTCAACAATCAACAGGCGCCTTTCGGGGTTGGTTTTGGCCATCCCCCAACCGTAGTCCACGTTGATGCCGGTACTGAAGAATCCATGCCGGTCCATGGGACTGACCCGTAATATATAAACATCCCCACGGCGGAGTCCCCGTGCGGAAACGGTGTCCATATCGCTCAACTTTATGGGTGAATAGGTATAAAAACCTGCCTTTGTACCCTCGCGGGTGTAAGGCCCGACGAACGGGGTATCAAAGTTGACCCTATCCTGTATTTCCGGAGCGGTTAATGCTGTCTGTACTATAACGTTGCCGGCAAACAGCGCAACCCTGGCAAGCTCGCCGCGCTTTATTCGCTGGCCAATAGCCTCAAACATCCCGAAGGGTTGGCCGCCTCCCAGCGCACAGTAAACCTCTTCCCCATCCTTAATCATGGCCGCCGCTTCATCAAGCGTCTTGAGCTTGGATTTATACATATCCAGCCACTTATTGTACACATTTCCCCCTCCATCTCATTACATATTCTGTAGAATCTCTTATGGTCTTACCAGCAAACCACCGATAATACACTAATTATATACAGATGTAATACATAATTCAATTCTGTAATTTCCGCAGGCCGGCCAACAGTCCTGAGCCTCTTGACCTCACCGGTTACCGGATATTATAGACTTGGAGCGGATGCCGGTTGATTCTTTACGTTTTACTGCTATACCTCATGCGGGTACGTCTCCAATTATGGTACCGGTCAGATTGTTGGACTTCCCCCTCGCCAAGTTCTGCGCTGGCATTTCAAAAAAAGAAAAGCGGACTGAAGAAGTCCGCTTGTTCCTTTTACTTATTATTCCGCTATGATTACAGTCCTGACGGGTTCTTGGCGTTGGTGTTACCAGTTAAAGGCTGATTGGTAATCGCCGCGGGGTTGCTGCTCAACTGACTTTCGGCGAAGGCGATCATCTTCCGCACCATGTTGCCGCCAACGGCACCGGCATCGCGGGAAGGCACGTTACCCCAGTACTCGCCTTGAATCTCTTTGCCAACCCCAAGCTCCTGAGCTATCTGGTATTTGAAATCATACAATGCCCTGGATGCTTCAGGAACAAGCACGCGATTTCTCTTCTGGCCTCTGCCCATTCGTTTCACCTCCTTATCTGATTTGGTATCTCTATTGTTCCCTGAAGCATGACGGTCATGCCTAACACTTATTGTCCGGCGAGTTAATTGATTACAAGTGAGGTTGGGTTAACCGCAGCGATATGATCCGCCGTTATCGAAATCCTCCTGTTTAGGTTTTATGGCATCATGTCCATAATTTTCCTTCATGATTGTTTTGCGTTAATTAATTTTTCCTCGTTTTAGGCATAATATCATCGAGTCGAATTATTCAATTGTTGAGAGCGGAGACCATGCTCCTCTGTTTGGGCAATAAATAATCAGATGAGGTGATTAACATTTTGCAGAGCTTCAAATATACCGAACCGCCCAGCCCTTACTGGATCAAATCAACCCCGGAGACGAACTATCCGGAATTGAAAGAAAACATCAATACGGACGTGGCCGTTATTGGCGGCGGAATTGTCGGCATCACCTGTGCCTATCTTCTGGCCCGTGAGGGTTTAAAGGTTGCTATTTTGGAAGCCGACCGCATCCTCCAAGGAACCACCGGACACACCACTGCCAAAATAACGTCGCAGCATGCCCTGATTTATGACCGGCTGACCACACAAATGGGGCAGGAAAAGGCCCGCCAATATGCCGAGGCCAATGAGAAGGCGATACGGTTCATTGCCGATACGGTGGCGGAAAAGAAGATCGACTGCGATTTTACCTGGTGCCCCGCTTACGTTTACACCCAGTCTGACAACTACGTTCAGCAGATCAAGAATGAGGAAAAAACGGCTTCCGCTTTGGGGATTAAGGCCTCGGTGGTGCATGACCTTCCGCTGCCTTTCAGTATCAAAGCCGCTTTACGGTTCGACGGTCAGGCCCGGTTTCACCCTCTCAAGTATTTAAAGGCCCTGGCCAAAATGCTGCCCGATTCGTGCCGCATCTTTGAGCAAACCCGGGCCGTCAACATCGAAGAAGGAGATTCCGTAGCGGTGATAACCAACCAGGGCAAAAAGGTTACGGCTTCCAAGGCGGTAATTGCTTCCCATTACCCGTTTTTCGACGGAGGCGGGATGTACTTTGCCCGGATGTACCCCAGTCGCTCGTACGTCATCGCTGTTACCATAGCGGAAGAATTCCCGGAGGGCGTGTTTATATCGGCCGAAGACCCCACCCGCTCCCTGCGCTCCCAGCCCATGGGCGATGAGGAGCTTATATTGGTGGGGGGAGAAGATCATAAGACCGGCCAATCCAAGAATACCGGCGTTCACTATGACAACCTGCTGCGATTTGCCCGCGACACCTTTGAAGTGAGGGAGGTGAAGTACCGCTGGTCAACCCAGGATTATATAACCCTGGACGGAGTCCCCTACGTCGGCAATCTCACCGCCAAACACCCCAATGTGTATGTGGCCACCGGCTTTGCCAAGTGGGGCATGACCAACGGTACGGCGGCAGCCACGATAATCAGAGACCTGATAACCCATGGCGACAGTCCCTGGAAAGATGTCTACACCCCGTCACGCTTCAATACCGCTTCGGCGGTCAATTTCGTGGTGACCAATATCGACGTAGCCAAGCACCTGGTGGCCGGGAAACTCAAACCGACCGAGGATATGGAGGATTTGGCTCCGGGAGATGCCCGCATCGTCAGTATCGACGGTGACAAGGCAGGTGCATTCCGGGATGATCAAGGAAGACTTCATCTGGTGGACATCACCTGCACCCACATGGGATGCGAGCTCTCCTGGAACGAAGCCGAACGCTCCTGGGACTGCCCCTGTCATGGCTCCCGCTTTACCTATGAAGGAGACATTATCGAGGGCCCGGCCTTAAGCAAACTGCGCCACCCCGGAGAGGGGCCAAACCAGGTCGAACCAAATGTGCTGCAGTGAGCTTCGGCAACTGTGACCGACAGGACTCTCCTCCGCTTCGAGCTCGAGAAGGGGCCTGAAAGTCAGTGCCGGGCGCTTTATCCGTTCCCTTCAAACCAGGAGGTCCTTGCGGTGGTAGCGCCAGTAGGCGAATATAATGGCAGCTATGGTAGTCAAGAGCATTATATGAAGGTATACCTGTTCGATAGTCCCTTCATTGGCCAGAACGCTCGTGGGCTGGACGTAATGGAAAGGCGACATGTATTTTAGCCACCGCAGCTTTTCATTGACGGCGGCAATAGCCCCCAGGAGGTAGGTGACAAAGAATAACCCCAACCCTACAGTGACGGGGTTGCCGGAGCGGGGGAGTATCGCGGAAAGGGCAAAGCCTACAGCCAGAAAAACCATCTGTGCTGCCAGCATACCGCTGAACATGGCGAGGGTCAGGGGCAGGTATTCATACCCCGGATCCCGGAACGCATGCAGCAGGAGGACGGAGGCGGCAAAGGTAATCAGGTTGAACGCCCAGAGTATGGTCACGATGGACATCAGCTTGCCGGTTGCTATCTCCAGGCGGGAAACCGGGCGGGCATAGAGAAACTCGATGGTGCCTTCCGACTCCTCCTTGATCAGGGCCGAGGTGCCCAGTATCAACGCATAAATGGCAGCGGCCATCAAAATATACTGGGCAATATAGGCATAATACTGAAGCAGATCCGAGAAATCGGTGGTCACGGTGAGGCCAAAGGCTTCCAACACTGCGGGCGGCAGAGCATCCAGCTTGTCTTTCGTCAAATCGGCCAGTCCGCTCTCGGCCATGGAGGGGAAAAAGGCCATAAAGAGCACCAGCAACAGTGTTACCACCGCCGACCAGGTCAGAAGTCCTTTCAGCAGACGCCGGATTTCGAACCCGTTCATATTCAAGACTCTTCCTCCTCCCGCTCATAATAGTGCATAAACTGCTCCTCCAGGGACGGCTCTTCAATGTGCAGATCATCGATGGAGTACCCGCCAAGTGTCTTCAGCAGGCGATCGATAGGCCCGTCAAAGATAAAAACATAAGTGTCACCGGCAACCTCAACCTCTTTAATCCCCAGTTCCTGAAGACCCCCGGTGAGATCATCCTTGGACTTGACAATTACACGGCGGCCGGCATTGCTCAACAGTTCGTCAACCCGGTTCACCTTGATGATCCTGCCCTCCCGGATGAAGCCTACCCGATGGCAGTGGCGCTGTACCTCCGACAGGTTGTGACTGGACAGGAAAACGGTTGTACCCTCCTGGTTTATTTCCTTCAGCCGCGAGAAAAGACGGCTCTGGATAAGGGGGTCCAGGCCGTTGGCAGGTTCATCGAGTATGAGCAGACGAGGTTTGTGCATCAAAGCCTGGGCAATAGCCACCTTTTTCTTATTGCCCAGGGAAAGGCTGCCAATCTTCTTGTCCACCTCTATCTCAAATTCCTCACACAGCCGCTCCAGGTACGCACGATCAATACTTACATAAAAGCTCGCGGCGTAATTAAGAAGGTCACGCACCTTAATCTCCCGGTAGTAATTAATCTCCCCCGGAACATATCCGGTAACAGCCTTAATGCGCGTGCTCTCTTTTACGCAGTCCATGCCGAAAATGGCGGCTTCACCGGAGCTCGGATATATGAAGTTGAGCAGGGTGCGGATAGTAGTTGATTTCCCGGCTCCGTTCGGGCCGACAAACCCGAAGAACTCACCCTCCTCTACGATAAGATCGAGGTTTTCAATCCCTCGGCTTTTTCCATAGTACTTGGTCAACCCCCGGGTCTGAATGACTGCCATACATCTCTCCGCCTTGCTTGATAATCAGGTTTGACCAACCGGCAATCCTGAAGAAACCGTGCTGAACTACTTATATAGGTTTTGCCGAATGGATAAGTTTTTACTCCTCTTAATTTACCGAATTACTTGCTGCAGGATTAATAAATAGAAAAGCCCGGTGCCGAGATTGGGACGGCATCCGGGCATGCAAGGCCGGGCATTACATCCCCAACAGGATATGACCCTTAAGACTTCAGGTTACTATAACAGCACCCCCCGGGTCACAATCCTCTTCTGCATCGATTCATGGCAGTTCTCCAGGCATTCCAGTTTCACCCTTATGGGCGATGCCAGAGCTTCAGTTTCACGCAGGGCCTTCCGGTAATCACCTGAAAACCCCACCAGAGCAAGATTAATTCCCGAACACCGGTCGAATCTCCCCCAGGCCAGAGAACCGTAAAGGTAAACCTGCTTTACTCTATAACGTTCCTTCAGCATGGCTGCAACCGCCTGAACTTTCTCCAAGGCCTGACAGTAATGGGAACGTTCTTCCTGCACATTAAGCTCCCAGAGTCGGCGGCGCAGGCTCTGCAGAACCTGTTTGTAACCACACATGCGATCCACCTCTTAACACCGAAGCAAGTATAGTAGAGGATATCTCCCGGCGTAGGGCACCAGGTTGTTTACTTAAATGGCCATTAGTGTCATTTTCCTGCAAGGAAGAACTTCTCCAACCTAACCTCGGGTCGACTCCTCCTTGCTGGTCAATCGTTTTTGAAAGAAGATAAACACCGGCAGCGGGATAATAATCCATCCCAGGCTCTTGATGAGCGAGTTCTTTGCTCTGTCCACCTGTCGGTTCCTCTCGCCCACAACTATGGCATTATATCTGTCCCTTAATTCGTCCTCGGAAAGTTCCGGAGCCGGGGTCTCATTATCAACTCCCGGTCTCAGCTCGCGGTGGTTCAGCTTAAATTCTTCAAAGGTCTGGTAGTACGGCGTTGGAGCCACAATGTCGGCAACGGCCATGAAGGCGGATACGGTGCCGCCGATGGTCATCATCAAGGTGGCAAACAGGACCAGGTAAACGTAAATATTTTTAATCACATCGCCTTCCTCCCTCTCAATCTCTTCTCGCTTTTTGACTGCCAAAACGACTGCCAGACCTGTTAACAGCAGAAAGGACAAGAATACCATCAAAACAACCGCTGACATATTAATGAATTTCATACCCCCTCTCCTTCTTTCAATTACGGCATCGGACAGCTTCGACCACAAGGACAAACTTTTCCCGTTGCCTCACAATTGTCTCAACATAATTCCCCTATGTTTAGTATACGTTGCCAACTCTATTTTTCTTTCCGTAGGATTTCGGATCCAGCAGATAACATGCGGCGATATATGTCGTTTTAGCGAAAAATTTAGTATAATTAGAATTAATTATAAAAAGGAGTGTAGCAAGTGACGTTGCAGGAAGAGTACAAGCGAAAGCTAGTAAGCGCGGAAGAAGCGGTCAAGGTTATCAAGTCAGGGGACCAGATTGACTGGAGCAGTTTTAACGGCCAGCCAGTACTCCTTGATCAAGCCCTCGCAGCCCGCAAGGATGAGCTGACCAATGTCATCATCCGCGGTGCCTCAAGCCAAAGGCCCATAGCCTGTGTGGAACAGGACCCGGAACGCAAACACTTCATTTACAGCAGCTGGCATTTCAGCGCCTACGAGCGCAAGCTGCATGACAGGAACCTGTGCAACTTCAATCCGGTAGCCTTTCACGAACGCTCCCGCTATTACGAAACAGGACACGTAGTCCCGGATGTAGGTATGCTGCAGGTTTGCCCCATGGACGAGTACGGTTACTTTAATTTTGGCCCCCAGGCCAACAGTGCCCGTACCATAGTCAGCTACTCCAAAAAGGTCCTGGTTGAAGTAAACCCGTTAATGCCCGTAGCCCTGGGCAGGGAGGAAAGGTGCCATATCTCCGAGGTTGATTATATCGTAGAGAACTCTGGGGTTCCGCTTATCGAGATCAAACCGGCGGTTCCCTCGGAAACGGATAAGGCCATCGCCTCCCACATCATCAAGGAGATTAAAGACGGGTGCTGTATTCAACTGGGTATCGGAGGCCTGCCCAATACCATCGGCAAGATGATCGCTGAAGCCGGACTCAAGCACCTGGGAGTTCATACCGAGATGCTGGCCGACTCCTATGTGGACATGTTTGAAGCCGGTTGTATTGACGGTTCCCGCAAGGTAACCGACCGCTACAAGATGGCCTACACCTTCGCCCTGGGGACCCAGCGCCTGTATGATTTTATTCACCAAAACTCATTGTGCTATATCGCCCCGGCCTCATACATCAACAATCCTGCGGTTGCCTCCCAGAACCCGAACCTGATCTCCATCAACAACTGCCTGGAGGTCGACCTGTTCTGCCAGGTCTCCTCGGAATCGGCTGCCGGGAGACATATCAGCGGTACCGGAGGACAGTGGGATTTTGCCAAAGCGGCCTATATGTCCGAGGGGGGCAAGTCCATCATCGCCATGTCCTCGACCGCGAAAAGGAAGGATGGCACCGTAGTTTCCAGAATCGTCCCCACCCTTAGACCCGGAACCATTGTTACCCTGCCTCGCTGGTCGGTGCACATGATCTGCACCGAGTATGGCATCGTCGACCTGAAGGGCGCTTCCACCTGGCAGCGAGCCGAGAGGTTGATTTCCATCGCTCATCCGGATTTCCGCGATGAACTGATCAAGGAAGCCGATCGCATGGGCATTTGGCTGCGCACCAACAAGATTGCGTAGGGATAACGCTAAACCTTAGGAAGAATAGAATAATCCAGCCGGTTACGTTTTAAAACCAGGGTATCCGCAGAAAAGCGGGTGCCCCGGTTTTTTTGTTTCGGGACCCTGCTCGACTCAGAGCCCTTACATCCGGTGCCCGCTCATGGGTGCCCCGGTTTTTTTGTTTCAGGGGCCCTGCTCCCCATGCACCGCCTCGCCCGGCAAATCATTAATAATCGACGGCGAAAAGGGGAATATTTTAACTGTTTGCTATTCCTTTCATCATTTCATCAATGGCGGTTATTGGAGAATCATGATTTTAAACGAAGAACAACTGCGACAAAAGGCCCATGAACTGGCCCTGATACACGATCCATACCTCAGCAGTTGGCCGTCAAGAGGCTTGTGGCGAGATTTGTACCAGGATGTAAAGAGCCTGCGAGCATTCCTGCAAATGCTGCAGGAGAGCTCGGTCAGCTGCTCGCAACCGGCTGAAGAATGGCTGCTGGATAATGCGGATTTCATTGAAGAGCAGGTGCTGGTGGTAAAGCAGCAGCTAAACCGCGCTTTTGTCAAAAACCTGCCCAAGCTCCGCAGGACCGGCGAGGTGCGAGTATTGGCCATCTGTTCGGAATATCTTCAGCATGTTGACGGCAATCTGGATGAGGATTCGCTGATTGCGTTCATTAACTCCTACCAGCAGGTGTCCGTTTTAAAGATTGCGGAAGTATGGGCTATCCCTTTGATAATCCGGATCGCCTTAATCAGGCACTTGGCTCGGGTGGCACAGGAAGTGAAAACCCGCAGACAGGTGTGTACGTTTGCCGAACAGCTCTTGTCGCGAATTGATACCGCCGATCTCAACCCGGATACTCTTGCCTCCGCCCTTGAGGAAGCCGGTCAGGAGATGCCGCTTTCCGGCTCGATGATTGTTCACCTGATCAGGCATCTGCGGGAACGGGCTGACGATTCGCTTATGGTGCAGGAATGGCTGATGTGCAAGCTGGAGGACGGCCCGGCCAGTCTGGATCAGGTGGTTTCTTACGAATACCAGCTTCAAGCGCGGCACCAGGTGACTACCGGGAATATCGTCGCCAGCTTGCGGAACATCTCACGCTGGAACTGGCAGGACCGCTTTGAACAGCTCTGCATGGTGGAGCACATTCTGAGCGAAGAAGCGTCCGGTGTTTATCCCCGGCTCGACTTTCCCAGCCGCGACGTGCTCCGGCAAAGGGTGGAAAAACTGGCCCGACGGCTGCGCGTTCCGGAAACCCTGGTGGCCAGAGAAGCAGTGCAGCTTGCAGCCCGGGAATACGAAGCGTTTATCAAAAAGCAGCCGCCATGTGAGCAAAGTCTGCAAAGCCATGAAAACTGCAAACAGCTGACACGGCCCACGTTTGTTGCTTACTATCTCCTGGAACCGTCAGGCATAATGCAACTGCGGGAGGCCTTGAAAGTATGCGGCAAGCCCAGGTATATACCGGAACTGCATATACTGAGCCATCCTACCACCGCTTATTTTATAACCCTGGGGCTGTTTATGTTAATAGCCCTCTTCGCATTCACCTCCTGGATCGCCGCCGGGAGAACCTTTGCCCCTCTCGACTGGATAATTGTGCTGTTGGCAGTACTGCTGCCGGCCAGCGAGTGGGCGGTCACGTTCACCCACTGGTTGATAGAGCTCGTAAAGCGGCCTCTGCCTCTGTTGAAATACGATTTCTCCCGGGGTATTCCTTTTGAAGCTACCACTTTGGTTGTGATCCCGGTTATCTGGTCAACGGTTAAAGAGGTGCAGTCCCTGGTCAGCCGTTTGGAACTGCATTACCTGGCCAACCGGGACGCCAACCTCCACTTCGGCCTCCTGGTGGACCTTACCGATTCCAAAGAGGAGGTATCAGCCAAGGATGCGGAGCTGAATGAAGCGGCTCGTGCCGGCATCGAAGCCCTTAACCGCACTTACTCAACCCCGGGAGGGAGTACATTTAACCTCTTCCTGCGCCGCCGCATCTGGAACGAATCCGAGGGAGTCTGGATGGGCTGGGAACGCAAACGGGGGGCCCTGGTGGAGCTTGTGGAGCTTATCAAAGGAAAGACTGATACCACCTGCCAACTGGTGGTGGGCGACCCCGGTATTCTGGCACACATTCGCTACATCATCACTCTCGATGCGGATACCCAACTGCCGATGGAGAGCGCACACCGGATGATCGGAGCCATGCACCTCCCCTATAACCGCCCGGTTCTGAACGAGACCAGAACCCGGGTTGTTGAGGGTTATGGTGTGCTGCAGCCCTGCATCAGCGTCAGCCACCGCTCAGCCCTCCGTTCCCGGTTCGCGTCTCTTTATTCCGCCGATCCCGGGATCGATCCGTATACCTTTGCCGTATCCGATCCTTATCAGGACGGGTTGGGCCAGGGAATCTTCACCGGTAAGGGCATTTTCGACGTGGATACCTTTGCCGAAATTCTGTGCGAGCGCATCCCTGAAAACAGGGTGTTAAGCCACGACCTCCTGGAAGGCGGTTTTTTGCGTACCGGACTTCTATCCGATGTTGAATTGATAGATGAGTACCCGTCCACCTTCAGTTCGTACCAGAAGAGGCTGCATCGCTGGGTACGCGGCGACTGGCAGTTGATTCCCTGGTTGCTGCGGCATGTACATGACCGCAGAGGGCAGCTTTTGCCGGTGGATCTGCCCCTCCTGGTGCGCTGGCAGATGGTTGACAACCTCAGACACAGTCTGCTGCTGCCGGTCCAGTTGGCCGTGCTTCTCCTGGGTCTTACCGTGCTGCCGGGTTCACCCGGGGGATGGGCGGCTTTGGTGCTGGCCACCCTTTGCTTGCCGTTGATCCGTCAGTTGGGCGCAATACGACGGGTGTTCCTGCGTCCACGGAATCTGGCGGCGTTAACCGGCCAGGTGCTGGTGACCATTATTACCTGGCCTTTTCAAAGCGTCCTGCTTCTGGACGCGATTATAAGAACCCTGTACCGTCTGTTTGTGTCCAAGCGCCACCTGCTGGAATGGGTAAGTGCCGCCGAAGTTGAACGGCGCAACCGGAGCGGACGCTATCCGCTGTTGCTGTACATGTATGGCGGCTATGCGCTTATTATCCTGTCGGCTCTGATACTCAGCACCTATGCCGATCCGGCCATGAAGCCGACCGGGCTGGGGCTCTGCTTTCTATGGTCGGTTGCTCCGTTTGTGGTCCGATGGCTGAATCAACCGCTGGAATCCGCAGAAGACCGGCTGGCACCACGGGAGGAGGAAGAGCTTAAAAAATTGGCTCACCGGATCTGGCAGTTCTTTGAGGAGTACGTCACCGCGGAAGACAACTGGCTTCCGCCCGACAATGTCCAGATCGAGCCTCCGGTGGGTACGGCCCATCGCACTTCGCCCACCAATATCGGGCTTTATCTGGCCTGCGTTCTGGCGGCCCGGGATTTCGGGTTTATTGATACACCGGGCATGATTGAACGGGTGGAGCGCACCATCAACACGGTCCAGTCCCTGGCCAAGTGGAAGGGGCACCTTTACAACTGGTACGACACGGTCACCCTTGAACCCCTGTCCATGCCATACGTTTCAACGGTTGACTCGGGCAACTTTTTGGGCTGCCTGATCACCGTCCGGGAGGGTATTGCCGAGTGGCTCAGGACTGATGTCGAAAACGGAAAAATCCCGGGCTCACTTAACAACATTCCGCAAGGGGAAGCCTTCAACTTTGCCTTTGCCGGAGAGGCTTTGGCGGATGAAAACCGGTACCATGAAACGGAACCCGAGGGGAAGAGCCGGCCTCAACAATACGAATACAGCAGCAGTGACTTGTATTATCGGGGACAGGAACTGCTGAAACGCCTGGATGCACTCATCGACGCGACTGATTTCACTCCCCTGTACAATCGAAAAACCAAGCTTTTTCACCTGGGTTACCGGGTTTCGCTGCGGGAAACGGACCATGTGCTCTATGACCTCCTGGCCTCGGAAGCCCGCCTGGCAAGCTTTATCGCCATTGCCCTCGGTCAGGTACCGGTTGCCCACTGGCATGCCCTGGGAAGAACCATGGCCCGGGTGGGGCGACGCACGGCTCTCTTATCCTGGTCGGGATCCATGTTCGAGTATTTGATGCCCTGGCTCTTTATGAGAACCTACCAGGATACCCTCTGGGATAAAACCTACCGCGCGGTGGTAAAACGGCAGGTTGAATACGCTCATCAGAGGGGAGTTCCTTTCGGTATATCCGAATCCGGCTACTACGCTTTTGATTACCGCATGAATTACCAGTACCGGGCATTTGGCGTACCCGGTCTCGGGTTCAAGCGCGGGCTGGAACAGGATCTGGTTGTAGCCCCGTATGCTACCATCCTGGGCCTGCCTTTTGCCAAAAAGCAAGGGATCAACGATCTGCGAAAGATGATAGAGCTGGGCGCGTTGGGACGTTTCGGTTTCTATGAAGCCGTGGACTTCACCCCGGAACGGCTTCCGGAAAATCAGACCAGTGCCATTGTCAAAAGCTATATGTCCCATCACCAGGGGATGAGCATGCTGGCTCTGGCCAATACGCTTCTGCCGCAGAAGATTTACGACCGTTTTCACCGTGACAAGCGGGTCCAGGCCGCCGAACTGCTGCTCCAAGAGCGCATGCCGGCCCGGCCGAAAATAATAAAGCACCCAACCATTGCCTATACGCGCAAGACCGATGTCAAGGAACCTGAATTCGGGGTCCTGCGTGAATTTACCGGAGCAGACACCACGGTACCCGAGGTATGCCTGCTCTCCAACGGAACCTTTACCACCATGGTCACCAACAGCGGCAGCGGATTCATGCGCTATGGCGGTTTGGCCGTATCGCGCTGGCGAGAGGATCCGGTTCTCGACAACTGGGGCAATTACATCTATATACGGGATGTCACCCGCGATATGGTCTGGTCCCCGTCATTCCAGCCCTGCCGGGTCCCGGCTGATGAGGAGCGGGTCCAGTTTTCACCGGACCGGGCCACTTTCATGCGCCGGGACGGGGATATACAGACCAGCCTGGAGATATGCGTTTCGCCGGAGTGGAATGCCGATGTCCGCCGCCTCACGATCACCAATACCGGCAATGAAGCCCGAATCATTGAAGTAACCACCTTTTCCGAACTGGTACTGGCGTCTCACATGGCAGACGAAGCCCACCCGGCCTTTAACAAGCTCTTTATTAAAACTGAATATGAACCTCGCAACCAATGCCTCCTGGCTTGGCGAAGACCGCGCCACGAGAGCGAAAAGCCGCTGTGGGCGGCCCATGCCCTGGTAGTTACGGCTCCGGGACTGGGTCCGATCGAATATGAAACCGACCGAGCCAGTTTTATCGGGCGGGGACGTTCACTCGCCCGGCCCCAGGCGATCAGGACCCATCTGCGGGGAGCAGTGGGCTCGGTATCCGATCCGGCCTTCATCATGAGGCGCCGTTTGAACATCCAACCGGGGGAACAGGTGCAGTTGTACGCAATTACCGGAGTGGCTGATTCCAGAGAAGATGTGCTTGCTATCGTCGGCCGTTTCTCAGGAAGCCTGGTAGTGGAGCGAACATTTCAGCTGGCCTGGAACCGCAGCCAGATTGAGATGCGCCATTTTCACCTTTCGGCTCACGAGGTAAGAACTTTCCAAGCTCTGGCCGGAAGGGTGCTGTTCTGCCCGCCCCTCCGGAAGCGCCACCGCCAGGCAATTATGAGCAACACCAAAGGGCAGTGCGGCCTCTGGGCCTATGGGATTTCCGGAGACCTCCCCATCATACTGGTGCAGATCGACAATCAGGCCAATCTGCAATTCGTGGTACGGTTGGTCACCGGCCATGAGTACCTGCGGCGTCTGGGCTGCGCATTCGACCTGGTAATCCTGTACGAGTCTCCGGGAGGATACCAGGAGGACCTGAGGGAATCCCTGCGGCGGGCGGTGGAGCGCGGCCTGGAAAGGCACGGCGGCGGGCTCGGCCACATCTTTATCATCAACGCCGATCGAATACCGGAGGAGGATAAAACCCTCCTCATGGCGACTGCCCGCATGATTCTCCGGGCCGACGGTCCCAGCCTCAGAGCTCAAACAAAACCCGGAATTCAGGACAAGGACTTGCCGGGCTTGCTCATCCCGGGGAAACCGTCCAACAGATTCCCGGCACTTCCGGATCACCCCCGTTCCGAGCTTATGTTCTTCAACGGGTGGGGAGGTTTCTCGCCTGACGGTTCTGAATACGAGATCATCCTCAAAGATAATGATCATCTGCCGGCTCCATGGATCAATGTTACCGCCAACCCGCGGTTCGGATGCCTCATCTCGGAGCTGGGCACCGGCTACACCTGGTGGAAAAACAGCCGGGAATTCAAACTCACTCCCTGGTCCAATGACCCGATTCTCGATTACCCGGGCGAAATGTGCTACCTCCGTGACGAGGAAAGCGGCGACTTGTGGTTGGCCACGCCTTTTCGGGCCCGCCACCAGCAGTATAAGATTACCCACGGTCGGGGGTACACCCGCTTTCTCCACAACCGGCTCGGGATAAGCTCGGAGATGACAGTTTTCGTCACCACTGAAGATCCCGTCAAGATCATTAAACTGCGACTCCACAATCGGACCAATGAAGAGCGGCACCTTTCCGTTACCTACTATGCGGAGTGGGTTCTGGGAGTACGGAGGCAGGAAAACGCTCCCTTTATAATCACGGACTGGGACGAAACCGCCCGGGTTCTGCTGGCCTACAATAATTACCAGGAAACCTTCCGCAATGCGGTGGCTTTCCTGGGTGTGTTTCCGCAGCCTAAAGATGCAGAAACGCCGTCCGGGAACGACCGGGAGGACTGCTCCTGGACCGGTGACCGTTGCGAGTTTCTGGGCCGCAACGGCACCTGGGAGTCTCCAGCTGCTATGAACAGGGAATCTTTATCGGGAAGGACCGGGACCTTCCATGACCCCTGCGGAGCGGTCCAGGCCAGACTGGTGCTGAAACCCGATTCAGAACGGACTGTTTACATCCTCCTGGGATGTGAGGAATCCCGGGACGCCGCCATCCGGCTGGCACAGAAGTACAGCAGCGGGGAGGTATGCGATCGGGCGTTCGAAGATGTGGGGAAACTGTGGAGTGATATACTGGACCAGATCACGGTCAACACCCCTTCCCAGGAAATGAACGTCCTGCTCAACACCTGGCTGCTTTATCAAACCATAGCCTGCCGGCTGTGGGCAAGGTCGGGATTTTACCAGGCCGGGGGTGCCTTCGGGTTCCGGGACCAGCTGCAGGATTCACTGGCCATACTCCATTCCCGGCCCGACCTCACACGGGCTCAGATACTCTTCCATGCGCGTCACCAGTACGAAGAGGGCGATGTCCAGCACTGGTGGCACGAGGAAACCCATCGCGGTATTCGCACGCACTTCTCGGACGATTACCTGTGGCTTCCCTATACGGTAGCCCGCTATATCAAGCACACCGGTGATATGAGCATCCTGGAAGAGGTTGTGCATTATCTTAAAAGCGAACCTCTGCAGGAGGGCGAATACGAGCGTTATGAACCGACCTGTGTATCGGATCGGAGCGGGACCGTGCTGGAGCACTGCCTGCGGGCTATAGACAGGTCCCTGAGCCGCTTCGGCGAACACGGGCTGCCCTTAATCGGAGTTGGCGACTGGAACGATGCATTGAGCCGGGTCGGTTCACAGGGCAGGGGCGAAAGCGTATGGCTGGGATGGTTCCTCTGTGAAGTCTTGAGGCTGTTTGCGGAACTGTGCGATAAGCTCGGCAATACGGAGCGGGCGGAACAGTTCACGGACATACGCGCCAAGCTGGCGGCCGCCATCAATGATCACGCCTGGGATGGACAGTGGTACCGCCGGGCCTTCTCCGACGCCGGCCAGTGGCTGGGTTCCATCTACAATGAGGAATGCCGTATCGATGCCCTGGCCCAATCCTGGTCCGTCATCTCCGGGGCCGCACCTCCGGAGAGGGCCCAAAAAGCCATGCAGTCCTTCGATCGAGAGCTGGTCGACCGCGAGCTCTCAGTAGTGCGGCTTTTGACACCGCCGTTCGAGAACACCGAACCCAGTCCCGGCTATATCCAGGGATACCCTCCGGGGATTCGCGAAAACGGCGGGCAGTATACCCATGGCGCCATCTGGGGCATTGTTGCCTGGTGTAAGCTGGGGAATGGAAACAAGGCTTTCGAGCTCTTCAATATGCTGAATCCGGTCAACCATACCCTGACCGCAACCGAGGTCCGCCAGTACACCGGTGAGCCCTATGCTATGGCTGCAGACGTTTACACAGCCAAACCCCATGAAGGAACCGCCGGGTGGACCTGGTATACCGGTGCCGCCGGATGGATGTACCAGGCGGGTATAGAATGGATTCTGGGCTTGCGCCGCTCAGGTCAAAGGCTCTACATCTGTCCCTGCATCCCCAGCCATTGGTCACAGTTCTCGGTCAGCTACCGGTACGGACGGACGCGCTACCTTATTACCGTTAAGAACCCGTCCCGCAAGTGCAGCGGGGCTACCGGGCTTCAGATTGACGGCCAGGTAATCCCCTTAGGAGAAGAAACCATGAAGGAAGGACCCTATGTGGAACTGCATGACGACGGTCAGCTGCATCACGTGGTGGTGACTATGTGATGATACCCGTCCTTCAGCTAAGCAATGAGGGCTTCTCATTCGAATTCTACGGAAAGGCCCTCAGACCTGTTTATGCGGCCAGAACACAGCCGGCCCTGACGCACCCCTAACCAACCAGTCTGGAAGTGCCGCCTTCAGGGCTGACATAGTCGGGCGGAAACTCGCCATTGGCAATATCATATACATTCAGAACGGTAAGATGAAGCAACTTATTCTTCTCATTATATTCATCGAATGTGCATTCCAGAAGGACCAACTGGCTGGGATGCACTCTGTCATTGTTTTTCAACTTGCTTAAGCTGCGGAAAATCCACTCGCCCTTATCCTTCTCCTTCACCAGGACCTGTCCACTATTCATGACCTCGGAAGACAGACTGAGCACATACACAGGCTTATCAGGGTAATGCTGGTTGTAGACATGACGAATCGCGTCTTTAATACTGGCGTCCACGCCCTTCTCTAATACAACCCCGTTCTCATAATCAACCCTGAAATAACATCGATCAGGATCGTCGGGATAAAGGATTTCGTAGCTGTACATGCGTTCAAAATCCCCCGGGCCCGTATCTTCCCAGAGCACGATTTCTATTTGAGAATATTTATAACCTTCGTAATCATCGTCCAGGTTAATAAAAGGTAAGGCCTCTCCAGCCCATTGAGAGTATTTTTTCGCCACCGCCCGCGCTGATATATCTATATCGGTAAATCCCAAAACCCGGGCAAATGTGTACGGAACATTTCTGGTACATACAACCTCTATCTTGGTTGAATCACCGTCATAAGGGGTGGTGGCGGTAATATCATATTCCTCTGCTCCGTTTAAATTTAACGCGGCATAGTATTCTGCTGTAGTTATCGCCGCACCGACGTTGGGCAGTTTGCGAGCCGCCGCCAGGGCTGCGGCATCGGCGGCATTCTGCAGTTCGGCTTTGGTACTGTACATGGCCCCGACATCGATGACCAGCGCGACGCACCCCATCAGCCCCACCATTAGCGCTGCAACCAGGACCAATGCCGTACCATCTTCATTTTTGATAAACCGAGCCAGCATGTTCATCCCGGTCCTCCCTCGCACATCCTCAGGGCCTATGCCCCGTATCTTAATCCTCCTGTTCTACCCTTAAGAATAAATAAACCGACCGCTTTACAGGAAGTGACCGGTCGGCCCAAAAACACTAAGACTTTATTCCTAATTTTACAGTAGTAACAAGGCGATGGAATCCTCTGCGCTTGCGTTCTCAGTCCTGATCTTGTCGATCCAGTATCGTCTTCAACGCCTTGCGGGGGCAAAGACTTTCAGTAAGCCAACATGAAATTGCCTATTTTACAAATGCCCATATTAGTGAGGAGAAATACTTCATAAACATACATATTACAGTCCTGATTAGCACTAAGTCATCATTGTCTCATATATTCGATAACGTTTTCGTGGTCGTACTGTCCTAATGTGTTACGTCTATATTATTTACTTTTTGGCTATCGTGAAATAAACACAAGTGATAAAAGGTTTATCAACTGAAATGATTTTGCAATCTAACAAAATATATTGTTGACAAATTATAATATCTGTTGCAAGATTGTGTTAGGGGAGGTGTGATGGTGAAAAAATACGATATCACATTTTTTGATTTGGACATTGGTGCGCCAAGCGCGACTATAGCAGAATATGGCGTGAGTTTGAATGTGGCAGCATCGAAATTTATATCAGAATGGAAATATGGCAAGCTCGGATATGATAAAGCGCGTAAGCTGATTGTAATTCATGTTCACAATGATGATCTTCGCAGCGACGGTTCGTTTTTGATCTCTGACAAGGTGACAAATAACGGATATATTAGAATCAACAGTAGAGATTTCGTTAGAACTGTCTCGCAATACTGTGAAGTATCATTGACTCCATCTTTCCGATGCCTAGCCGAATGGGACCCAGATGAAAACTATCTTGTAATAGATCTCAAAAAAGTATTAGATACCAGTAAGACATCAGATCAAAATACACAATAACCGACAATTAAGTTCGCTAGGTAACTGCAATATACGTCATCAAAATAGCTTGATAATCTCTAAGGTGACTAATTCATGGGAGGTGCAGCCGTTGGGAAATGATGAAAACAAGGCTTTATGTTTGGCGTTAATAAAAGCAGATAGCGAACAAGAGGTAATAGATATTCTTAGTAATGCAGGTTATTGGGATAATCCAAAAGTATGGCGTTATTATGGAGACTATGAAAACAATTTTAATTCCATTGGTAATCAGCAAGCTCATCCAGTAGCTGCGCTCGTAGAAAAAATAATTAACTCAGTAGACGCTCGTCTCATGCGCGAATGTCTCGTGCGAGGTATAGATCCGGAGTCTGAGGATGCGCCGCAAAGTATCACTGATGCAGTAGCTCTTTTCTTTGAGAATAGAAAAGCTACTGATTCTTGTATGGCTGGACGCATTAAAAATTGGGATGATCATAAAAGACTAGAAGAGTCTAAAAACATTACTGTGGCAGCTACTGGATTTAGACCCCCAGGCAACATGTGCCTTACAATAGCTGATAATGGGGAAGGGCAGTCTCCAGCAGCAATGCCTACCACTTTTTTATCCCTTACAAAGTCAAATAAATTGAGAATTCCTTTCGTTCAAGGTAAATTCAATATGGGAGGTACAGGCGTTCTCAAGTTTTGTGGCAAACGAAATCTTCAACTCATCTTAAGCCGAAGAGATCCAAAGATTTGTAACTCAAATATACCCTCATATAGCGATTGGGGGTTTACAATAGTTCGCCGAGAAGACCCTGTTGGAAATCGAAGAAGTTCTGTTTACACCTATCTTGCACCCATCGGTGCGAAAGGTGATCATGTATCTGGCGATGTACTCCATTTTTCCGCTGACAGTATGCCAATTTTTCCCGAACGTAATAAACCTTATGTAAGGGAGTCGGAATGGGGAACGCTTATAAAGCTTTACGAATACGCCACTTCACACAAATCACATATTCTAAGGAAAGACGGACTATTAGCTCCTGTCGACTTGCTCTTGCCGGAACTAGCATTGCCAGTACGTTTCCATGAATGTAGAAATTTTTCAGGTGATGCGGCCAGTTTCGCTAATACTGTAAATGGTCTTATGGTTCGTTTATCAGATAATAAAGGCGATAATATCGAACCTGGCTTCCCAACGTCATCACCATTATCAGTCGACGGACAACAGATTACTGCAACAATATTCGCTTTTAAAAAAGGAAAGAGCGATACATATAAAAAATCCGAGGGAATCATTTTTACTATTAATGGTCAGACCCATGGTCATCTAACCAATGATTTCTTTAAACGAACTGCACTTGGGTTGGGCTACCTGGCAGATTCTATACTGGTTGTACTCGATTGTAGCAAGTTTTCCGGGCGAGCCCGGGAAGATCTTTTTATGAATAGCAGGGATCGATTAAGCAATGGGCCTCTACGTAAAGCAATAGAGGCCGAGCTTCAAGAACTTTTAAAATCACACGAAGGGCTTCGTTCTCTTAAGGATAAACGTAGACAAGAGGAGCTTGCAGAAAAACTTGATGACTCGAAACCACTAGAAGAAATATTGAACGAAATAATAAAGAATTCACCGGTGCTATCATCATTATTCATGACCGGCAATAGGTTAACTAATCCTTTCAAACCAAAAAAGGTAATAGCAGAAGAAAAACCCTTCATTGGGAGACGATATCCAACATACTTCCATGTCAAAGGTAAGGCGCCGGGTAAACCACATCAAAGAGAATGCCACATTGATATGCGTTGCAGAGTTATTTTTGAAACTGACGCCGTTAACGATTATTTTAGTCGCGATACTGATCGCGGTGAATTTACCTTAGAAATCAAGAAGGGTGAAGAATGGTGCGAGATTGATCGCTTGTTGAATTTATTTAACGGTGTTGCTACACTCAGTTTTCATCTCCCAGAAAAAATCTCTGTTGGTGAACTCCTTCACTGTCGAGCAATTGTAAATGATCCAACACAGTTGCAGCCTTTCATTAATGAGTTCTCAGTGAAGGTTAAAGCTCCAGCAACTCTCAGTTCAAATCGCTCAACTAAAAGTAATACTCCAGGAGAAAAAAAAGGTAATAATAGAGAAATGCCAGGAGGAATCACATTACCAAATATAATTGAGGTCTACGAGGATAAATGGGAAGAACAATCCCCGCCATTTACAAAGTGGACAGCACTTAGGATAACCAATGCGGGATTAATAGACAATAATGAAGCTGAACCTATTTATGACTTTAAAATAAATATGGACAATATATACCTTAAAACAGAACTGAAAAACAAAAAGCGAGATGAACAAATTACTAAGGCGCGCTTCAAATATGGGATGGTTCTTTTTGGATTAGCGTTAATTCAGAATAACTTGCAAAAGCAGAAATTAATGTCTGAAATAGCTGCAACAACCAGCGATGACCATGATGACACAGAAACAAATGAACATACAATCGAAACACAAGTTGAAGAAATGAGCCAAGCATTTGCTCCCCTTTTAATTCCAATGATAGAAACGTTGGGTGAGTTAAAGATAGAGTAAGGTATAATCACTAACGTGCCAAACGATGAAATAATACAACTTCTTGATTTGATTTAATGTTGGCATGTTGGGCTGCATACCATTTGCGGTTCGGAATAACCCGCCAAAGGCGGTTGTCAGAAGAGATGGCCATGTATGGAAAAAAGATTTCTTCAAAGCCCGCCTCATTCAGGCATGCCAAATACTTTTCCATTTGCCAATCGGGGTTTGAGAAAGCCACCATCTGAACTAATATGGTATTTGAGCTTGAAATCGCCGCCAAGGACTTAAAAGCTGACAGTAATTCCTCGTAATATCTTATTAAACCGGGTTGCTTTCGGCTTCCAAGACTATAGTAGCTCTCAGACTTTGAATCAGCACTACCGATTATCCAATAAGGAACCGGCGTTTCTTTTCGTCCCTGGATTTGCCAGCGATTATACAAAACATGGACCCCCGGATATGGAGGAGAAGTCAAAATTAAAGCTGGAGCGTCATGCTCTTTAATTTCAACAGCATTTTTAAGATCATGAACCGATTTTTGTAGACAGTGAATTTTGGGAGTGACATTGTTATATTGACATTGAGATTCAACAGCCTTTGAATACGCAATTATACCGTCTAACATTTCTTTTATGAATACGAAAAACTGATACCTGAATTCTTTTGCAGATGGAATTATACTCCGGCAATCAAGCGCCCACTGTGCTGTTCTAAGTAATGTGCATTTTAAAAAGTCCCTCGCATTCTGGGATGTTAAGGTATCTATTTCATAAAGTATAAATTCTAGAGTCTTTCGAATTGGCCATAAACGCCGTCCCGTAAGGTTTTTTTGATAACCTTGCTCTATCCATTCTGTGGCTCGTATCGGCGGTCTGTGTAGATTTAACTTATCTGGTACAGCTTTAGTCCAATCCTTTATTGACTGGATCTCGTCGTTTGTAAGTGGAGTGGTTTTAACCTTTGCGACAAAAACGGCTAACGAATTAATATCGGTTCCAATTGCAGACCTACCCATAGCAGCAGACTCAACAAGAGTTGTTCCACCCCCCATAAAAGGGTCGATGACAAGGTCGCCAGGCTTCGTAAAAGCCTGAATCATAGCGTTAGCAAATATCGGTGAGAATCGCGCAGGGTATCTATAAAAAGTATGAGTCAACCCCTGAACCGGCTCTTGGTTCATAACTGAGTTCCTCATTTTAATGAGAATATCATTATTGTTAGCGATAGACGAGGGCGTAATATACTGAATGCAATTCTGTTCACTACACATATAGGATTCATGAAGTGGATTATGCTTATTTATTAAGCCCATATTGCTCGCCCTTTCCCGGAGATTGAGATATTTATTTCTCGATGAATAATTGTATTACCTTTTATCTGTTTGAAATATTTTTCTACCATAAATGCGTTCTAATAAAATCAAGTGTGGTAGATTGCCTGTTGAGGAGCGTTCTTACATTTGACACTATCTCGAGAAGCGCCTCTCGCATTACATCTTCAATAGATTGAGAAACCGGTCACCCCGCAGAAAGTGACCGGTTGGTTTGAGAATCTGTTCTCTTGTTAAACAGTCATTATTCTTATTTATTCCGTTTCGGCGAATGTTACCTACTCCACCGTCACCGACTTGGCCAGGTTGCGCGGTTTGTCGACGTCGCAGCCGCGGGCGACGGCTATGTGGTAGGCCAGGAGCTGCAGGGGTATGACCGAAAGCAGGGGGGTGAATAACTGATCGGTATCGGGAATGGTGATGACTTCGTCGCATTCCTCAATGGTTTTGGTCATCCCCTCTTTGGTTATCCCAA
>JAKOVY010000167.1 GCA_029781825.1 Bacillota bacterium | reverse complement strand
CGGGCCGGTATCCTCCCAAATCCTGATAGCCTTTTGTGTGTACCCGGAGGGTCATTTGGACTATACACATCGCCGTTCCGCTTTTATCCTCACGAAAACCTCTCATTTCCCCGGCGTTTGCTGCGGTGAAATGAGACAGGCTTTATGCGCGCTCTCGATATCGTTTCATCGACTCCCTTAACTGCTCCCGGTCCTGTAGGTGCCCTGCGCCGGGACCGAGTCTCCGGGCTCTCGCAGGCTTTTCCAAAAAACAAAGGGTCGGACGGTGTTGCTGTGCATCAACCCGGGCGTCACATTGGGCCTGAGCAGGGCTATCAACCCTGAAAATCGGGGAACGCTGGGAGTTTGGCGGAAATGATGTCGTAACAAAACCCGAGGCCTGTTCACGGAATTTACAAATATTGACTGTTGGTTGCGGTATAATAGCTCCGAAGCCGGGTCAAAGGGGGTATTAACCTTGGACAGGCCTGAAATCTATACCTTTAAACGGGTAAAAGAGGACAAGTCACAGACACCCGGACCAAAATGGCGGCCTTGGCCGCAGGTCGTGCTCTTCGGTACCAACGTTCATCGGAGGCTCGGCGCTTTAACCCAGGTGTTTGATGTGGAGACGGTTGTCCTTTGGGTTATAGCCTTTTTGCTGGGAAGGTCTTTTATCCTGGGCGAGGTGCTGCCCTTCGCCGCGGCGTTTGCAGCGGCTTTTGCCTCCAAAAACCGCAAGTTGACCTGGGGTATACCCCTCTTTTCAATCCTGGGTCTTGTTACCATGGCTGAGGGTTACCTGATGTGGGGAAATGCCCTGGCCATTGTCGGGGTATCTTTCCTGCCGCAATATATGACCTTGAGAGAACCTCGGCGCTGGATAGCCCTGCCCCTTGTCACCCTGTCAATAATGGTGGTGACCAAGACCATATTCCTTCTGCTTAACAATCCCAACATATACTTGGAGATAGTAATATTCTTTGAGGCCATAGCGGCCGGGATTCTCACGTTTGTGCTGATGATAGTCCGGGAGGTTATAGACGAGGGGAAACCTTTAAAAGAGTTCAGCCTGGAAGATGCAGCATCTTTGATAATTCTGGGGATTGGTATTCTAATCGGACTGGCCGGGGTCAATGTTTTCGGGTTGTCCCTGTCCGGAATCACCTGCAGGCTGGGGATAATCCTGGCAGCCTTTTTGTGGGGCATAAGCGGGGGGACCGTGGTCGGGGTGGCGGTCGGAGTTATTCCGGCCATGGCCAATCTGGCGCTGCCCAAGATCCTGGCCATATATGCACTTTCAGGATTGCTGGCCGGAGTGTTCCGGGGATTCGGCCGGTTGGGGGTGAGCCTGGGTTTTGTGACCGGCAGCCTTATTATGTCGGTGCTTATGATGGACAGCCAGCAGGCATTGTCCGGATTGTGGGAGACGGGGCTCGCGGTGGCGGCGTTTCTCCTGCTGCCCAGAGATTTTGAAAGCCACATGCCGGTGAAAACCGTAGGCCTGCTGGGCTATACAGACAAAGAGGAGGCGGCTGCCAGCCATCTGAAGCAGTGGACGGCCGAGCGCATGAATAATTTGGCCAAAGTGTTTGAGGAGATATCCATGACCTTCGTCGAAACCGAGGCGGCGGAACCGGAGATCCAGGAATCCTCAAGCATCGGCCGGGTGCTGCAGAGCATCTCCGAGGTCCTGTGCCGGGGATGCGGCCTCTACAAGACCTGCTGGGAGCTTGAATTCTACCAGACCTACCGCGACTTTTTCAACCTAGTCAGCCTGACAGAGCTCAAAGGCCAGCTTGAATTTGATGACCTGCCGGTTGAGGTTAAGCGGCGCTGCCTGAGATCGCGGGATCTGAGTGCCGCGGTGAACCGGGTCCTGGAGACGGCCCGGATAAATGAGTTCTGGGAGGAGAAGATAGAGGAATCCCGCGACCTGATTTCTCAGCAGCTCAAGGGGGTCAGCGGGGTTATAAAGAATCTTGCTCAGGAACTCGACCTGAAAACCGTGGTGGACCTTGAATTGCAGGAGCGGCTGATGAGGGACTGCAGGGAGTTGGGGGTTCCGGTTAAGCAGGTAGTCCCGGTGATCACCGGTAATAACCAGGTATTCATCCGGGTAACCGCGGAAGCGTGTCTGGACCGGGAAACCTGTGACAATCTCCTGGCCCCGGGGATATCCGCTTTAATGGACACCCGCTATGAAGTAAGCCATCGAAAATGCCCGCGGGGTAATTGGGGCACCTGCGAATTCACGCTGGCCCGCGCTTTCAACTTCAGGGTCAACACCGGAGTATCTCAACTGGCCAAGCGCGATGTATCGGGAGACAGTTTTAATGTGGTGACGCTCAAGGATGGCCGGGAGCTGATAGTATTGAGTGACGGCATGGGGGTGGGGCGCAGAGCCGCCCAGGAGAGCAGAGCCACGGTTAACCTCTTGGAGGAGCTGTTTAACACCGGTTTTGGACAGGAGGTAGCCATAAAAACTGTTAACTCGGTTCTCATGCTGCGGCAGCGGGAGAGCTTTGCTACCGTTGACCTGGCCTTAATCGACCTCTACAGCGGGGAAGTCGAATCCATAAAAATTGGAGGCGTTCCTTCTTTCCTCAAACGCGGCAGTCGGGTGGGGATTATATCCAGCAACAACCTGCCCATCGGAGTGGTGGAGGATCTGGATATTCCTGCGGAAAAGAGGGCGATGCTGCCCGGTGACATGCTGGTCATGGTGACCGACGGGGTTCTGGACCCCGGTAAACTGATAGACGGCCGCGGGTTGTGGCTGCGTGATTTTCTGGCCCGGACCAATGAACAGGATCCCCACCGCCTTTCGGAGATGATAATCAACAAGGCCCTGGCTCTGGCCCGGGGTGAACCGCGGGATGACATGACGGTTATCTGTGCCCGGGTTGATCGCAATCAAGGTTAAAGTTGTCTGCAGCATAAGACCCCGGAGCCTTATACCGGATGGCGCAAGCTGAAGCCAGTGCCCTGGCGTTGGGGCGGCTGCCCGCAGTGAAAAGGGCCTGGCAGTTTGATAAGATATGGCGAAAGGGGTGGTCGGCAGACACGGATATAAAATCTGGTATACTAACAGGTGAGGGGGCGGAAATTAAAACCGCTCCCGCTGTTTTTATTTTCTTGGGAATTTGAGATAATTAACTTTATGCAGGGAACAATGACATTACAGAAGGTACGAGAATACATTGTCCGCCACCGTTTGATTGCCGACGGTGACCTGGTGGTGGTTGGGGTGTCCGGCGGGCCGGACTCGGTTGCTCTCCTGCACATGCTCCTGCAACTGCGGGAGGACCTGGGGTTTCAGGTGCACGCCGCCCACCTGCATCACGGGCTGCGGTCCGAAGCCGACCGGGACCAAAGCCTGGTCGAGTCCATCTGCCGGGAATGGCAGGTCCCTTTGTCCTTGCGCCGGGTTGATGTGGCCCGTATGGCGGCGGAAGAAAAGATGTCGGTAGAAGAGGCGGGGCGGGAAGTCCGCTATCGTTTTCTGGAGGATGTACGCCGGGAAATCAAGGGACACAAGATTGCTACCGCCCATCACCGGGGTGATCAGGCGGAAACCGTTCTCCTGCACCTGATTCAGGGCACCGGGGCCAGGGGGCTGCAGGGGATTGTGCCAAAGCGCGACCGGATCATCCGTCCGCTCTTGGATATAGCCAAAAGCGAGATAATTGATTACCTTGAGTATCACCGCCTGCCCTATCGTATTGACAGTTCAAACTTTGACAACAATTATCTCAGGAATCGAATTCGCTGGGAGCTGTTGCCCCTCCTGGAACAGAGGTTCAATCCCGGCATGGTGGATGTGCTCTGCCGCCTGGCAGCGGTCATGAGAGAAGAAAACCGTTACTGGGACGAACTGGTCGGTGAAGCTATGGATGAAGTGGTGCAGGAGGGTGAGGAGGTGCCGCTGACGGTCGGGGTGGAAAGACTGCAAGCATTGCCCCTTGCTCTCAAGCGGCGGCTTATATACCAGATCCTGCGGCGGGCCGGAAGCCGGAGGGTATCCTGGGATGATGTGGAACGGGTTGTCGGTCTTTTGTCACAACCGGAATCCGGTCACCGGGTACCGGTAAGCGGCGGCCTCTGGGTTAGGAAATCATATGATGTACTGGAGTTCGGTATCGAGGAAACAGCCCCGGTTGATTTCTGTTACGAATTGGAGGTTCCCGGCCAGATCGAGATCAAGGAGATCGGCCTGTTGGTGTCGGCCCGGCTGCTGTCTGAAGCACCAAAGGTTATGACTGCAGAGACGGCAGTTTTCGATTGGGAGGCCTTGAAAAAACCGCTCTTTATCCGTTCGCGGCGACCGGGGGATACCTTCCGGCCACTGGGTTTGGGGGGCAGCCAAAAGCTGAAAAAATACCTGATCGATAAGAAAATCCCGCGATCCCAAAGGGAGCGAATTGGAATACTGGCTGCGGATGATGAGATTTACTGGGTTATCGGGCATCGCCAGGATGAAAGAGGGAGGGTCACCCGGGACACCAGGAAATTCCTGGAGATCAAGGCGTCTCGTGTCGACAAATAGTACCTTCATTGCATAGGAAAATTGAATTATGCTACAATTTATCACAGACTAGCTAGGGGGGGGACATGTTGGAAAGAACCCTGAAAAACATCGCAATTTATGCGTTGATTGTATTAATCGCTCTATTTGCTATAAAATGGACTTCCCCGCCAGAGCAGACCAAGCAGGAGATTAACTACAACGCCTTTTACAAGGCGGTGTTGGACGGTAAGGTTAAGAGCGTTACTATAACCCCGAAAAACGGGGTTTACCTAGTTGAAGGGGAGTATAAAGACGGTAAAGCTTTTACCACCACCGCGTTCCTGGAGGAGAACCTGCCGGAGGTTCTGCGGGAGCACAATGTTACCGTTGACCCTCAACCAACCCCTGAGCCGGCCTGGTGGACAGGTTTTCTGACCACATTCCTGCCGGTTTTACTGTTAATAGGTTTTATGGTGCTGATGATGCAGCAGACTCAGGGCGGCGGCAACCGGGTAATGCAGTTCGGCCGCAGCCGGGCCCGCATGATGAATCCGGAATCGGGGCGGGTCACCTTTCAGGACGTGGCCGGAGCCGACGAGGCCAAGGAAGAGCTGCAGGAGGTCATCGATTTCCTGACCAACCCTTCCAAATTCGTGCAGATCGGCGCCAGGATTCCGAAGGGCGTGCTGCTTTATGGAGCGCCGGGAACAGGTAAGACCCTGCTGGCCAAGGCGGTGGCGGGTGAGGCCGGGGTGCCTTTCTTTTCCATAAGCGGTTCCGATTTTGTGGAGATGTTTGTTGGTGTGGGCGCATCCCGGGTGCGGGATCTATTCGAGCAAGCCAAAAAGAACTCGCCCTGTATTGTCTTTATCGACGAGATCGACGCGGTGGGCCGGCAACGGGGCGCCGGCCTCGGTGGCGGTCACGATGAGCGGGAGCAGACCCTGAACCAGCTGCTGGTGGAGATGGACGGGTTCTCCACCAATGAAGGGATTATCGTTATGGCGGCAACCAACCGCCCGGATATTCTCGATCCCGCGCTGCTGCGTCCGGGCCGCTTTGACCGTCATATTACCATTGACCGACCGGACGTCAAAGGGCGGCAGGCTATACTGGAGGTTCATATCCGCAACAAACCGATGGACCCGGATGTCGACCTGGAGGTACTGGCCAGGAGAACGCCTGGATTTACCGGAGCCGATTTGGCCAATATGGTAAACGAGGCGGCTTTGCTGGCCGCTCGGCGCAACAAACGCGCTGTCGGCATGCAGGAGATGGAGGAAGCCATCGAAAGGGTGATTGCGGGACCGGAGAAGAAGTCGCGGGTTATATCCGAATCGGAAAAACGGCTGGTAGCCTATCATGAGGCCGGACACGCCGTGGTCAGCTATTTTCTGGAGCACACCGACAAGCTGCACAAGATATCGATTATCCCCCGGGGAAGGGCCGGCGGATACACCCTCTTGCTCCCGGAAGAGGACCGGAACTATATTACCAAATCCAGACTGTTGGATGACGTGGTAGTCCTGATGGGAGGCAGGGTGGCGGAAAGCCTGGTCCTGAATGAGATCAGCACCGGCGCCCAGAACGATCTGCAGCGGGCTACCGAGATTGTGCGCCGGATGATCACCGAATACGGGATGTCGGATGAGCTGGGCCCGCTGACCTTCGGACGCCGACATGAAGAGGTTTTCCTGGGGCGCGATCTGGGACATGATCGCAACTATTCGGAGGCCATTGCCTATGCTATTGACAAGGAGGCGCGCGCCTTTGTAGAGACCGCCTATAATAAAGCCAAAGAAATCCTGGAAACCCATATCAACAAGCTGCACGAGGTAGCCAACAGGCTGATGGAAGTGGAGATAATGGATGGAGAGGAGTTCAGGGCAATCATGGAGGGTGAAAACAACAAGGGGGAACAGTAATTGGAAAGAACCTTCCTGATGGTCAAGCCTGACGGGGTAGAGCGCGGCTTAATCGGTGAGGTTATAAGCCGTATCGAGAAAAAGGGTTTTCGCATGGTGGCCATTAAGATGCTGAGGATCAGCGAAGAATTGGCCGGAGAGCACTACGCAGAACATGCAGGAAAACCCTTTTTTGATGAGATGCTGTCCTTTATTACTTCAGGACCGGTAGTGGCTATGGTCTGGGAAGGTCCCGGCGTCATTCAATCGATCAGGGAAATAATGGGGGCCACTGACCCCGCCCGGGCTGAACCGGGTACTATCCGCAGGGATATGGGAACATCAATATCGAGGAATGTGGTTCACGGTTCCGACAGCCCGGCCGCTGCAGAGCGCGAAATCAATCTCTTTTTCAAGGACAGCGAACTCCTGGACTGATGCAGTCGGCAAACATTTCGCCTCCAGCCGAAGTTTGTTGGTACTGGTCGATTGCCTGGGGGTACAAGTATAATAGGATTACGGTGCCCAAATAAATGGTCATCGCGGGCATTGTGCACAGATCATAATAGCAAGGGGGACAGAATGTGAAAACCGATGTTGAGATTGCCCAGGAGGCACGGCTGGAGAGAATTGAGGTCATAGCTGAGAAGGCCGGGCTGTTGCCGGATGAGATTGAACCTTACGGGCGGAATAAAGCCAAGGTATCCCTGACGGCCATGGAGCGGCTTCAGGGGCGTACTCCGGGCAAACTCGTCCTGGTCACAGCGATAAATCCAACCGCAGCCGGTGAGGGAAAGACAACGGTTACCATCGGACTGGGGCAGGCTTTGAACCGTATAGGCAAAAAAGCGATCATCGCATTGCGTGAGCCCAGCCTGGGCCCGTGTTTTGGGGTAAAAGGCGGTGCCACCGGAGGAGGATATTCCCAGGTGGTGCCTATGGAGGATATCAATCTTCACTTTACCGGCGATATTCACGCCGTCAGCACCGCCCACAACCTTCTGGCGGACCTGGTTACCAACAGTTATTATTTTGGCAATTTGCGGGGTATTTCTCCGACTCGTATAACCTGGCGGCGGGTCGTGGACCTGAATGACCGCTTTCTGCGCAACATAGTGATCGGACTGGGGGGTAAGGCCCACGGCATACCCCTGGAAACCGGGTATGATATATCGGTGGCTTCGGAGGTTATGGCCTGTCTCTGCTTAAGCCGGAACCTCATGGATTTGAAATCTCGACTGAGCAAGATTATCGTCGCCTACACCGACAGCGGAGAGCCGATAACCGCTCAGGATATGCAGGCGGTAGGTTCCATGACCGTGCTCCTTAAGGATGCCATCAAGCCCAATCTGGTGCAGACCCTGGAAAACACTCCGGCCTTTGTCCACGGCGGGCCGTTTGCCAATATCGCCCATGGCTGTTCCAGCCTGATCGCCACCGAGATGGGCCTTAAGCTCGGAGATTATCTGGTCACCGAGGCTGGGTTCGGCGCCGACCTGGGGGCCGAAAAGTTCATCAATCTCAAGTGCCGTCTGCTGGGACGGGGACCGGATGCGGTGGTAATAGTCGCTTCCATCCGGGCTCTTAAGCTTCACGGGGGTGCCGAGAAAAGTCATCTGAGCGTCCCCAATGAGCAGGCGGTGGGCCGAGGGTTGGCCAATCTGCAGAAGCATATTGAAAACATAAGAAAGTTCGGGCTGTCGCCGGTAGTGGCTCTCAATCGGTTCCCGACCGATGCCACGGAGGAGATTGAGGTGGTGCAGAGCTTCTGCCGCGAGATGGGAACCCGGTTTGCAGTGACCAATGTCTGGGAAGCCGGGGGTGAGGGTGGTATCGATCTGGCCCGGCAGGTTGTTGAGGCCGCCGAAAATCCATCGGAATTGAAGTTCCTTTATGAGCTGAATCGGCCCTTGACGGAAAAGATTGAGACCATTGCCCGCGAGATATATGGTGCCGGGCGGGTGGACTACCTGGGTCCGGCGATGAAAACCCTGCAGGACCTGGAGCAGATGGGGTTTGGGGACCTGCCCATCTGTATGGCCAAGACCCAGTACTCCCTTACCGACGATCCCTCAGTTCTGGGACGTCCCGAGGAGTTCACCGTTACCGTGCGTGAGGTGCGTATTTCAGCCGGGGCCGAGTTTGTGGTTCCCCTGATGGGCAGCATTGTTACCATGCCCGGACTCTCACGCAATCCGGCAGCGCATCATATTGATATCGATGAAAATGGCCGCATTACAGGACTTTTCTAACTGGATATGGAAAGAAGCTTGGGATTCAAGAGGTTTGGAGCCGGCCCTGCATGGACATACATGGCGGAGTGGCGTGCACACCGCCGGTGCCGCAACCGGGCCGCGAACCCGGGGCGAAGAATTGGATTAGGCATTGACATGATTCAGGCGCAGCATCAACACGGTGCAGATGCGCCTGATTTTTTACCAAGGCTGTGCAGGAGGTTTCACGTTTGCGCCGCTCCCCATGCCGTATCAGGCAGTGGAGTACAGCGGACGGAAAAATGCAGATGCAGCCTATGCAGGTTAAAAAATGGATTATATAATATAATGTACTCAAATCATATAACAGACCTTCTGTTGCCGGAGACGGCATTGAGTCAAGGGCACGGAAGGCCGATTTTCCGGTGAAATAATTTCCCGGGAAGGCAGGGTTTTTCAGAGTATCGGGTCAGGGGAGGTAATCATATGAAGAGAGTCGACTCCATCCTCAAAGATCCGGTTTATGTGGACTACATAAACCATAACATGATCGCCGCCAAAGATGATCCTTTCTGCAAACATGACCTGGCACACAGTGTAGACGTGGCCCGGATTGCTTACATCCTGATCCTGGAGCACCAGGACCTGGATTTTTTTATCAGGGATGCAGGCATTTCCGGGAAGGAGGCCGCCAAGGAAGTCGTATACGCGGCCGGATTGCTCCATGACATCGGCAAATGGAAAGAATATGAGGAAGGGGTCGATCATGCCGCCTATGGATCGCGCCTGGCCCGTGATATATTGGCCCGCGCAGGATTTGACGACAATGAGATCCGGATAATCACCCGGGCGATATACGAGCACCGCAACATCAGCCGCGACATGAGCTTTCTGGGAGAGAGGCTGCACCGCGCCGACAACCTTTCCCGGGCCTGTTCTCAGTGTGCGGCCCAGGAGGATTGCTGCAAATTCCAGAACAAAGAAACCGGACTGTTTCTGCTTTACTGAGCCGATAATTTGGTGAGTTCGACCGATGCCGCCAACGCCGCCGTTGGGAGATTACAGGAGACGGGCGGCGGGAGCAATGTCCGGTCTGAAGTTATCGGGAGCAAGAGCGGGAATTCAGAGACGAACAGCTTTTGAAGGAGAGTTATGGACGGGTACAGAGTAATAAGGATAAATGATACCAGTGAAGCGGAGAAATATTTGAGGGAGATAGGAGCGGAGGAATTGGGAATCAGGCTGATGGTTCCCAAAGCTGTTTTTAGAGCGGTCAAAATCCAATCGCTCCCTGCACCCGCCGCCGCTATTATTAAACAGGAGATGCTGGCCAAAGGCGGCGAAGCCGCCGTCAACCGCCGGACCATAACCGGTGAAGGCAAGACGGATGTGCTGCTGCTCGGAACCCTCCGCCACTACCAGCTGCTTATAAACAAGCTGAAGATGCAGCCCTTCGGGCTGAAAAAGCTGGCGGCGGAACTGGAAATCATATTGCAGAATGTGGAATCAGCGTCCGGAGTAAAACTTAACCTGCCGCCGGTACTGCAACCGGTCTGGGGCGAGAGAACGCTGATCATGGGAATACTGAACGTAACCCCCGATTCCTTTTATGACGGGGGGAGGTACTCGGAGGTAGACGCCGCACTCAACCGGGTCCGGGAAATGGTGGAAGAAGGGGCTGATATAATTGACATCGGCGGATTTTCCACCCGTCCCGGAGCGTCACCGGTCCCTCCCGAAGAAGAGATCAGGCGGGTTGTTCCGGTCCTGAAGCGGATCAAGCAGGAGATGCCCGAGGTAACCGTGTCGGTGGACACCTTTGTGGCCGCTACCGCCCGTGAGGTGCTGGAAGCCGGCGCGGACATCATCAACGACCCCGGCGGACTCAAGGCCGATCCGGGGATGGCCGCGGTGGTGGCGGAGTACGGCTGTCCGGTGGTCATTATGCACAACCGTATGGGAGGTGGGTACCGGGATCTGATGGCCGAGGTGGTGGCTGATCTCAAGGATGCCATCGGGCTGGCCTTGGAGCACGGTATTCCGAGAGAAAACATAGTTATTGATCCAGGTATCGGTTTTGGCAAAAACGCGCAGGAGAATCTGACCCTGATCCGGAACCTGGGAGAGCTGAGATCGTTGGGGCGGCCGATTCTTTTAGGAGTCTCCAATAAGTCCTTCATCGGCCGGGTAACCGGGGATCCTGTGAACGAGAGGTTGATTGGCTCTCTGGCCGCAGCCGTTATTGGAGTTATGAACGGCGCCGATATAGTAAGGGTTCATAATATCAGGGAAACTCGCAAGGCCGTGGCAATGGCCGATGCCGTTAAGGAGGCAAGACATGGATGAGGTGATTCTAAAAGGTTTGAGGTTTGAAGGCCGACACGGGGTTTCGGATGCAGAGAGAGCCGCTCCCCAACCCTTTGAGGTCGACTTGATTCTCGGCCTGGATCTGCGGCCCGCGGGGATAACCGATTCCCTGGACAAGACGGTGGATTACTCCCTGGCCTACCAAGAGGTCCGACATGCCGTGGAGGAAGAGAGCTTCAAGCTCCTGGAAGCCCTGGCGGAAAGGATTGCGGAACGGGTACTGCGCCTTAACCGGGTAATCCGGGCCGATATAGTGGTAAAGAAACTGCGGCCGCCTATTGTCGGGGATTACGAATACTTTGCCGTGCGCCTGAAAAGGGAGAGAGCCGAGCACCGTGCCTACATTGCTCTGGGGACCAACCTGGGCAACCGCGAGGGAAACCTGACAGCAGCCTGCCGCAGACTGGAGGAGCTGCCTTCCAGCCGTGTTGTCAAGTTTTCTTCAAGGTACCACACCCTGCCGTGGGGGATGCGTGAGCAACCGGAATTCCTGAACCAGGTGGCAGCTATTGATACCCGTCTGTCAGCCCGTGAACTGTTCCAGGAACTGATGGAGATAGAAAGGGACATGGGACGACGGCGCGTTGAGAAATGGGGCCCGAGGATTATTGATCTGGACCTTCTGCTTTACGGTGACCAGCAGATTGATGAACCCGATTTGACCGTACCCCACCCCGGGCTCACTAAGAGGGCTTTCGTCCTAACCCCCTTGCTGGAAATAGCTCCTGATCTCAAACTGCCTGATGGACGTTATCTGCGGGAAATCCTGGCCAACCTGTCATAGCCGGGTATGGAATTGCGCAGTATATACGGGGAATCCTTCTGCGTAAAAGAGCCTCTCTCCGGAAAAAGACTCCAACTATTGTCCTGGTTGGTTCAGATGATTTTGACAAATTGCTGAAGATTGGTTGTGCATTGCCGGGGTTACGTGCTAAAATAAAATCCTAAGAATAGGTGCGGAAAAATTGTTTTCTCCCGCCGGATTCCTTGAAAATCCGCTTGTATCCACGGGGGCCAAGACGGAAATCCTGAGTAACGGTTGGACGGTGACCGTTGCTCGCTAGGGGGAATTCTATTGAGGAAGGTCGGCATTGTTGGGGCGGGAGTGGTTGGAACAGCCGTAGGGATTATCCTGGATTCCAAGGGCTATGAGATTACGGGAGCCTACGATATTAATCCCGAATCTACGCGGCAGTTGGTTGAAAGGGTAGGTGCGGTTGAGTGCGCATCCCTGCGGGAAGTAGCCGAACGGGCTGAAATATTGTTTGTAACCACCTCTGATTCAGCGATCGGAAAAGTTGTTGAGGATTTGGCCAAAGAAGGAGGTTTTTTTGAAGGCCAGTTAGTCGTCCATATGAGCGGGGCACTGACCTCGGAGGTGTTGGAACCGGCTGTTGCGTTCGGAGCTTTGCCGGTTTCGATTCACCCCATGCAGTCCTTTGCCACCATCGAGCAGGCGGTAAAAAATCTCCCTGGTTCGGTATTTACTATTGAGGGAGATCCAAAAGCTCATAGCCTGGCAGCGGACCTGGTTCACGATTTGGACGGGGAATACTTCTTTATTGACAAAAGGGTTAAGCCTTTGTATCACGCCGGGGCCTGCGTCGTGTCCAATTATCTGGTTACGTTAATCGATGTTGGATTGCAGCTCCTGGAATCAATAGGGATTCCGCGTGCCCAGGCTCTGCAGGCAGCCCTGCCGCTCATAAAAGGAACGATTAAAAACATTGAAAAGATTGGAATCCCTCGGGCTTTAACCGGTCCTATTGCCCGGGGAGACTTGATGACGGTGCTGAAGCACCTGGATTGTCTTGAAGAAATGGCCCCCCAATTGATGGTCTTGTATAGCTGGCTAGGGTACTTTACCACAGAAGTGGCAAAAGCAAAAGGAACCGTTGAGGATACGGCGGCTGAAGCCATGAGGAATCT
>JAKOVY010000097.1 GCA_029781825.1 Bacillota bacterium | reverse complement strand
ATGGTGCGCCCGGCAGGAATCGAACCTGCGCGCCTGGCTCCGGAGGCCAGCGCTCTATCCTCTGAGCTACGGGCGCTTATCAGAACATTAAACATTATATCATCACCTGTTGCGATGGTCAAAGTGGACGTTGTGCTGTCATTTATTTCCGGGTTTCCTTATTATCTCCAGAAGCGCTTCTGCACAATCCTCATTCCAGCATAACTGAAAACCATAACGGCTGCAAAAAGAGCCAGGGTGGTATACAAATCCTCTGTACTTATCATATGATTGCCCAAACCGGTATAGATGAAAGCGGTGGGAATCTTGCCAATGGCCGAGGCAACGATAAAGATCCAGGCTGATATGCCTGAGATCCCGGCGACAAAATTAATCAACGGCGTAGGTATTACCGGAAATATGCGGGCAATTACAATGCCCCAGAAGCCCAGAAAAGGGGTAACCTCCCTGAGATCGTGCTTGAACCAGCGCGTTAACCTGTCGTGCAGCCAGTCCCACTCTATTAAACGAACGGCATAGAACGAAAAAGTCGCTCCGGCCAAAGCCCCTATCCAGGAAAGAAAGAAGCCCTCCCAAAAACCAAATATCATCCCCGCGGCACCAGCCAGGATGAAATAAGGAAATACCGGGAGCGCGGCTTGTATAAAAAAAAGTATGAACGCTACTATGGGCGCAAGTATTCCAAAGCTTCGAAGGTACTCAACCGCGGCGTGAATACTGGTAAAATCCACTATCTTCCTGCCATCCTCACTAGGAGATTATCCAGCCACTGCAGGGTAATCTGCTCCCGCAACGGGTAGTGTTCGGTAAACCGGTGATCGGCTTCGGGCACAATATGTACTTCTACCTCTCCTAACGCCTGTTCAGCCAAAAACCTTGCATTTTGGGGATCAACATCGGTGTCCTTTTCTCCATGAATCACCAGCATGGGTTTGTCGCCGATCGCTCGCAGGTACTCGGCAAAATCATGCTGCAGCAGGTCCTGGGCAAAACCGGGATTCAGAGTAAACGGTCCCTTGTCATCGCTAAGCTGCAGGGGTTCGCCCGGCAGGATCAGTTCATGCGGTTTAACCTTAAAAAATGTTTCGGTTAACAATACCGGGGCCGACCAGAGCACCAGGGCCGTAACCCGCGGCTCCCGAGCCGCCGCCACCAGAACGGTACTGCCTCCAAAGCTTCTGCCCAACAAGATCAGCGGGCTCGTATCCCGTTCAAGCACGTGTTCGATCACCGCCTGGAGGTCCCCGGCCTGACGCGACAAGGTCATGTCGGCGAAACTGCCCTCACTCTCCCCGCTACCGGCAAAATCAAAAGCGGTAAGGCTTCCCCCCAAGGCGGTAACCTTTTGTGCAAACCCATAAATTCGTCCCGAGTTTTCTTTGGCGCCGCGAAAGCCATGCGCTGCCACCAGTTGAAAACGGGGCTTTCCGGCGGGAAGAAACAGCAGGCATGCCAGCCTGCTCCCCTCCTGGTTGGGAATATAGTATTTATCGCAGAACATCTGTCCCTCCTACATAGGCTTCTTGGGTTTTAATTGGTTGTCTGATTCATATCTAACCCGGTGACTGCAGATATCGCAAACATAAATCATTTTGCGCCGTTCATCCTCTTCCGCTTCTTCAAATCTCCGATAATCCTTGTGATCCCGGGGAACCTCAGCTTGTTTCCCACATAGTGCACACCTCGCAACAACCACACTTACTCCCCCCAGTTCGATTTATATTATTTTGATTAGACAGTCGCGGTTTGCCTAACCACAACAGTGTGGCCACCAAGTACACCGGAACATGAGCTGGTAACGACTACAAATCCGGACATTGCATGTTTCATGCTGTCAGCGTACGGCAGTACAACCTGTGGAACAAAACCGAAGTCCCGGGGCGTTGAACAACAATATGGCTAATGCATGACATTGGAACAATGCCGGTTGCGTTGACGCCTATGCGAGGCCAATTAATCGGTCACCTCAGGAGATGCACTATCCGGTGTCGTGCTTTCATCAATCTTCTTAATGTACAAGACCTGAGCGTAGTTGAAGATTGCGGTGACCTCGCCTTTGGCATCATAAAGATTGGTGGTCGTCTGCCCCCCAATATATACTGTGCTGTCTTCTCCCAATGCCAATCCTCTCATATAGCCCTGTATTCTCGTGCCGTCACGGAAAGCAACCTCTACCTTCACCAGGGGAGGCAAATCCTGCTCTTTTCCCGACTGTGGCAGGTTCATTTTGGCACATCCCCCCGCGAAAAAAACGAGAATTGCTATTAACGCAACTACAACTGTCAGTCTTTTCTTCAAGTCAACCTCCTGAAATGTCTTCTGCCGGTTGCATGGTTTAATCGCCGTATTTTCTCACCTCGCCGGGATTCTCCCCACTCCCGCAAACGTCGGTTGACAAGGTAATGCACGCTGTCTTTGGTAAAATCTCCGTTGGGTTCCAGTTCACCGGCCTTCAAACCCATAAGTATTTCAATACCCTGATCTACGTTGTCGATGGCCCAGATATGAAACCTTCCTTCCCGCACCTTTTCAATGATTTCCTCGTCGAGCATCAGATTATGAATGTTGCGACGGGGAATGATTACTCCCTGTTCACCGGTCAGGCCTTTCGCCTTACACACCCGGTAAAACCCGGTTATTTTCGGGTTTACTCCGCCGATTGGCTGAATCTCTCCGTTCTGGTTAACTGAACCGGTCACCGCTATTCCCTGTTTGATAGGGACTCCGGCCAAACTGGATATTATTGCAAATAATTCTGCACTGGAAGCACTATCCCCTTCTACTCCTTCATAAGTCTGTTCAAAGGTGACGCTGGCCGACAACGACAGGGGTTTATCCTGTGCATACTTGCCGCCCAGATAGCCGCTGAGAGTCAATACCCCTTTGGTGTGAATGGTGCCGCTCATGCGCACCTCCCGTTCAATGTTTACTACCCCTTTTTCCCCCATAAAGGTTTTGGCAGTAATCCGGGAAGGTTTGCCAAACACGTGATCGCCGATTGAATAAACCGCCAGTCCATTAATCTCTCCAACCCGTTCGCCGGTCACCTCAATCATTATGGTGCCGTCTTGGATAGCCTCAAGTACCTTGGTCTCCAGCATGTTGGAGCGATAGACCTTCTCCCTGATGGCCTGCTCCACATCTTCTGCTTCCACCAGCTGGTGATTGTTGTACTTTGCCCAAGTAGCTGCTTCCAGGATGATGTCGCGTATACGGTTAAAGGTGATGCTCAGTTTTTCCTGGTCATCAGCCAGCCAGGTACCGTAATCAATTACCTTGGCTACCGCCCTGTTAGTGAAATGAGGCAGGTTTTCGTTGCGGCACATGGTGGCAATGAACGAACAGTACTGCTGGATATGGTCCGTATCACGGGTAATCTCAGTATCAAATTCTACCTTGATCTTGAAAAGTTTACCGAAATCCTCGTCATAAATCCGCAGCAGATAATAGACAAACGGCTCGCCGATGATGATGATCTTTACGTCGATGGGTATCGGCTCAGGCTGCAGGGTCTCGGCACCACCGAGGCTGAGTGACTTGTACATACTTTCAACGGCCAGTTCCCTATTCTTGAGCACCCGTTTCAGGGTCTCCCAAACCATAAAATTCCGAATGAGATCATTAAAGTTGAGGATCAGGTAGCCTCCATTGGCATGGTGGATAGCACCGCCGCGGATTTTCGTAAAATCGGTGGAAAGGACACCGAATTCTCCTTCGTATTCAATGGTACCGAAGAGGTTGATATAGGTAGGATTGGTCTCAACAATTACCGGCGCTTCAGTGCGTTCGGAATTGTCAACAATCAGGTTTACCTTATAGCGACGCATGGCATGTTTGCGGTCAAGCCTCTTAAAGAGAACAAACGGATTCTGGTTTTCGTCCTGTTCCACAAACAGTTCCAGGTTCTCGATTATATCGCGCTGCATATCCTCGAGGTACTCGACAATATGCTCAAACTCCCGGTATTGGTCAAACAATTCACAAAAAAGCGGAGCAATCGCCGACCGGGCCGTTTCCTGTTCCAGAAGTCGCAGCTTCTCCCTGACCCCTCTTTCCAATTCCCGGTATTGCCTGAGACCTTCATTTATCTGTTCCTGGATCATCCGACCCTTCTCAATGAGCTGGCGCTTTTCGGTTTCGTTTAATTCTTCAAACTCCTCCGGGGTTATGGGATGTCCGTCCTTGAGAGGCACCCCCGCAAACCCGTGTTGGCTGCGGGTAATGGTGAATCCCTGTTTGCGTGCCTGCTGTTCGGCATTGGTGTACAGTGAATTGGTTTTTTCGTAAAACTCGTTGAGTATCTGATTTTTCTCCAGCTCGTATTCCTGCCCGTTGAAAACCTTCACCAGCACCTGCTTGACGTTGCTGATTAATTTTTCAATATTCCTGACCAGCTTCTTGCCCATACCTCCAGGCGTGCTGATAGCCTTCGGACGGTCGGTATCCTTGAAATTGAAAACGTAGCACCAGTCGTTTGGTACCTCACGGGTGCTTGCTTTCTTTTTGGCCATCTCCCGCGCCAGGGTGGTCTTGCCGGTACCGGCAGGTCCGCACAGGAAAATGTTGTATCCGTAATAAGGAATGTCCAGTCCAAACTCCAAGGCTTTAATAGCTCGGTCCTGCCCGATAATATTATCCAGGGATGGAAGTTCCGAGGTATCCTTAAATGAAAGCAGGTTAGGATCGCACGTTTTTCTCAACTGATCTGCATTCAGTTCCAGGTCGGACCTTATCAGATTCATCACTCCTTCATAATTCCGACATGTAATCCAATTTCTATTCTACTGCGAGTGGGTTAAAAAGTGTATCCTTTCCGTTTCACCCTGAATCAGCCGGTTCCCAATGCACTCTATATCCGGGCCGCCATCCACTCTCCATTTCCCCCGGTTGGTCTTGCCGTGTCGTCCTCCGACTAACGGCAGAATTGGAGGCCGAGTGCACAGCTGTGCCCCCTTTTCTTATGTAGTAATCATACCGTAATTTGCCGTCAAACACACCTATTTGAATTCGACCGACGCTCGGAAGCCCAATTCCGCGCAATCAATAATAATATGTATGTAAAGTACTTTTCATTCCACGAAGGAACTATTTTGCGATGGATGGCGGAGCAGCCTCTCCCCATGAAAAACAAGAACCCGGAAATATGGCTTTGCGATCGACCTTACCGTCTGAAGCTTCTCCACCACTCATATATTCGTTCAAACCTGCGGAAGTTTGGCCTCTCCTCCCTCGGAACTTCATCCTCACCCAGCCAATCGCTCCAATCCCACCAGAAGTCCCACGGCTGGTGTTCATAACATACCTGCTGGGGCTCGCTGCCGGCCAAAAATGCGGCCTTTATCCTACGGGGACAGTTTTCCGTTGCGATCAGACCGGTGTCAAGATCGATTTCAACCTGGACTATTCCCGAGGGAACCGCGAACTTCTTCTCCGGTGTATTTTCGAGAGCCGCCTTCATAAACCGGGCCCATATCGGGCCGGCGATACGGCCTCCGGGAAGTCCTACCGGCCTGGTGGGTGAATCGTAACCGACCCATACGGCACAGCTCAGTTCCGGGGTATACCCAACAAACCAGGCATCACGATATTCCTGCGTGGTTCCGGTTTTACCGGCCGAAGTGCGGCCTATGATTCCAGCCAGATGGGAACCGGTACCCCCGGGCTGCAAGACCCCGGTGAGCATATCGGTGACAATATAGGCATTCTGAGGACTTATTACCTGCTGTGACCGGGGCTCATGGGTTTCCAGAACCCGCCCGTCGCTGTCGGTCACCTTGAGAACCGCTACCGGTTTCACCAGGCGCCCGCCATTGGCAAACACCGCGTAAGCCGCAGCCATCTCCAGGGGGCTTACCTCCGAGGTCCCCAGGGCCAGCGATAGATAAGGTTTTATCGGCCCTGCAAACCCGAATTTCATTGCGTGTTCGGCAGTCCTCTCCGGTCCCACGGCGTCGTTTAATCTGACCGAGACCACATTATCGGATACCATCAAAGCCTCTTTTAAGGTAAAAGCCCGGTAATGGTAGCCCTCATCCCCGTAGTCGGAAGGGGTATAGTCCTGCGAACCTGATACCGGAAAGGTTACCGGCTCGCACATTATCATATCGGCGGCGGTCAGGCCGACGTCAATGGCTTTGGAATAGATAAAGGGTTTAAATGCCGAGCCCGGCTGCCGTTTGCTGTCTACGGCGCGGTTGAAAGGCGCGGTAGCAAAATCCCGTCCTCCGATCAAGGCCCGGATATGTCCATTGCTGGGGTCAACAGCTACCAGCGCCGCCTGAAGCTCTTTATTCTGCTCCGACATCACCGCATCGTAGGCCTCCTGGGCTTTACGCTGCATCTCGAGGTCGAGGGTGGAAAAGACCCTGAGCCCGCCGCCGTAAACCATGGGCGCACCGTATCTTTCCACCAGGTAATCAGCGACCATGCGAGAAAAATACGGGGCGTCTCCACGGAGCGCCCCGCTTTTCTTGTATTTTAATTCCTCTTTTACTGCTTCTTCCTTCTCTTCCTCGGTAATAAACCCGAGTTCAACCATCTGGCTGAGAACCACCTGCTGCCTGGTCTTGGCATGTTCCGGGTAACGATAAGGATCGTAATAGCTTGGTCGTCGGGGGATGCCTGCCAGCAGCGCACTTTCCGCCAGGGTCAGCTCACTGGCCGGTTTGCCGAAATAGGTCCTGGCGGCGGCATCTATCCCCGTTGCTCCCTGGCCGAAATAGATGGAGTTCAGGTACATGGTAAGGATCTCATCCTTGGAATAACGCCTCTCCAGGGCCAGGGTGTAAAACAGCTCCTTGATCTTGCGGGCAAAAGTTCTTTCATGGCTCAGGTAGAGATTTTTCGCGGTTTGCTGGGTGATGGTGCTCCCACCCTCAGTTATCCTCCGGTTCTTGATGTTAACCCAGGTGGCCCGCAGGACCGCCTTTGGGTCGATCCCGAAATGGCTGTAAAAGTTGCGGTCTTCCGTGGCAATAAAGGCCATCTCCACATAATCGGATATCTCGTCCAGATCAACCTGGGTCATGCTGTTGGGCGTCAGGCTTTGGATCTCCTGTCCGTTTATGTCATAGAGTATTGAAGGTTCCGGTACCGGCAGTCTGGGAAGGCCCCAATTAAACCCGACAACCGCCCCCAACACCACCAGCAAAATGACAACCAGAATGGTTCTTTTCATTTGATCCCTCCTCGAGGAGAGCCGTTTTGCTTAATCCCATCACGACTAAACACCAGGCCGACACCCTCGGGGCAATCACACCCTTCCGACATTATAAGGTATAATAGCCATTCATTTCCAGATATAACCTTCTTCCCCTCGCCCAACAATCTTTTTCTTCGCTGTTCTTGCAACCAATAGCATGATATGTGTGCAACCCTATAAATCCGGCTTTGACGGGCAGTCAGTAGTCATTTTTCCCGTTCTTCAGGAAATAATATACAATGCGTTATGAATGATCATTTTAGTGATTGAGTCGACCCATCTCCCTTTCCCACCGCAGTATTCCCCGGGCAATGACCTGGGCCATCCTGTAGACCATGCTCAAACGACCCATGCCGGGTTGGCCTACAGACCGGATGCCCTGAAAAACCTCCACTTTACCGATGATCGATATATGACCTACCTGGGGCAGTCTTTTTCGAAGGGCCCTGCCCGGATGAACCCCGCCGTTTTTTATTTCGATATTGCCTAACTCCTCTTTTTTCCCGACCGAAGCGTCGATGGCCAGTTCCAAAAAGCCCGGGTGATCTTTCTGTATCGACTCCAGTCGGCTCTTGAGATTGCGGGCATGGATGGGCTGGTCCAGGGTACCGTATATCGGCAGGAGGCTTCCCCCTTCCACCAGCATGGTACCGACGAGGGGTCCGAGGGAGTCGGCAATATTGGCATCCGTGCCGATACAGAGAACAATGATCCGGTTCTGGTAGGAGCCCAGAACAGACTTCAGTACCATGGCCAAACCGGTTTCCAGTTGGGGATCGGTGTATGATCCGCGGAAGATGGATGGTACCCCAGCCATGTCTATGCCTGCAGGACCCTTTCCAGGGCGGCGATAAACCTCTGGTTCTCCTCGGGTTTACCTATAGTTACCCTGATATAGGTTGGATATCCAAAAATATCGCCGGTGCGCACTATGACGCCTTCCCTGAGCAGTGCCTGGAACACCCGCCGGCAGTCGGTTTTTAGATCTACAAAGATAAAGTTGGCTTCGGTGGGTACATACTCGAGCCCCATACGGGAGAACTCCCGGTACAGGAATTCCCGTCCTTGAATGTTCACTTCCCGGCTTTTCTCAAGGTGCTCCTTGTCAGAGAGGGCACCGATTGCCGCCGTCTGGGCCAGGAGATTGACATTGAAGGGCTCGCGCACCCGGTTCACCAGACCTGCGATCTCGGGAGTGGTGATTCCGTAGCCGATTCTCAAGCCGGCCAAGCCATAGATCTTGGAAAATGTGCGCAGGACGATGACGTTCCTGCCCTGGGACAGGTACTCCAAACCCGACACGTAGTCCTTATCGGTTACATATTCGTAATAAGCTTCGTCAAATATGACCAGAACGTCGTCACGCAGACTTTTCATAAACTGGTCGGTCTCTTTCCTGCCGGTTATCGTACCGGTGGGGTTGTTGGGATTACATATATAAACCAGCTTGGTCTTGTCCGTGATCTTGTCCAGCATGGAGGGCAGATCAAAGCGCATATCCTTCAAGGGTACCTCAACATTGACTCCCCCCATGATCAGGGCCATAAAACCGTACTCCGAAAAAGAAGGCACCCCGTAAAGCACCTCATCACCGGGACCTACAAAAGTCTCGGTAATCAGGCGCAGGAGCTCGTCCGAACCGTTGCCGACCAGGAAAGAGTCCTCACTGAATCCGTAGTGTTCTGCCAGGGCCCGGCGCAGGTAGTAGCAGGCTCCATCCGGATATACATTCAACTGCTTCAGGGCTTCCTGAACCCGAGCTACGGCCAAAGGCGAAGGCCCCAGGGGGTTTTCATTGGATGCCAACTTGATAACCCCGGTTATTCCAAGTTCCCTCTCTACCTCTTCTACAGGTTTACCCGGCACGTAAGGCTTAAGTGAAAACACTTCGGACCGGGCTTTACCCTCCATGATACTGCCCATCAGCAAATCCCTCCTGTTTAATCCCTAACCATACTTATGAGATTATTATCCATATAATTCCATCCTGCATTTAGAGCCTTGATATTGATGTCAACTACCTTTTTCGGCACCAGAGCACGGACGGCTTCCTCCAGCAAATCCAGGGGAAAGCCCAGAGCCCGCCCCACCAATCCAACCAGAACAATGTTGGCCGCTCGGGAGGTGCCGCAGCCGGCGGCTATCCCGGTGGCATCCAGGGTTATGGTTTTTGGAACTACCTGGGCAATCTTTTCTTCCAGCCTTTCCGGATAGCCGACTTCACCGCTCATTACCGGCAACGGATCTATTCTATCGGTATTAATCACCATCAAGCCGCCTTTCTTAAGGAAGGGCAGGTAACGCGCGGCTTCAAGCTTCTCGAATGCCATGATCACATCGGCATCGCCGCGCTTGATGATGGGAGAAAAAATCTTGGGACCATAACGGACCTGGGAGACCACGCTCCCACCCCGCTGGGCCATGCCATGAATCTCGGAAACCTTGACATCATGTCCCTGAGCAACCGCGGCTTGGGCCAATACCCGGCTGGCCAGCAGGGTTCCCTGTCCTCCCACACCAACTATTAAGATATTGGTAGTGTCGGCTGCCATATTAGTTTGCCCCCCTTTCCAGTACTGCATCAAACTTGCAGACCTCTATGCAGAGACCGCATCCCTGGCACAGATCAGGGTTGATCCGGGCCTTCCTGTCTTCCTGTACCCAGTAAACCCCGGTACAGCCCAATTTGATGCATATCTTGCACCCTTTACACTTGTCCTCATCTATATAGAGAGAAGGTTTGGGCGATTTATCGATTAACGCACAGGGACGGCAGGCCAGGATAACCGAAGGACCGTCTTGAGAAAGTTCTTCATCCAGAGCCTTTTCCAGTTCCCCAATCCTTAAAGGATCAACCTTGCGGACCCGCTTGACTCCGATGGCCCGAACCAGGGCTTCCAGGTCCAAACGGGCGGTTTCCTCCTCGGTAATGGTTCTTCCTGTAGCCGGATGATCCTGGTGCCCGGTCATGGCCGTAGTCCCGTTGTCCAGGATCATGACCGTGGTATTGCCCCGATTATAGACGGTGTCAATCAACGGGGTTATCCCTGAATGCACAAAGGTGGAATCCCCGATCACAGCCACCGTTTTTCGTGCGGATTTCGGTCCCCGGGCTTTCTCCATGCCCAGAGCGGTTCCGATGCTGGCACCCATACACAGGGTGGTATCCATGGCTCCCAGGGGCTTTAACGCTCCCAGGGTGTAACATCCTATATCCCCGGTAACCGTCAGCCGCTTGCGCTTCAGAACATAGAATACTCCGCGGTGGGGACAACCCGGGCACAGCAGCGGAGGCCGGGCCGGTATGCTCTCGCCCAACTGATAACCCGACGGGGCTGGGACCCCCAGCAGCAGCTCCTCCAGGAGTTCGGGGCTGTACTCACCGATACGGGGCAGGACCGATTTCCCTGTTACCTCAATGCCCCAGGCTTTGAGCTGTTCTTCGATTACGGGTTCCAATTCCTCGACCACATAGAGTTTTTTCACCTGGTCTGCAAAGCTGCGGATAAGCTTTTCCGGAAGGGGATTAACCGTTCCCAGTTTCAGGACCGATACCTCCGGCATGACCTCCTTCACATACTGGTAGGCAATCCCGCTGGTAATGATACCTATACTGCGGTCACCCCATTCAATGCGGTTTAAGGGGCTCTCCTCCACGTATTCCCGCAGGCTGGCCATGCGCTTCTCCACCTCCACGTGGCGGAGCCGGGCAAATCCGGGCAGCATTACATACTTGGCCTCGTTCTTCTTGTATTCCTTAAGCGGACGGTTGAGTCTTTCCCCCGGCTGCACCAGGCTCTGCGAGTGGCACAGGCGAGTGGTGACCCTCAGCATTACCGGTGTATCATATTTTTCACTCAGTTCAAAAGCCTCGCGGGTGAAATCAAGCGCCTCCTGACTGTCGGAGGGTTCAATCACCAGCAGCTTGGCGAACCTTCCATATCCCCGGTTATCCTGTTCGTTCTGCGAGGAGTGCATTCCCGGGTCGTCTGCTGAAACCAGAACCAGTCCGCCGTTTACCCCGGTGTAAGAAAGGGTGTAAAGCGGATCGGCCGCCACATTAACCCCTACGTGTTTCATAGCCACCAGGGTCCGGGCACCGCCCAATGACGCGCCGAATCCGACCTCCAAGGCCACTTTCTCATTGGGGGACCATTCTGCGTAAACCCCCTCAAAGCGGCTGATGTTTTCTACAATCTCAGTGCTGGGGGTTCCCGGGTAGGCTGTAGCCACAGTAACCCCGGCCTCGTAAGCTCCCCGCGCAATGGCCATATTACCAATCATCAAGCTCTTCACCGACTTCACCTCTTTCCGAAATGAAACGCATTATAAATTCCGTATCTATTTAATAATCCGGAATCCCCCTAATAAAAAATGACCAGAATCGAACGAGGGCTTATCCCTGTTCCGACCCGGTCATCAATGGGTTTCCGGCAAGGTCACCCATCTAGGTCATCCTACCGTTCTTCCGCACCACCGGGAGTCATTCTTCCTCAAGAATTTTCTGTACATAAGGCGGCAATACAAATGCAGCCCGGTGTATTTCCTCAGTGTAATATTTTAAACCATCAAGCGGCAGTTTGTCACCCCTAGGGGTTCTGGGGTCGATACTCTTGGCGCCGATGGCAAACGCCCAAAAATCACTGATGTATGTGGGCACCACGGTCAGGTACATGTTGTGGATGGGGAAGGTAGACTTCATGTTGCTCCACACCTTTTGGAAATAAGCCTTAAAAAAGTTGGGTGATTCGGCATGGGCCACCATTATCCCGTCTTCATTCAAGATCGACCGGCAGTTGCGGTAGAATTCAGCTCCAAAAAGTTCCACCGCCGGACCGGTAGGATCGGATGAATCTACCAGTATCACATCGTACCGCCCCGAAGCGTCCCTGACAAACGCTACTCCGTCCTCGAAAAAGAGATGAGCACGCGGATCATCATATGCGCTGGCAATGGTAGGAAGAAACTCCTTACACACCTCAACCACTCGCTGATCTATCTCCACCATGTCTACATGCTGCACTTCCGGATGTTTCAACACCTCGCGCAGGGTTCCGCCATCACCGCCTCCAATGATCAACACTCTTTCCGGGTTGGGGTGAGCATACATGGCCACGTGGGTTATCATCTCGTGGTAGATGAACTCATCCCGCTCCGTAGTCTGCAGGGCTCCATCGAGGATAAGAGCCTTGCCGAAATCAACCATATCAACCACCCTTAATTCCTGGAAGGGGGTTTTTTCCAACCACAGGGTTTCTTTTATTTTCCAATGAACCCGATGGCCATCCGTATGAGTTTCTTCAAACCAAATAGTCATTTTCATCCTCCCGCTGTTTATTTTGAATTCGGTTTCTTTCCCGAACGAGTTCCTGAACAACTGCTTTTAACTGCTCAATGCCCTCTGGCTGTTTAAGGTTAGCGGCCACCAACGTGGCCTTGATAATCTCGTCTATCTCCTCGGTTTCCGGAATGCTTTCACGCTCGGTAAATTCCTCCAGAATATGAAGAAGCTCAAGGTTGTGCTGCTTTATGACCAGGTCAATGATATCGAGGAGACATCTGGCCTCCTCCGGTTTCAAACTGCCCTTAACCTGCAAAAGCCCAATAATGCGTACCAGTTCTGTATACCATTTCTCCGGCCGGTCTTTAAGATCGATGATCACCAACTACACCAGCCTTGCGTCCCGGAGAGTCTGCCGGGCCTTGTCAAAGTGGATCATGATATCGATTCCACTCCTCCCGTCGCGGTTCTTGTCGATGATCAGCCGGTAATTAACATCGCGGAATCTTTTCAGCTTTTCGTTCTGCTCAATCTCTTCATTGGTAACCGGGACCATCTTTATCATCAGGTCACATTCGTTTTTCATTCGCCGCGCTCCCTGCAGAGTCCCGTCCTCATTCAACTGCACCAAACACATCACTGCAATGTCCAGGTTCTGGGCCAGCATCTTCTGCGTTTTCACTATCTGTTCCAGTATTTGCCATTCAGCATAATTAGGGGTCAACTTTTCCATGCGGCCCACATAGTCAAGGATCATCATCTTTATATCATATTGGGCCTTGAATTTACGGGCAATGGAAATGATCTTCTCCGGTGTCAAGTTAGGGCAGGGGTAAGAATAAAATCCACTGCCGCTCAATACCGAATACCCCTGTAACACCTTGGAGAACTCTCCGGAGGTCAGATCTCCGGAACGAATCTTTTCATGCTCCACCTGGGAAAGGATTGAACCCCAGCGGAGCGCGATCTGCACCCGACTCATTTCGGTATTAAGATATAGTATGTTAGCTTTATGTTCAATGGTTACTGCTTTGGCAGTGTGGAGGGCAAAAGCGGTCTTCCCGTGACCGGTTTGGGCTCCCAGAATGATAAGATCCCCGGGCTTGTACCCCAGGGTGACATTATTTAAAGAATCAAACCCGGTCGGAAGCCCGTCCAGTGGCAGGACGCCTTTGTTAACCTCGCTTATCTCCTTGAAACGCAGGTATCTGCGTTCAACCTCCTGATATCCCAGGTTGGCGAGGTCTTCGGGCGAGTCCACATGGTCATCCTTATCCAGGAGTGTCAGGTTGGTAAGCTCTTCTTCAGCCGCCATCAGGAGGTCTTCTACCGGAAGCCGTTTTTCCCGGATCATTTGGTGATAGCGGCGCAGAAACGCTTCGAACTTGCGCAGGCGGGAACTGTCTTTAACGCGCTTCAGCCAGTAGGCAATATTTTCGCCTTCGATGAAGTGTTCGGCTATATAGGCAAGTTCGGATATCTCCTGCTGGGTCCGGAACAGATTGAGGCTTTGGGCTTCCTTCAATAGCTCGGCAAAAGTAGGTTTGACATCACGTTTATAAAGCTCACAGATAAGGGAAAAAACCATGCGGTGAAGGGGATGATAGAAATCCTCTTCCTTAAGCGAATCATAGGCCTCGATACGGGCCTCTTCTGAATTAAGCATTCCTGACAAGACCCGGCGCTCGCTCTCCAGGTCTACCAGGATCTCCTCTTGGATCTTCTGCATGGTGCCAGGTGCCTTTCGTTAATTGTAGTTATACTAACCGGGCTCTACCCGTCTCATTTTCCCACTGCCGTACCTTCTCTGGAATTGTTGGGGGGAATATATATCTCCCGTTCTTCGACCGGCATTCGGGCAATTCTCACCGGCTTATCTGCGGTCTTACGCCGGGATTGATGCTCCAACATCTCCGCTTCAACATCCTTGAGGGAACGAATATTCTTCTCCCTCCAGTTGTTGAGGATACCGTCTATGTAATCGAGCCCCCCGTTTTTGGTCCGGTTGCACATTATTTCACCGGCCCGCTTAATCATCTCCGGGGAAAACCCCCAGTCATATCTCCATTTATAATAAACCTTTTTACGGGCTTCTGCACTCATATCCAGTCCGGTGTAGTGTCCGAATTCAATAATCTCCGGATCAAAACCATAGGTTTGAGGAGGTTTATCATCTACGAAGGTTCTGAAATAAGCTTCCATAGCCTCCAGGCTGTTGATGGAGCACTCCTTCAGGCCGTTTGCAATTCGGGAAATCTCCCGTGGGTGATATATATTGCGCTCAAAACACAGCTCCAGCATGCACAGGATGAACTCGGTTTTGAAACCCAGCTCGTCCATCCACTTGCGGAGCTCGTTGCTCATCTTGATGGAAAGCAGATTGCCTGTCTTCTGGGATATAAAATCTGCCACCAGCTTGTAATCCTTGTTGCCCGGCGTGGATTCGTGCAGGCTGTTGTTTCTGCGCCTCTCCTGCTGCAGTTCCTTCTCCAGTTCCTCAATCCGCTTCTCCTGCGCCCGTATCAGAGCCTCCTCATTCTGATAGGCATCTTTGGCTATTGCCGGGTGATCGCGGATAATTATCTCCCGCATCCGGTAGTAAAGGGGTTCCAGGTAAATCTTGCGGGATGCAAAGTCAGACTTGGGTGATCCCTCCAACCTAATCAAACCAGCTTTTTCCCATTTCCCGAGTTTTCTCGACAGGCGGTTTTTTGAAATTACCGGGCATACCTGCAGAACCTGCCCCACTTCAACTCCGGTGCCGGTCATCGGTTTAGACCGGTTATAGACAAATAAAATGCCGCCTATTATGCCTAAATCTTCAGCATCCAAATCCAACTCAGCGGCATAGCTGTATAACATTATTGGAATTTGAACTAGCCCCCAACGAAGAATCTCCAGACTTGGTTCAATTTGCATATGCGGTATGCCTCCCAACCGAAGTATGAAGATTATACCATAGCCCCTAATCACCAACAACGATAACCAAATCATGTCTATTTTGATTAGCACGGCTTAGGTTTGTATTTCGTTGGATCTAACATGGTCTTTCATTATTACACCCTGTTAACAGCTCCAGAAACAGCGTAATAAAGACCTTTATAAACATAAATCCCTATAATGTTTTAATAACTGACACGTCAGACGAATGTTATGTCTTGGATGCCAGATTTTGTAATCATCCAAGCTGCTAATCCGCCAATAAAACCTTTCTCGCTGCGTTCAAATCCCTGATCAGATCATCATACTGCCCGGATTCCAAACTCGATTGGAAACGCCGGTTAAGATCCAGCCTGAACTGCAGATAGGCTTCCTCCGCCTCCAAGGCCCGATCCCTTAAGAAGGCTTCAGGACGAAACTCACAGGGCTGAATTGCGGATTGCTCCGTCTCGGGGTTGGACAGATCGAACTCATCCAACCAGTCGGGGATGATTACCGGTATTCCCAATTCGTCGGCAATCAATTGGGCCAGGGTAACCTGGGCCTGTTCCTCCCCGTGGACCAGGAATATCATCTTGGGCCGTACCACAAATCGCTTCAGCCAGGACATGATACCGGCCTGATCCGCATGAGCCGAATAACCGTCAATCTGGACGATATCCGCTTTGACCGCCACTTCCTCCCCGTGAATCCGCACCAGTTTCTCGCCATCCAGGAGCCGCCGCCCCAGGGTGCCAACCGCCTGGTAGCCCACAAAGAGGATGGTGGATTCAGGCCGCCACAGGTTGTGTTTGAGGTGGTGCTTGATCCGCCCCGCATCACACATGCCGCTGGCCGAAATGATGATATTGCCTCCGGCTGATTCGTTCAAACTAACCGAATCCTCCCGGGTCCGGGAGTATTCAAGGTTGGGAAGCAGAAAGGGGTCGGTGCCTTCCATCAAAAGCTGTCTGGTCTCATTGTCGTAAAACTCTGCACTGCGCTTGAATATCTCGGTGGCTTCAATCGCCAGAGGGCTGTCGATATAGATCTTTTGTTCTTTCGGCAGTTTGCCTTGTTTGTACAGCAGGTTCAGGTCGTAGATCAAATCCTGGGTTCTTTCCACAGCAAAAGCCGGGATTATCAGATTCCCGCCCTTCCTCCGTGTATACTCTATGGCCTCCAAAAGCCGATCCATGCGGGTGGTATTAGCCTGGTGCAGTCGGTCTCCGTACGTTGATTCCAGGATAACGTAATCGGCGTTCTCGATACGGGTGGGATCCTTTATTATCCGCTGGCGGACGTTGCCCAGGTCACCGCTGAAGACCAGTTTGGTTTTTTGTTCGTTTTCGGAAATCCATACTTCAACAATGGAGGACCCCAATATGTGTCCGGCATCCCTTAGACGGATCTCCACGTCGGGAGCCGGTTTGAAAATCTCATCGTAACCGTAGGGCTGGAACAGCTCCAGACAGCGGCGGGCATCTTCAACGGTATATATCGGTGTCAGCAGGGGCTTGCCGGCACGGGTCAGCTTACGGTTCTTCCGCTCCACTTCCATTTCCTGTATATACGCCGAATCAGGCAGAAGGATAGAAGCCAAATCCGCAGTGGCAAAGGTACAATATATGGGCCCCTTAAAGCCCTGCACAAACAATTTCGGAATCAGACCGGAGTGATCGATGTGGGCATGGGTTAATACCAGAAAATCGAGTTCGGATGGCTCTACCCGAAAAGGCTGGTAATTGCGTTCCTTAACCGAAGACTTCCCCTGAAACAGCCCGCAGTCAACGCCAAAGCGGGTTTTCTCTGTTTCAACAACAAAAAAGGAACCGGTAACGGTTCGAGCTGCTCCATGAAACGATATTTTCATTGTTTTCCTCCCCAAACAGCCAATCCTGCCGCATTTATCCTAACCAAATTTTATACCAAGGGGCACTAAACCGCAACAATACGCTGTCGGCCCCCCTTTTTGGCCAGACCTTTCAACCCCTCAATCATTTCATCCAGCTCCCGCAGAATCAGGTCCTTGCGCCCGGTTCTGGCAGCTTCCGATATGTTTTCGAATCCGATACGTCCCCAGTCCCTGATTATGTTCTCCTGATTAATGTCATCCAGGATCTCATCGTATTTGACCGCGGTTTTCTCCAACAGCTGGTAATACATATATTTAAGCTGGTTAACCTTCTGAACAATATCATCCACGGGCACATCCTCACGCTCACACATCCTGTAAGCCTGGACCAACCCGTTGTATAATATAGGATTATTCAAAATCCGTGACGAGAGCTCGGCACGGTACTGCTTCTCAGCTAAGAATTTCAAATAATCCAATAGGTTTTTCTTTCCCTCGGTGTGCAACAGGCGAAAACACTTGAGCAGCATGATATCCTGGCTGGTAAGTTCGGAAAACAAGCGAATCCCTCCTTGTTAATCCATATTGAAGAGGATTCGCGTTTTCCTCGCCTTATCCTTTATCCAATAATCTCCTTCTTGCCGCTTATTATCGGTGTTTTCGAGCTTTTCTCCCATCGGCTTGCAGGAGGTTACATTCCCGGAATTTTCACACATGATGACGGGCAATAAAGTCTCCCATGCGCTCCAAAGCCTTTTCGATATGATCGACACTATATGCATAGCAGATCCGGACAAACCCCTCCCCGGACTTGCCAAAAGCGTTGCCGGGCACTACAGCCACCTTCTCTTCTTTGAGAAGCTGTTCCGAGAACTCCAGACTGCTCATCCCCGTAACCGAAATTGATGGGAAGACATAGAATGCTCCCCGGGGCTCAAAACTGGGCAGTCCAATATCTTTCAGTCCTTTAAGTATCAGGCGGCGGCGGTAGTCATAATCCTCGACCATCCTTCTCATCTCCGCCTCTCCATGCTTCAAGGCCTCCAGAGCCGCCATCTGACCCATTATCGGGGCACAAAGTATGGTGTACTGGTGAAGCTTGTTCATGGCTCCTATGATATCACGGTTGCCGCAGGCATACCCGATGCGCCAGCCGGTCATGGCAAAGGCTTTGGAGAAGCCGTTCATGACCACCGTCCTCTCCTTCATGCCCGGCAGGGTGGCGATTGAAACATGCTTACCGTCGTATGTCAGCTCACCGTAGATTTCATCGGAGATGACAATTAAATCGTTGGCGACAATAAGATCCACCAGGTCCATTAAGTCCTCACGCCTCATTATGCCCCCGGTGGGGTTATTGGGGTAAGTCAGCAGCAGCAATTTCGAACGCGGAGTTATTTTCCTGGCCAGTTCATCACGGGTCAACCGGAACTCGTCTTCTTCCCGGGTATCCAGCATAACCGGGGTCCCCCCCGCCATGATGGTCCCTGGTACGTACGATACGTACGAGGGTTCGGGGATTAGCACCTCGTCACCATCTTCCAGCAGAACCCGAAAGGCCAGGTCTATAGCCTCACTGACCCCTACCGTCACCAGGATTTCAGTCTCCGGGTTATAGACCAGGTTCTGCCAGCGATACATGTATTTGGCGATCTCTTCCCGCAGTTCGATCATGCCTGCGTTTGCGGTGTACATGGTGTAGCCTTTTTCCAATGAGTAGAAACAGGCCTCCCTTATGTGCCAGGGGGTAACGAAATCCGGTTCCCCCACCCCCAGCGAAATGACCCCTTCCATGTGAGACGCCAAATCGAAAAACCGGCGTATTCCCGATGGGGGAAGGTTCTTGATGTTGTTTCTCAAGTATTTGCTGCCATCGATCACGGGCTGACCACCAACCTTCTATCCTTTTCCTTGTCATCGAAGATAAACCCGTCCTGTTTGTAACGCTTAAGAACAAAGTGGGTGGTTGTGCTCTGTACCTGATGCATGGTGGCAAGTTTTTGTGAGATGAATGTCGATATATCCTTGAGATCCTTTCCGTGTACCACAACCGCCAAATCATAGAGGCCGCTCATCAGGTAAACCGTACGCACCTCGGGGAAACGGCATATGCGGTTGGCAATAGCATCAAAACCAACCTCACGCTCCGGGGTAACCTTAACCTCCACCATGGCCGTGACACCGTCATCTCCGGCCTTCTCCCAGTTGATTATCGCAGTGTGCCCGAGGATGACCTTTTCCTTCTCCAGGCGGCCGATCTCCTCGGCAACCCGGCTTTCATCCTCACCCAGCATGGCGGCAATTTGCTGGGGAGTATGCCGGGCATCACGCTCCAGCAGTTCAAGGATCCGTCTAACCAGACTCACTTACATCATCTCCTTTGATAAAATTGTATTTATATTTGTTCCAAGTAGTGATTAAAATAAAATCCCGCCCCGGAAAGGGACGGGAGTATTCCCGCGGTACCACCCAATTTGACATTAATGTCCGCTCTGACCCGTTAACGGTGGGAACCGTTCGGCTTCCCCCTTGCAGGTTCACCGACACTCACGGGCGGCCTTCACCGCTGACCATACCGGTTCACACCAACCACCGGCTCTCTTGAATGGGATTTTGCGGCTACTCTTCCCGCTCATCGCTTTAAAGTGCCTTTGCGCAAGGCATTTTGAGTTGATACATTAGATTTTATGTTACATATCCGCATTTCGTTAGTCAAGACCTTGCCCCTTTATATAACTTTTTCTTCGGGGCGGCGGCGCTTTTTTGACGTTCCCTGAAAATACCCTCTCGTTAATTGGTATAGAGAGTGGTAATAAGAGTAAAACTATCGTTAGCATTTGACACCGGTTATGCGGGAGCAAACACGTCCCGAAAGGAGGTGTTAATTACTTGAGCAGAAAAGAAGACCGCGTGCGCCAGGAACGCGAGCGTCAGGAGCGTGAACAGCAGAGAGAACAACAGCGTCGTGAGGAACAGGAACAGCAAAACCGGAAAAGGAGTTGTTAGTTGCCCAGATATTGTTGGTGAGTGTTGGGACAACAACAATAATATAATCCCAAAAACGATAGCGCCCCACTGCGGGCGCTTCACTTTTTTGTAGTCGCCAACCGTCCAAGACCAGATTTCGACATTAATTGCATCTATTGATATGGCTGCTAATATTTAGCCTGATATTTTTCATATTTTCTAAGAACATTTTACGGCCCCGCCGCATATCATCAATTTAAGATTCATTTGGGAGGATAGTTTTATGAAGTTGACTGCAGAAGAATACCATGTTGCTCAAAGAGTGAACAGCTACTTCCGTTCACCCGTCATGAGCCTGAGGGATAAGATATTCAACGCCAAGCTGATTGCCCTGCACGACCTGGAGCTTCACAATTTTACCTGTGAAACGGAAAGGGAAAAACTTACCCACTACACTCATATTCTGGACCGAATCATGCAGAAGATAGATACGTAAGCAACAGCCCCGCTGCTGTCTGGCCACTGCCAAGGCTCTCAAGAATGGTTTTGGGACCGGTGCAGCAGCCAGCAGCAAAAACCCCCTCCCGATTAGTCGAGCCGTCGACACTGTCGATAAATCCCCATCTATCCCGCGCAATTCCAAGCATGTCGCCGATTTTTTGGCTGGAATGGGACGGCAGTACTGCCGGACATAAGACCACCCAGTCGTAACGCCCCTGCCTGACTATTGACCGTGCACTGTCTTCATATTTCACGATCAGGGTTTGATCATGGGACCTGTCGACCCGTGAAGGTATCCCCCTTATATACGTTACCGGCCCCATGTCACCGGTGGCACAAACCGGGTGATACCTCTGGCTGTCCATGCTGAAAATATCTACGGTAGCCCCGGGAATCCTGTCCACCAGCAATCGGCCCAGCTTTTCGGAGTAAAGACAGCAGAACCGGGAACAATAGGGCACTCCCCGGCTGTTTTCCCGCGACCCTAAACACCTGATGATGGCTACCCGCGGCATGAGCCCCAGTTCTTCCTCCCATTCGCCCGGTGCGTTCATCAGCTTTTCCTCCATCTCCCGGGCGGTTACCACCCGCTTAAGCCTGCGATAACCCATTTCACCGCGTATACCCGGATCCAAGAGATCAAAGCCGGTAGCCAGGATGATCCCTTGCACGTTGATGCTCACCGCCCCCGGCACCCCGCCGAGCTCTACCTGGAAGCCGTTGTTGTTCCGGCGAACGGCCGTGATGGAACATCCCGTCATCACCTGTATAAGCGGGTTGCAGTTCACCTGGTAAACCCGTTCTGCAACCAGGCAGGCTCCACACCGGCGGCACTCATCCACCGCTTTGCAGTTGTAGATTCGGGGACTGCCCCCGATTCTTTCCTCCTTCTCCACCAGGATTACCTCCTGATGGTTGGCAGCCAGGTGCAGGGCGCCGGCCAACCCGGCCGGACCGCTGCCCACAACCATGATCCTGGCCATGGCACCACTTCCTTAACCAAAAGAGATATACTCTGCTTTCCTGGAAAAGCGGACCAATTTCAGGCCGCAATATCAAGATTTCCAACCCGAGTAAATGGCCGGGAAACACACATGGAGCTTTTTCCCTTTGATCAAGGGCCAAGCCGCCTGCCGTACATGACTCAAATCAGCAGACAGCTGCATTTATCTAAAAAATACTCTATTCAATCCTTCACCACGGGACGGGGATACAGACCGGCCCGGCGTACAATCTCAGGGACCACCTCTTCCCAGGCCACCGCCATGATATGGACCCCCTTGACTCCCGGGATTTCTTTAATCGCCGCGATCTGCTCCACAACGATATCAACAGCTTCCTTTTCAACATCTGCAGCAGCTTCCAGGCGCTCGCAGAGCTCATCAGGAACCTTCATCCCCGCTACGTTTTTCTGCATGTACCGTGCCATTCTCGCGGATTTAACAGGCATAATCCCTGCCAGTACCGCTACCCGCTCGGTCAACCCCAGATCATTGATAATATCCATAAAATGCCGGAAGTGCTCTATGTCCAGAACACACTGGGTCTGGACGAAGTCGGCCCCCGCTTCCACCTTCTTCTGCAGGCGGAGGGCGCGGAACTCAAAGGGGTCGGCAAAGGGGTTTTCCACACAGCCGATGAAAACACTGGGCCTAACCTTCATTTCCTCTCCGCAGAGGAAACGGCCCTCGTCACGCATATCCTTTATGGTTTTAATCAACTGTATAGAGTCCAGGTCGAACACGTTCTTGGCCTGCGGGTGGTTGCCGAAGCTCTGGTGATCCCCGGTAAGGCACAGGACATTTTTTATGCCCAGGGCGGCTGCTCCCAAGAGATCAGACTGCAGAGCGATCCGATTCCGATCGCGACAGGTCATCTGGATTACCGGCTCCAGCCCCTTCTGCTGGATCAGCACCGCGGCCGCAATGCTGGACATGCGCACAATCGCGGTCTGATTGTCAGTAATGTTAAAAGCATCGGCATATCCCTTGAGAAGATCGGCCTTTTTCTGAACGAAAGCAGCGTTGCAGCTCTTGGGAGGTCCAATTTCCGCAGTAACCGCAAAATGGCCTTCCTTCAAGACCCGTTCCAGATTACTCCCCGTCATCAAGCATCAAATCCTCCCTCACCATCTTCCTCACCCCGCCATCCCGTGAGTGAGACCAGTCTTTGGGGGGCTGCAACACCAGCAGCCGTTCCAGCTGGCCCAAAGCCTTCAGCCGTTCGTAGATCAGCTGCCAGGCGCAGTCAATCTCCGATGAGATCTCGCACTTGCCGTTTTTGGAACCTCCACAGGGGCCGTTCATCAGGTTTTTGGAGCAGCGGGCTACGGGACATATGCCGCCGGTCAGGTGCAACATGCAATCCCCACAGGCTTGACACCTCTCCACAAACACCCCGTGCTGCACCGGCATCCCCAGAAAGCGGGTATTCAAGGCCGGCAGCGTCTGAATTCCCTGGAAATATTCATTCATGGCCTGCACCCCGATGCCGCAGGCGATAGAGACGACGACATCATACCTCTGAACCGCCGGTCTCAACTGTGCCAGTAACTCCCACTCACACTGCCGGGGTACCGCCAGACTCTCGACGGTTGACTCCGGGTCATCCATGTTAAGGAGGCGGGCCAGAGCTTCAGCCTCCTGCAGGCCTCCGGTCTGGCAGACGGTCACGCATCCGCCACACCCGACCACAAGGATCCTCCGATAACCGCGGATCATATTCTTTATCTCTGTAAAAGGCTTAAGCTCTCCCACTATCATAAACCGCTAACCCTCCTCCGTACCTCATCCACTCTATCCTGGGCTGATACCTGAACAACCTCAATATGCACAGGATTCTTCATTAACCGGAGCAACCGGTTCAACCTCTCAACTCTCAAGTAAAGCCGCTTGCTTCCGTCCCGGTGCTGGCACTTGCCATCCCGGCAGGTCATAACAACCAGGCGTTCAATCCCGGGCTGCCACGCCCTCAGCATATCTGTAATCCCGATGCTCCCGGCACAGGGGAACAGCAGACAAGGTATCCCGCTGCCCTCCAAGAGGGGCCCGCCTGAATTCTCACAGGCCAGAACTACGGCCCCCGGACTTTCCTTCGGCCGTACGTCCTGTCTAATTGCCTGGGCCGGGCATTCGGCATAACACCTTCCACAGCTGAAACAGGCTCGAGGATTGATAAACATAGCCTGTCCATATAAGTTTTCTGCACCCTCTTTGATGCTTACCGCTCCATGGGGACAGATCCGGTAACAGGTAAGACAGAGGGCACATATGTCGGATCTGACCTCATAGCGGCAGGCTGTCGGAGCCTCTCCGGTCTGAGAACGAATCAGGGTCTCAACCGCTGCCAAAATCTCTTCCTGCGAATAAGGCTCGCCCCATCCCGGGTCAACCTCCAGAATGCCCTTTCGCCGCGTCTGAAAGGGGTAGTACTCCTGACAATCAACTCCGGCAATCCCCAACGCTTCTCGTATCTGCCGGTAATCAACCGTCACGCGATCGCCCTTAAAGAACCACAACCGATCCGCCTCGATCACCAGGGGACCCGTGTCACCCAGGGAGCGGCATTCCAAGTACACCGTCTGATCGGTAAATCCCCTGAAGCCTTCCGGCGTTTCTCCTCCTGCGGCCGCCGTCGGTTCGGTACCACAACCGGCGGACCGACTGTTAAAATGCACCACGGTGTCCTTTAGGAAGACAATCCCCGCCTGGCGAGCCTCCTGGTAAATCTCTTCGCCGCCCGGGAATCCCACCTGTACCTCGTCAACTATCAGGTACACCCGATGGCCCCGTAGGGATAGGGTCAGTGCTCCCTCCACGATCTCCCGGTAAGCACCGGGGCGAACTCCTTCCACAACCATAACTATGGTTAAAGGGTGCTCAACCTCTTCGATACTCCTGATTGCCCCAGGCACATCAAGCTCCAATTCCGGCACAACCACAATGGTTCCTGCTTCCTGACGGATCAGCGAACCGTTGGTTTCAATCAGCACCGAAAAACAACCGGCAGCACCGGTGACCTCGACCAACCGGCTGTTCGGTAAAACAGTTATTCCCTCCGGTGGTTCCGCCGGTTCTCCGGAAAGAGCCCATACAACGAGATGGCGACGGCCGATTTCCACCGCCAGGCGAAATGCCAGCTCGCTCTCTCCCCATATAAGTATTTTAGAGCTGGTTTCGAAAGTCTGGGGGTATCTCATCAATCCATCCTCCCCTAAACATATCAACATATTAGACTACAACATCAAAACCTGCAACAATGAGCTGAAAACAGATGCCCGGAGTCTTTTAACAGACCCCGGGCGTTTTTTTAAACCAATATGGGGGTTTCCCGGTAATCGCTTAACTCCCCGGACCGCTCAGCCCGCTGTTACATACGCTGAACACCGGTCAGGAAAATCTCGGGAACCGTATGTTGCGAATTAATAGTAAACAAGACCAAGTACGCCGGGACCGGCATGGGAGCCTATTGTCGGTCCCACCTCACTCACCAGAACCGGTCGAGGGAAAAAGGCCTCCACCTGGTCTTTCAGTTCCATGGCTTCCGACTCAATGTCCGCATGACACACCGCGATTTCCGAGACCTTGCCTTGTTCGACCTCGCTTTTCAGTTCTTCAATAATGTTCTCAACCGCACGGCGCTTGCTTCTGACCTTCTTAAGGGCCTCAATTTTCCCGTCGATAATACCTAAAATCGGTTTGACCTGCAGGAGATTGCCCAGCAGACCGCTGGTCTTCCCCAGGCGGCCCCCCCGTACCAGGTATTCCAGGTTATCCACCACAAATCGGACCTTGATTGCCGCTCTCACCTTGACCAGTTCCTGAATAATCTGATCGCGGCCAAACCCCTGCCGCCCCATCTCAGCGGCCTTTAAAACCTGAAATCCCAGGCCCATGGCTGTACTGCGTGAATCCAAAACTGTAATGTCATAATCCGGAAGCAGGGCGGCGGCATTCTCGGCAGAATGGAAGGTACCTGACAGCAGTTCTGAAATCACCAGACATATATAGGTTTCCTGAGGGCCGTATTTTTGAAAAACCTTTACAAAATCGCCGACCGGCGGCTGAGATGTGGTTGGGAAGTCGCTGGTGGATCTTAATCGAGAATAGTACTCGCGGTTGCTCATTTCACCTTCCCGAAACCTGATTCCCCCGAGGGTGATTTCCAGAGGAACCACCTCTATTTCGTATTCTTCAAGTTTTTCGGGGGGTAAGTATGAAGTGCTGTCCGTAATTATACGTATACCCAATATGACTCCTCCCTTCTCATAACATAATTATATCAATAATAGATCAAAGCCAGCCCTCCCGAGCCGATATGCAGGCCCACTGCCGGACCGGCCTCGGCGATCACAATCCTCCCCGAGTAAACCCGGGCCAACATCTGCCTCAACGACTCAGCCTCCGCAGCAGCATCAACATGAGCAATGCCAACCTTTTCAATAATAGCCTTTTTGGCGGCCTTCTCGAAGTCGCTGACCAAACGCTGCAATCCCTTGCGTTTGCAGCGCACCTTATCATATAAGGCCAAACGCCCCTCCCGAACAGTCAAAATCGGCCTTATCCCCAGCCAACCCCCGATAACACCCAGGGCTTTGGGGAGCCGTCCGCTTCGAACCAGGTTTTCCAGGTTATCCACCAGGAAGAACAGTTTTATCTTGTTCCGGACGGCGCTGATTTCCTCCAAACACTGCAATATATTGTCCTTAGCCTTTTTTACGCACTCACAGGCCTTCAATACCTGAAACCCCAGGCCCAGCGAGGAGCTTAGCGAATCTACGATTATTATGTTTCGATCTTTCACATATTCGGCGGCCGTACGGGCCGACTGCACGGTACCAGACAGGGCCGAGGATATGAATATACCGAGGATATTGTCCCCGGGAGTTGATGCGGCAGTGAACACCTGGATAAACTCACCCACTGAAGGCTGGGAAGTGGTGGGGAATTCCCGGGAATTTTTAAGTTTGCGGTAAAACTCCAGGTGAGTATACTTTTCCCCCTCCAGGAAATCCTCTCCTTCAAAATGGATATGAAAGGGAACTACCGTTATGCCGTGTTCTTTTAACAGGTCATCGGGAATATGCGCGCTGCTGTCAGTAACGATTACAGTTGCCAATCAATACATACCTCCAATTCTTCAGTATTATGTCCGTAAGCCTATGTACAATTGGTGAAGTATACATTCAGCCTACCATACCGCCTCGTACTATTCTCCCCAGTAAATTCCATATTAACCTCCACGGTGACGGTTCGGGCAAACGGGAAGCACCGTCGCCGTTGTTAGTATCAGTTCTCCGGCCAGGTTCGATAAGCCTTTAATATCGCAAGAAAAGTGAGAAATTTATGACGGCAGAATAATCCCTGCGCATCCTCGCTGCCGGTGAACAACCTGAGGTTTAAGATGCAGCCGGGAGTGATGCTGTTTACGACCCATCGCCGGCAAAGTATCATTAATGTTAGGAAGGGTTGAAATCTTGGGTTCCAGAGCATCCTCTACAAAGGAAGCGTTGCTGACATGGCCAAAAACAAAATACCAAAAACAAATGCTCTGCGCTTACTTGATCACCACGGAATAAGATATGAAGCTCGCACCTATGAAGCCCCCGACGGTTTCCTGGATGGGGTGTCGGTTGCCAAGCAGGTTGGGATGGACCCCGGGGAGGTATTCAAGACCCTGGTACTGAAAGGTACGACCGGCGAGTATTATGTCTGCGTCATACCGGTTGATTGTGAGCTCGATCTAAAAAAAGCCGCCCGGCATTTTTGTGAAAAGAAAGTTGAATTGATTCCCGCCCGTCAGATAACCCCGGTAACCGGATACGTCAAGGGCGGCTGTTCGCCCATCGGCATGAAAAAGCTGTTCAAAACCGCCATCGCGAGCCAGGCTGAAAGCATGGAACAGATCACGGTAAGCGCCGGGAAAGTCGGCCTGCAGGTGACCCTGCCCACCAAAGCCCTGCAGGAAATAGTGAAGGCGGAATTTGCTGACCTGACTTGAATTCGATACTATTCAATCTCCTTACCTATTTCTTTCAGCAGGCTGTCATATAAGAGGAGCTCCTCGCGTGATGCAATGTTAAGCTTCGTATAGATACGCTTGGTATGTGTCTTTATCGTGTTTATGCTAAGGCATAGTTCTTCGCTTATCTCCTTGGCGGTATAGCCTTTCCGGTAGAGATCAAAAACTGATCGTTCCGCGGGAGTCAGCTTTTTAGTTTTTTCCAGGAATTCATCAAGAATGCTTGAGGAAATGTTTTCCTGCCTTGCTTTCTCATACAGTTCCTGATTATGCAGAGCCAGATATTCGATTAACCCGTCTATCTCCGGTATTTTTGTTTTTGAAGCCGAATTCAGGTCGGCAGATTTGATCATAGCCAAGCCTTCGGTAATCGGCTTTAGAAACCAATGACTCAAAACAAAGGATGCCATCACTCCCAGGACGAAAAGCAACATCAAGCTTCCGATTAATAAAAGGTTTAGCCTGGTAACAGAAGTGACAACATCCTCTTCCGGAACCATAGCGGCTACCACCCACTGTTCATCAGCAAAGGCGGAGCCCTCAGGGTACAGCCGCAACGGTTTGTGAATCCCCAGAAATCTGCCGTGATTCTTTTCCGTGTAAGAGTAAAATGAATACTTGTTCTCCGAGAACTTAAGAGTCTGCCCCCTGGACAGGAGCCTTGCCGAATAACAACCGGCAAACATCGACTGATCAAGTTTGATCGTGTCTTTATCGATTGGTGAAAGCGTATAGAACAATCGCGTATAGATGCGGTTGTTAGGCATGTTGGACAGCTTAAAGAGCATAGCACTTACTTCCAAACCGCAAACCCCAAAAACATTACCGTGAGAATCAATCAATGGAGCTGAACAGAGCATGACTTCCTCACTGGTATTGGGAAGTTTTAGAGCCGGACTCCAGTAGTAGAGGCGCGACAGCTTCAATTGCTTATTCGATTTCGCTGCGTTTATAGGTCGGTAGTAGTAAGGAGCATCAGATATATCAAACTCCATGCTCCATTGAGTATGAAGCGACAGTTCATTGTTGCGGCTGATAGTGGGGCTGCCACGAAGCACAATATAATTTGGGGTAAACGAACTCAAAATATTGGGTTCCATATTCTTGATATACAAGCCGGCTCTGGAGTATTTCGCCTTTTCCAGGGCCGGATTGACCGTGGCATCCAGAATAAAGAAAGCACCACTGCTTTGAGATTTTTGCAGGCAGAACAGTATCCGGTCAAATTCACGGGATATTATATCTTCCAGTTTCTCCGGATGATCCTGGAGGTTTGCCAAAGATATACCCATCTGGTCGGCGTTTTTTTCAATGCTGCGGGAAAGTTCCTGAGATAAGTTGATGGTATGTATAGATACATATTCGTATTGTTTCGATATTCCCTCTGAAGCGTGCAGCAGTTCGCTTTCAATGATTCTTCTGCTTTCTGACAACCCGGCAGTAAACGTACCGCTAATAAATAGAATTGCTACTACCCCAAGGATTGTTGTGAGAACCAGCACCGTCAGAAACAGGAAAAGTCTTAAGCCCATGGACATACCGTTTGCACCGGTATTTCGAGCCGCTTCTCTCAGAATCCGGATTATCTGAACTAAATTGTTTTTCAACTGGAAACAGCCCCATTTGTTTATTGATTTCTAGATTTATTGAAAGCGACGCAAGAAGTCATCGTAAGCCTTGAGCGCTGCATTTTCATAGGCTTGCACAGAATCCATGCTCCGGGACAGCTTAACATAAGTATCCCTGGTCCTGGACGCCAAATCCATGATCTGAGCTTCATATTGTTCTTCCAATTCATCAATACCCTCAAACAACGGTGGTATGTAAAACTCGTAATCCGCTTGCATTGTCCTGCATACCCTCAATAGATTCTTAATAACAGAATCAGGTACGTTCTCAATCTCTTTCGACATTCGCTCCCCAAACGCTTCTTCCGTTACCGGGAAATATCCGGTAGATGATACAAAACGCATGTTGTTCTCAGGGCTTGTAAACCACTTCAGAAAAATGCCGGCCAGATATTCTCTTTCTTTGGTCGACTTGATTACACTCATACCGGCACCTCTCTGTATGGCCATCTTTTGACCGCCTTCAAACACCGGATAAGGGAGGATCAACAATTCAATCGGCTCCGATGTATTGTCCGCATATGTAACCGTTCGAGAGAAAAATGAAACCCCCGCCGTCGATCCGGTCGAACATACGATGTCTCCTGTCTTGGCGAGATCGGTGGCATATCCGTCAAAAATTGCCACCTGCCCCATAACGGCTGGTTTAAAGTATGTATCCCACACTTTTTTGTGCTGCGGGGTGTTGAGGTTCCGTTTACCGTCGGAAGCGAATTCAGTTCCCATCTGTTTGCATCCGACCAGGAAGAGATTAAAAACGGAATCCGGCATATAAAACATCTTCCCGTCATCAGGTATATCCGGTGTCTGCCTGTCAGTCCAGTCATAATAAAGTGAAGCTGTACGCATAATCCCTTCGAAGGTCTGCAGGTCTTCAATCTTCGCTCCTGTCTCTCGAGAAAACCTGTCAAATAGAGTCTTGTTTACAAATAAGACTTCTGTTGACTTGGCAATGGGAAATACATAAAGACCGCCATCCAACAATCGACCTTCCTGGATGAATTGGGGAATATAGGCAGCGAGCTCTTTCTCGGTAAACTGTTCGTCGAGGTTCGCCAGCAATCCTTTTTCGGCGAGGATCAGCGCTGTCTTGGGATATGCAGTTGTAATGTCCGGCAGGGGTGGTGCTCCCGGGTCACCATTGGCAGCCATTGTCAGCTTTTCGTGGAGGGTTGCACTGCCGGAGATCGAGGTGACGCTGACAATAATACCTTGTTTTTTCCCTACAGTCTCATTGAACTCATCGATCATTTCGTCCATCGTCTCTTTTAACTGTCCGCCATAATTATGCCACAGGGTAAGGGTGACCGGCTTTTGTGAACCTGCTTCTTTACTTATCCCGCAAGCAGGCAAAACCGGCAACAGTAGTAAGATCAAAAGCATAAAAAACTTTTTCATACTTACCACTTACCCTCCTTCCGCAACAGCACGGTCGGTTCTGATAGCGACAGGAAAGACAATGGTCGGCTTTATATTTCCCAATTCCTGCTCAACAAGGTTGTTCCTGCCGCTATCACCCTCAGGGTGATGTCCATTTTTGATATGTAAAATCACCCAGGGAGTGATTACTTATTACCAAGAATATCATATATTTTTATCAGCGTACGCTACAGATTTCACTGCCAAACTCGAAACCTGTTTGAATGATTTTGTAATGGTGCCCATGGGCAAACCGTGAGCATCTTGCAAAAACAGATGCCACTCAGGTCTGGCTTGGGATTCACCTGACACGTTCAAACAGCAGCTTTTAAGTTTGGCTGTGAAGTCAATAAAAAATGTTTGGAGGTATGTTTATGTCAGATCCAATGGTTAACCCTGAAGCACAGGTAATCGACCCTGCTGATATTGAGAAGAACAAGGTTATGGCAGGGCTGGCTTACCTCATTTTCTTCTTGCCTTTACTGGCTTGCCCCGATTCAAAATACGGGAGATATCATGCCAACCAGGCCTTGATACTGTTTATCGCGGGCTTTGGCGGCAGTTTGATCCTATCTTTTATTCCGATTATCGGTTGGCTGCTGTTACCGGTCTTCGCATTTGTTGTTCTCGTTTTCGCCATTATCGGACTTGTTAACGGCTTTAGCGGAAAGGTCAAGCCGCTTCCCCTTATCGGAAAATTTACGATACTAAAGTAACTCGTTTAAAACAACCAATTGTTTGATGACTCCAGAATTCGGGGTTCAGATTTGTAACCGTTAAGCACTTGCGACCATGCTGAAGATTTCATTAAGGAAAGAAGGGATACGGTTGTATAAGAAGATTATCGTGGTACTTATCAGCACATTAATGGTGCTGACCCTGGCATCCTGCGGTGTCAGGGAAAAAGTTAATCAAGAAATATCCGAAAAGGTTACCGAGGGCGTTCTTAATAAAGCTACCGGCGGAGCCGCCGATATTGATATCGAGGGTGACAAGTTAAGTATCAAGGGTAAAGACGGCGAAGAACTGACTATTGGAGGAAATGAATGGCCGGATACCGGAGCGGCGAGCAAGATACCGAAAATAAAGAACGGCAGTGTCGTATCAGCATTCAATAGCGATACATCCTGCGTTATCATTTTGGAAAAGGTAACACAGCAAGATTTTACGGACTACGTGGATGAGGTAAAAGCACTCGGATACACTAATGATGCGTTTACGTACTCAGCAGACGAATCGCATAGCTACAGTGCAAGTGCAGAAGATGGCAGTGCAATTTCCGTTACATATAGTGGAGGAGATGAAACAATTTCCGTTTCTTTCAATGCAGCATCGGCATCAGAAGAGGGTGAATAAGAGTAAACACCATTCTCAGGCAATGGCAATGCTGTCAACACTAAGTGCAAACGGCAAGCTTACCGGAATAAGAGCAACCGCGTTTGCACGTCTGTGAACGATTTGTCTATTAGCCTGGCCCAATGAACGGGGCCGCAGTTAATACTGCGGCCTCCACCCTTTTTCTTGGCAACCGACTTGCAGTTTCTCAGCATCGCCCGTCTTGGCCTGTTATCGCGTCATTCCATTTGGGGCTATTCGCCCCATTTGCATAGCCGTCCAGCTCAATCGGCACATGAGGACGTAATCCAGGAGCAGTCACGGCCTAATTCCGAAACTGCGTACCTGCCAACTGGGGTTGCCGGGCTAAGCATCAACATGATATAATAACTATCGCATCACGCGGACCACTAGCTCAACTGGCAGAGCAGCTGACTCTTAATCAGAAGGTTGCAGGTTCGACTCCTGCGTGGTCCACCATAGAAAATCAAGTAACCGCGCGGTTTCGCGCGGTTTTTGTTTTACTTCATAGTTTGGGATTTTTATCCTTATTATTGAAATATTACTTCAATTTATTAATGCAACTGTTACCAGGGTTTTTGAGTTCATCCTTCTGTTTCTTTAATTTTTTTTAAGTTCTGGATCACCAAGTCAGGTAATGCTATGGTTCAGATGTACCTTTCGTTTTGGTGTATTCTTCCTGCATTATTTGTCCTTTAATCTGGTATCAACGCCGTTTATCTTCTTCGTTGACATTCAGAAGTAGTGCAGCCAGGGACTATCGGCGTTGTATACATGAAGTAATAACATTCAGGATGGTCTCTTCATATTTCCGCTGTAACTCTTGCGCATCATTTCTTTCGATCACGTGGCTAATGGTCGGAAGAGCAACCGAAAAATAGCTAATCGCTCCGATAAGATGAAACAGAAATAAATCAGGGTCAAACCCTTGAAGTTCCCCCTTTTCCTTAATCCTGTCTATAGGCTGACGCATTGACTTGACTAAGTCTGAAAGAAAGAAGTGTTTGATTTTCGGTAACCGCTCACGGTTGTCCAATGTCTCTCGCATCAAAATCTGCATTCGAACAGGATTATTACGCGCCCAATCCATCAGACGTTGCACGATTATGCTGATATCATGTTCTGGGTTGGCAGATTCGGTTGGAAGATCAGCTATAACTACATTCAAGCTTTCGGTAATTCTTCGAAGAACAGCCCCATATAGTTTTTTCTTGGATGGGAAATAGTATAAAAGTGAGGAGTTAGCAATACCAATAACTGAACATATATCACGTAGAGAAGTTTCATAGAATCCTTTTTTTGCAAATAAATCCTCTGCCACATACAAAATGCGTTCGCGAGTAGTATCCATATTGCTTATTATGCTTGCCTGACTGGATTGGTAATAGTGTTTTTCCACAAAAGACTCCTCCACAAACTTGTTATTAACCAATCTAATAGTATACTAGTTATCTTAACTCCGTCAAAAATCAAGTTATTCACCCTTTTATTACCAACCCGGTTTGTCGATTTTATACGATTATACATAATTGACATTTTAATACATGCCATGCTACATTTTATCTATCGACCAGTCGATAGATATTCATTTTTCTCAGTATGATCCTATGAAATGGGGGTGTCATATTATAATATCTATTCTTTGTTGAGCATAAAAACAAAAATAACGAACGTTGAAGTAATTGATTTGAAAGGGGAAAAACTATGGCAATCAGAACCAAAGAACAATACTTGGATAGCTTACGAAAGCAAAATCCAAGGGTATTTATTGCCGGTGAACAAGTTACTGATGTTGTTAACAGTTCTTACTTTAAATCATCGCTCGAGGAAAATTGCAAGTTTTACGATTGGATGCACGATCCTGAGAAAAGAGACGACTTTGTCTGCTGGTCACCCCTCATAAATGAGGAAGTAAGTTTCTGGACACACATTCGACAAGGCAAAGATGAATGGAGAAAAATGGTTGAGGTAATGAAAAAAAACAATGCTCGAAATTTTTGTTCGTTTTGCATGGGCGTAGGTCCAGCAGCAATTTGGGCAGTAACTTACGAAATTGATAAAACTAAAGGTACCAACTATCACGAGAGAGTTAAAGAATTTTTCAAGAAAATGCAAAAAAGTGACGACCGATTTTGCCTGGGCCTTATGGATCCTAAAGGTGATCGCTCCCTACCTCCGAGTCGCCAAGCAGACCCTGACTTGTTCCTGCATATTGTTGATAGAACCCCAGATGGAATTATCGTCAATGGAGCTAAAATGCATACATCAAGTGCTCCATTAACCCACTATATTTTCTGTGCCCCATGTGGTCGCCTGGGTGAAGAAGACAGGGACTACGCGGTATCCTTCGCTATTCCCATTGATACAAAAGGAATTACCTTTATTACCAGGCCATCTCCTTGTCCATTACAACCAACCGAAATGACGAACCCTGCCAGCATAAGACATAACATGGTCGAGTGTTTAACTGTATTTGATAACGTATTTGTACCATGGGAAAACGTTTTCATGGCCGGGGAATGGGAATTCACCGATAGATTCATTTATTTATTCTCTTCCTATGCACGCATTGCAAAAGCAACCTGCGTTTCAGCGCGTACGGACATGATTGCAGGTGCTGCAGCATTAATAGCTGACTATAACGGCGTCTCAAAAGCTAGCCATATTAGAAGCAAAATAAATGACATGGCGATCTCGTCACAGATTGGTTGGGGATGTGTCCTTGGTGCTATTGCCAATGCGGTTGAACACCCTAGCGGTTTCTCTATTCCAGACATCTCAATTGGAAATGCGGGTCTCTATTACACCAGGTTACGTTTCGTGGAATTCCTGGGAATGCTAATGGAGATAGCAGGGGGAGCTGTTACTACCATGCCCCTGGAAGCCGACTATGTAAATCCGGAAACCAGACCGCTTATTGAGAAATATTTCAAAGGGAAGGAATCAGTACCCACGGAAGACAGGTTAAGATTACTGTACTTTATCCAAGAATTGACTGCATCGAGATTCGGTGGTTACTTCTTATCAAGTGCGATATGTGCTGTAGGGACACCTGAGACCAATAGGTTAGAGGTTATGCGGAATTATGACTTAAGGACACAAATAGAAAACGTTAAGGATATCTGTGGTATTAATTCACAAGTCTGATAACTGAGAAGGAGGAGTTCACCAATATGGCGTTACATAATCCAATCGTAGAATTGCTTCAAAAGGAAAATACTTTAATAGAGTTTATCGAAGACAGAGCTCGCGAAATACCCAAACACAATGCGATTCTATTTAAAGATCAGGCGATTACATACGAAGAGCTCAATCAGAAGGCCAACATCTTAGCTGCAAGCCTAATACGAATGGGAATAAAGGCTAATGACCGAATTGCCGTGATTCTACCCAACCGGCCTGAGTTTATAATTCTATGGATGGCCGCGTCAAAGATTGGAGCGGCCATAGTTGGCTTAAACTATCGCTACCAGCAGGAAGAAGTTATTTACATGTGCGGTGTTTCCCGGCCCTCGGTTATGGTTTGCATGAGCCAGTTGGCGAATATCGATTACAGCAAGTTCCTTTCAGCAATTAAGGATCAGTTACCAAGTGTCAAACACTATGTGTTTATTGGGGAAACAGAATTCCCAGGCGCTATTAATTTCTATGATCTAATTGATGTTGATATTGATACCGATGTAGTATCCAGTGCATCAAAACAGGTGAAGCCCGATAATGACAACTTCATTATCTTTACATCTGGAACTACCGGTAAACCAAAAGGGGCAGTGCTAACTCAGAAAAGTATCATTGCAATGCTCCGCCCCTGGGCACGGAATATTGAACTCAATGTTGGCGAGAAGCTCCTTGTTCCTGTACCGCTTAATCATGTTGGAGGTGCAACTTGTTGCTCACTTGCTATTCTATCAAACGGTGCCACTGTCGTCTTACAGGAACTTTTCAATCCACAGGAGATGTTAAAACTAATTCAGCAAGAAAAGGTTGACGCTGTCGGAGGGGTTCCGACTATGTTTGAGATGTTATTCGCAACTTATCCCAACCTGAATAAAGCCGACGTGCCTAGTGTTAGACTTGTTCTTCATGATGGGTCTTCGGCATCACCCAGCGTATTACAAAAGATGAACGAAGTATTCAAATGTCCTTTAATTGCATGTTATGGAGCAACTGAAGTAAGTGGCTTCATATGTTACACATCACCGCATGATTCCTTCGAGAAAAGCTCTACAGTAGGCAGAGTTGCTGAGGGGTCCCAGCTCAAAATTGTAGATCCGGTTACTCGAAAAGAAGTGCCCCATGGGGAGATCGGAGAAGTGGCAGTTAAATCTGACATGTTATTCGACAGATATTTGGATTTGCCTGAAGAGTTGGCAAAACCTTTTGATGATGGATGGTTTTACATGGGGGATCTAGGCTATCTAGATGAGGACGGGTACCTGGTCATTGCCGGAAGAACCAAAGAAATGTACATAAATAGTGGCTTTAATGTTTATCCTAAAGAAATCGAAGATAAGTTAATGGAACACCCGGCAGTAGCTATGGCTGCGGTTGTGGGAATTCCTCATGACATCAAAGGTGAAGTTGGGGTCGCGTTTGTAGTGACTAAACCGGATTCAAAGGTTATGGAGGACGAACTCATAGAATACTGCAAATCCAGACTAGCAAACTATAAAGTGCCCACGAGAGTATTTTTCGAAAGCCAGCTACCCATGACTACAATCGGTAAAGTACACAAGACACTGTTAGTGGAAACTGCTATACAAAAGACAAAATAAGGCCATTAGTAGACAATAACCCTACATTACGGGACTCTTAATCAGAAGGTTGCAGGTTCGATTCCTACGTGTCCACCATGGATAACGAAGCCCCTCCAGGGTTGGAGGGGCTTTATGTTTTTGAAATAATTCCTCCAGGTTAAAAACCGGGGTGCAAATGGGTGGCAGAAATTTTATTAACTACTATGTGAATGTTTCCCTTAGGAATGAATACCCCCTGGGTGGGGGGTCTTTAAGTTTTCTTGTCAATAACACCGGGCGTAAAGTCTCTAATGTAATTAGCCTCTGTCCTCCTCCAAATTGCAATCCGCAATGAAATGGTTTTATACTGAAAAACAGATACTGACACAATCTCCTACTATGTTGCATATTTCTTGTTAAATTGATCCAGGGGTGAATGGAAAAGAAAGATGTAACCTGCACCCTGTAACCAAGGAAAGGCAACTAAGCTCGTAACTTAAACACTTGAGATTGGAAAGGAGCGTTGAAACACACATACCTTCGATACCGGCCGCAGCGGTCACGCTGGATGTTCACATAAAGCACCAATTACAGCAGAGTGAGAGCCGTTCGGTTTGTATCCATACTCCGGTTGCGCCTCGCTCCTCACATTAACATTCATCAAGGAGTGAAAATATGAATCTGCAGGAGATGTACAAAAAGAAGCTGATGTCAGCCGAAGATGCAGTCAAATTGATTAAGAACAATACCGAGGTGTGGATCGGCATCGCCGTACCGGTCCCGCTTGCCCTGGTAAATGCACTGATTGAGCGGGAACCCGAGGTCGAAAACATCACCATAAACCACATTGTGGACATCCATCCCCAAAACACCTGGCACAAGCTCAACCGGGACACCAACATCCGAGTGGATTGCGGCTATCCGACAGCTTCCCGCGACAAGGTAGTCAGCGGCGACTTTACCATGAGCCCGATACTTTTCCGTAACATGCCCAAGATTTATACGGACGAGAGCTATCGTCCCATGCACGTGGCCATGTTGAACGTCACTCCCATGGACAAGCACGGATATTTCTGCCTTGGAGTGGGTGCGGACACCACTCTCGCCATTGCCCACAATGCCGCTCGGCGGCGGCGGGAAGGTGACGACCGCTACCTGGTCATTGCCCAGGTAAACAACAAGATGCCGAGAAGCCGGGGATTAAATTACATTCATATTTCGGAGATTGACGCCATAGTCGAAGCGGACCAGGACCTGGCAGTGCTCCCCGAGCCCGGGCCGCTAACCCCTGAAGAGGAAACCATCGGTCGTTACTGCGCAGAATTCGTAAAGGACGGAAGCACTATTCAGCTCGGCATCGGCAGCATACCCAATGCAGTAGCCAAGGCTTTCCTCGATACCGGTGTCAAGGATCTCGGCGTTCACTCGGAGATGGCCTGCGATACCATGGTGGAATTATGGGAAGCCGGCGTTATTACCAATCAGCGCAAGAACTTTATGCCCTACCGCTGTATCTTCACTTTTGCCATGGGGACCAAAAAACTCTATGAATGGATCGATGACAATCCAGGGGTCGAGTTCCATCCGGTTGATTTTGTAAATGATCCTCACATCATAGGACGCAATGACAATCTAGTCTCCATCAATGCCTGCCTGCAGGTTGATTTAACCGGTCAGGTCTGTTCTGAGTCAATGGGCTGGAAACAGTATACTCACCCCGGAGGACAGCTGGACTTTGTTGAAGGCGCTTTCGAGTCCAAAGGCGGCGTCTCGATCATCGCTACCCCGTCGGTTGCCCGGCCGCGGGCGAACGGTGGTCATCCGATCTCGAAAATTGCGCCGCAGATTACCCCGGGAGGTATTATTACTACTCCCCGCGCCTGTACCGATTACGTTATAACCGAATACGGAGTGGCCAAAATCAAGGGCAAGTCAGTAAGGCAGCGGGTCTTGAATCTGATCAACATTGCCCATCCCGACTTCAGAGATGAGTTGAGATTCGAGGCTCGGCGCCGGGATCTGATTTAACAGGCAGCCTAATCTGCTAATTTCCTCAGGTCATGTTTGGGTACCATCTGCTGAACATGACCTTTTCTATTGTTGCATTGGCGCATGAGGGCTGAACCTTAATCATGAATGACCTACTCCAGGTAAGGCGATACTAAAGTAAGCTTGTAAGGAGGTATTGACGTGGAAATCACCAAGGACACCACTGTTGAAGAAGTCATTAAGAATAACCCGAAAACAGCCGCGATATTTCAGGAGATGGGTATGAAGTGTCTGGGATGTCCCTCTGCCGCCGGCGAGACTATAGCCGGTGCTGCGGAATTACACGGTATGGATGTCCACCGCTTGCTGGAAAAGCTCCAGTCAGTGGACAAAGGAGAATTGACGGCAGAAACCAAAGCCATGGCCCATCCTCATGGTGCCGTGCTGCAGCGGGATAAACAAACTTATGCCATAGTTCCGCACATACCCGGCGGTATAACCGATCCCCAGACTCTGCGCAAGATTGCGGATGTGGCTGAAAAGTACCGGGCGGCAGCCATAAAAGTGACATCAGCCCAGCGGATTGCCATAGTTGGTCTTAAGCCGGAAGATGTTGAATCGGCCTGGAGCGACCTGGGAATGGAACCCGGAGCCGCCGTCGGCCTCTGTCTGCGCAGTGTCAAGATATGCCCGGGAACCACTTTCTGCAAACGGGGGCAGCAGGATTCGGTAAGCCTAGGGTTGGAAATCGACAAGCGCTACCACGGGCGGGAACTTCCGGGGAAGATGAAAATCGCAGTCAGCGGCTGCCAGAATTCATGTTCAGAGCCGGCCGTGCGCGACATCGGCATCATGGGTACGCCCAAGGGCTTTACCATCATGGTAGGAGGTAACGCCGGACTGAGACCGCGCCTGGGGGATGTTCTCGTCGAACACCGGGAACCGGATGAGGTCCTGGAAATCGTAGACCGCATCCTCGACTTCTATCAGCAGAACGGCAAGCGCAACGAGAGGATCGGCCGCATGATTGACCGGATTGGCCTGGAAACACTGCGCTCGGCAGTCCTGACCACCTCTGATGAGAAACTTAATTAAAACCCCAGCATATCCATTCCGGTAACGGCGTCCGGCTTGCGTATGGCACCGCTGCCGAGAATCTCCATAATGATGACCTCTACCACCAGGTAGGCTTCGGCGTCCCCTCTTATACATCCGGTTCGGCAGTCATCAGCACGTCCCGCCGCCGCATGAAGGTGGATCACCGGTTGTTGGTCTTGATCCAGAAAAAGGGTCCCGATGCCTACCATCTCATGGGCATTGTCGAAACTGTTCCATACCGGTGATGGGGGTATTATGTCCTCCTGCGGTCCTGCTACCAGGGAGGCTTTTTTCAAAGCGCCGATCAAAAACAGAACCGCAGCCGACAGTTTTTCTTTGATAGCCAGCTGCCTCAGTTCGTTCAGCAGATCATCGCCGTGTTCTATTTTTATTACCAGGACCCGTCCCAGATGACCTTGGCTGTATTTCATAGTATTCCTTCCCCGTCTGTTTTAGCGTTTATAAGAATCCTAGTATCAATCCGGCGACCAAAAAGTATAGAAGCAAACCCAGAAAGTCGGTTATTGATGTTATCAAGGGACTGCTGGCTACCGCCGGATCCAGCTGGAGACGGGTTAGAATAAACGGCAGTATCATCCCGATCAGGCTTGCCAGCAGTATGATTCCTACAGTGGTAAGGCCGACGATCACTCCGATTTCCCATCCGCCGTGCACAAACCCGAATGTCGTGCTCAGAACCCCCAGGGTAGCCCCCAGAAACAGCCCTACCACCATCTCCTTCACCGCCGTAGAAAACCAGTTGCTCAACTGCAGGTCTCCGGTAGCAAGGGCCCGGACCATAAGTGTCGCCGACTGGGCGCCGGCATTACCGCCGCTGCCCAACAGCAGGGGTATAAAGATGCTCAGTGCTATCACCTTCTGGAGCGTTTCCTCGAAGAAGGTCAGCACTCCCGCTGAAAGCAGGCTTACAAACACCAGTACCACCAGCCAGCCGACCCGCTTGCTGTACAGTTCCCAGATGCTGGCTTCGCGATAACTGGTAGTCAGGGGGTTAACGGCCGCGCTCTTGTATATATCTTCGGTAGTCTCTTCCTGGGCTACATCGAACACGTCGTCAAAGGTGACCAAGCCCAACAGAACTCCGTCTGAATCAACCACCGGCAGAGAGTAGACATCATATTTCCGAAACATTTTCACCGCCTCTTCCTGGTGATCAAAGGCCGAGAGGCTCACAAAAGAATTGGTCATGATTTCCTCTACCTTCTGGGTCGGTTCAGCCATGATGAATCGGGACAATTCCAGGGCGTCCAGGAGCTTCCAGTTCGCATCTACCACGTAAATGACATGGAGGGTCTCGCTGCTCTTTCCCTTTACCCGGCAGTGTTCCAGGGCCTGGGCCACGGTCCATTCCGGTCGTACCGCCACGTAGTTGGGAGTCATGAGACGGCCGACACTGTATTCCGGGTAACCCAGGAGGAAGCGGGCTTCACGCAAATCCTCCGGACTCAGTAAGTTGAGCAGGCGCTGGGTAACCTGTCCCGGAAGTTCTTCAAAGAGCGTAGTCCGGTCATCCGGCTGCAAATCCGCCAGCAGCCTCCGGGTTTCCTCGTCCGTCAGGTCCTTGAGCAGGGCATTACGGTCTTCCTTTTCCAGATAGGCAAAAACTTCAGCGGACATTTCCCGGGGAATGAGACGGAAAGCCAGCACCCGGTTTTTCTTGTTGAGCCCCAGCAGAGCTTCTGCGATATCGGGAATAAGCCATTTTTCCCATAATGCTTCATCGCGAAGCTTCTGCCACTGGTGCTCGTCAATCAATTCTCTGATTCTGCTCTTCAAATCAGTCATGCTAATACCCTCGAATGGATTAGCTTTAGAGCCACTTTTTTATTCTAGCAAATACCAGAAATGCATTCCAATAATCATTTGTTTCCCAGCTGCCGCTTGTAAAACCTTCCCAGTTGCCGGGCGTCCTTATACCAGGTTATGGAAGGAACGCTTAATAAGTGCCTTTGCTTAAGAGCCTGACAAGCCTTTACTGCGGTGTGTACTGCCCTTATCAAGATATATTACACTTCGTATCTTACTGGAAACCAATTCTTGAGCAATAGTCGTCCATAACTGAAAGAGTTAAACTTTTAAGGCGTATTAATAGTGAAGTCATCAGGAGGTCTTTATTATTATGAATCATTCAGATTCAGATGAAATTCTGGCACAACAGGTTATCAAAGGCAACCTCGCAGCCTTCGAAGAACTGGTAACCCGGTACCAGAAGCCAGTTTTCAAGATCGCCTATCGGATGGTTGGTCAAAAGGAAGAAGCTGAAGACCTGACTCAGGAGGTTTTCATTCACCTATATCAGAAAATAACCCATTTCAACCCGGAAAAAAGATTTAAACCCTGGCTTTACCGGGTGGCAGTCAACATCTGTATCAGCAGGCTGAGGCGCAAACGCAAGGTGGTTTTCCTCAGTTTTGACGATGCGCTGACCGGCAGCGCGGATTTTGATAACCTCCGCGCTGTCTACCCGGACAGGAAGGTGGAGATCCAGGAGCTGCAGAAAGAAGTTTTCCGGGCCGTCCTGGAAATGCCTGAGAACTATCGTGCGATGATTGTCCTGCGTTACCAGATGGGTTTAAACAATTCCGAAATTGCTGAGACCCTGGGTATTACCAGGGAAAATGTGGAGGTCAGAATGCACCGGGCTCACAAAAACCTGCGCCGCATTTTGCTCGGTAGAATAGCTGAAGGGAGGTTTGAGTATGAAGTGCAAGCAGGTAGGTGACCTGTTGTTCTCTTATTGCGATCTGCGGGAGATTCCACCGCGGATGCTCCGGGAACTGGAAGAGCACCTGCAAGAGTGTCCGGAATGCAGGAGAAAAGCTGAATTTACCGCCTGTGAGCGTGAAGCCCTGGTTTACGATAAAGATATTCCCGAGATGTCACCGGACTTTGTTCAGCGGGTTCTGGCCGCAGTAGCCCGGGACCAAGCCATCCCGGCACCACCCAAGAAAATGACCATATGGTCTCAGATAGGCAGCCGTGGTTGGTGGGCATTGGGAACGGTTGCGGTTGTTATAATAGCGTTACTGGTGGCTCCCGACTCATTCAAGAATCCGGTCAGGTCCCTGAACCAGGCCCCGCAATTAATGGAAGCCGAACAACAGAACGCCCCCAGGTTGGCGGAAATAATGCCACAGCAGCAGGGGCAGGAAGCCGCATCCGAACCATTAAGGATCATTACGGAAAAAAAATACAATGACCATGTTCCTACGGTAGAAATAGGCAGAGGCAACATATACTCATTTGACACGCCGCAGGCTGCGACCACAACGGTTGATCAGGTGGTGGTCTTCCGTCCGTCATACATCCCTGCCGATTACCGCCTCGTCAGAGTGGAAAGCGATGCGAACAACAATATAACGATTTACTATGCAAACGACCGGGAAGGGTACATCTGTCTCAAAACCATGCTGGATTCAAAGGCGGACGAGTCTGCCAAGGAAACGACAGCGAGTCGAAATACTGGGGAAAGCTACTCCCCTCTCATGAAACACGATTTGCCGGCGGATGCCGCAAGCAGTTCCGACCCAACCGTCATCCGATGGACCACCGAGCACGATGGTTATCTTTACCAGTTTGAACTCACCGGCAGCCTGTCACCTGATGAACTGATCCGGGTGGCCAATTCAGTAAAATAACAAGGAGGGTTAACATGAGAAAAAAGGCTTTATTTAAACACTTGCCCACAGTTTTGGTGTTTCTGCTGGCCGGATTGCTGGTTATCGGGGGCATATACCCGGCGTTTGCCAGCGAACTCACCAATGTGCAGGGTCCCATCCTGGTAGTAACCGGAACCGGCCAGGTGGAAGTCCAACCCGACCAGGCCAAAATAACCCTGGCGGTAATATCCTCGGGCAAAAACCTGGAACAGCTGCAGGAGGAGAATTCCCGCACCGTAAATCAGGTTATCAGCAGCTTGCTGGAGAAGGGTTTACAGCGCTCCCAGATTGAAACTTCAAGTTTCAATGTCTGGCCTCAGTATTCATATGGACGTAGTGGAGAGGAAAAGGCCCCGGAGATTATAGGTTATCAGGTGCGCAATCAGATCACGGTTACTCTGAATGACACCAAAAATGCTGGCTCCATTATTGACACCGCCTTGAAGGCAGGTGCTAACGAAGTCCAGAACATATCATATTTCCTCAGTGACAGCAGTTCCGTACAAGCTATGGCCTTGAGCCAGGCCTGCATCAACGCCAATAAAAAAGCAAACGCGATTGCCCGGGCTTTGGGGTTAAAGATAGGAGCGATAATAAGTGTAAAGGAAAGCTCGCCCACAACCGAGATCTACCCCGTCGTCAGGGTGTTTGACGGCGTCATGGCCGGTGGAGAATCCGTCCCCATCCAACCGGGGGATATAACCGTCCGCGGTACGGTCACCATAACCTATCAAATAGTCAGGTAAGCGGCTCGACGGTGATTAACTACATAGTTCGGGGGACACCCGGCAGGAAAAAGTGACCTGTCAGGGTGTCCCTTTTTTTGCCGAACCCCTGCCGCCAGGCGGGAGGAAGAGAAGCAGTGCTCTGAGCGGACTGAGATGCTCAAAATCGGTGATAACCGCGAAGTTCAGCTTTACTGCGTTTGCCCTATGCGTTCTCATGCCTGAATAAACTCATATTGCCAGGGGATCTTAATACTTAGCAAAATGAGAGGTGAGAAATTGGAGTTCTCTCTATTTGATATTGTCTGGGTTATCCTGGCGTTCGTCTTTCTGGTACCTTTTGCTCAACATTACATGCTTCAGTCCCACCGTCTCAAGATGATAAAAAGGCTCGAGAACCAGAGGAAAACCAGGGTCATCACCCTGATTCACCGCCAGGAGATGCTCAGCCTAATGGGGCTGCCTATCAGTCGTTACATCAACATTGAGGATTCTGAGCAAGTACTTCGGGCAATCCGTTACACCCCTGACAACATGCCGATTGACATTATCCTTCATACTCCCGGAGGATTGGTTTTGGCCTCCGAACAGATTGCCCTGGCCCTCAAACGCCATCCGGCCAAGGTCACCGTTTTTATCCCCCACTATGCGATGTCGGGTGGGACTATGATCGCCTTGGCTGCCGATGAAATAGTTATGGACGAAAATGCGGTGATGGGTCCGGTTGACCCTCAAATCGGCGAGTATCCTGCCGTTTCCATACTCCAGGCAGTGAAAGCCAAGCAGATCCATGAACTGAACGACAAAACCCTGATACTGGCCGACATTGCCGAAAAAGCGGTTAACCAGATCCAGAGCTTTGTAAAGGAGATCATCAGCGACCGGATGCCCAAGGAGAGAGCACACGAAATAGCCGTTTTTCTAACCTCCGGCAACTGGACGCACGATTACCCTCTCACCTGTGAAACGATAAAACAACTGGGTATTCCCGTAAGTTGCGACATGCCCGACGAGATAAACCTTCTGATGGAACTTTTTCCCCAGACGTCACCGCGTCGACCTTCGGTACTGTATGTACCGGTCCCCTACGAGAATACCCACCACCATGACAAAACCAAGCACAGGAAAAAGCAATAGTATGTAAGGGTCTTGCTAATCAATTCCTTCCAGCAATGCGCGAGCCTCAGGAGTCAGGCTGGCACTTATGATGAGATCCCCTACGTCACTGCTCTTACGCAGGTAACCCAGGTTAACCAAGTGCTTGTACATGGCCTGAGCCTTCTCACCATCGCCGTAATAAGCAGCCAACCGGTCATATCGAACGTCGACTCCACCATGTTTTTCAATCTCTTTCAATGCCTCAATAACGTCTTTAAAAGGTACATCGATTGTTGAATAATCCTGCTCGATGATTGACCAGAGCATTCTCTTCATCTCTTCCAGCATCTTGTTGGCGTCAGAAGCCTTGTAGCCCTTAAAAAACTTTTGCACCCGGTATTCTTTGCCTTTGAACGTTCCGTGGGCGATCATATCAACTCCGGAATCGTACTCCACCAACGAATGACTTAGTTTCTCCAGCCAGTTATCTTTCATCATTCACCCCTCCTTTATATCCTACTTATACCATAAATGTAATGTTACGTGTTGCTTTTTGTTTTATTTTAAAACATGGATATTCCCGGGAGAAAAACATTATCACCACCCAGGGTATAGGCCTGCGGGATATAAACAAAACAGACAACCTGCACTCTATGTGGCTCGGGCCGGATACGGCGAGGAAAACGCCGGGTTATAATCAAAACTAACGCCTGCGCTCTACCGGGATGGACTTGAGGGAAAGCCAAAACTATGCGGATAGCAAAAGGAACAGGTCTTCATCCGTCGGAACCTGTTCCTTTTATACAAAGAATGGTCGCAGCCATACGGATATTGCGGTTTCGTCACCGGGCTGCGCCGTTGGTTCGTGTTGTTTTACGGGATACCTGAAGAGAATTTAATAACCTCCGAGGTCCGTAACCTCTTGCGGCAGTTTGAAAAGAGAATCATCCAGCTCAGTCACCTGGACATTCTTGTATTCATTCACTACCCGATCCCCGTCATACGTAAACTCAACCCGCAGGGGGATCCCATAATCCTTCCACAGCCAAACCTTCCCTGTTGAATCCTGTTCAGTAATCTCGTATACCAGACACTCTTTGCTGTCCAGGGTTTCAGTATTTATGTACTTCATGGAGTCAGGCTCCATGCTCTTTGCATAATCCAGAGGTGTGGCCGTATCAACCTCGAACTGTGCCAGGGACATTTTGGTAGCCGTTTGCTGATCCGGCGACAGGGCATATACAACCCCTTCATCGGTGTTGATGATGCATACCATCGTCATCCCAATCTCAGGGCTGCCCGTTTCAATCCTGATGTTGGGTACCTTGACTGCGTATTTGACCTCAAAGGATTCCTCCCCGTTTACGGTGGTTACCGCATCATAGGTCAGCCCCGGCAGTTCATGAGCTTTTGCCAGCAGACCAGCCACATCTATATCTGGCTCATCTTCTGTTTGCGGATGGTTTCCAGTCTCCTTGGTTCCACCTCCGCATCCGGCCGCCAGTACCATCAGAGCCAAGGCCAACACCACCACAATCAGCCGCTTTCTGCGCAATTGAGTCGAAAGCATACCTTTTCCTCCTCATTTTTGTAGCTTCTATTTACTTTCGAGAAAGCATTTCTGAGCAAACCTCTACAATTAAGAATACGAAGAAACAACCTTGTTTTAAGGGGTACCAGTTAAAATCCGTACTTTAAATTTCATTAATAAGGATAAAAACAGTATCCTTTATTAATTATCGATCCTCTGATTATCCGAGTTGAGGAAAAAATACTGATGTACCAAGTATGCCGGTGAATATTGGTTAGAAATAAGATGGCACACGAGTAGTCTTCGGCCTTATGATTGGTGACAACAATCCAAAGAAAAAGTAGAATAATTATCTGCTAGTTAAAGGACCTGGACTTAAATGGCATTGACTTGGAGGATTTAGATCGCTCAGGTGGTTTTTGCAGATCAGATTACAAGAGTGTTGCCCCCGATAATAGGAAGCCATGATAAAGAGAACGTAATTGATAGGTGGCGGCAACTGTGCCAGCTTGAAAGGCCGCGCAAGACATGTTATCCAGCCATTAGCCTCACCCGTTTACGAGCTGCATGAGGTTAAGAAATAAATTATGTGGGAGTGTACCCACTTAATCTTGACGCGGCCTTCGTTTGTAACCTTGCCACTTCTGCCAGAAATGCGGTGAAATGTTGTGTTCCCATCCCTCTCCCAACTTTGGGAGGGCGATAACCACTTAGCTATTAAACGCGTTCAGATTCCTCTATGGTCGATCTCAACATAAGAGCAGGCTGAACCGGCCCGGTTTCGACAAGGGTTCAGATTCCTCTATGGTCGATCTCAACACCCCTCAACGGCCCTGGTAGACTTCCCCTGTTGAAGTTCAGATTCCTCTATGGTCTATCTCAACGTTCATTAGCAGTTATACGACTTGAAGATTTATATTGTTCAGATTCCTCTATGGTCGATCTCAACTCAGTGCCGACCGGTAAAAGTAGTATTTATTATACGTTCAGATTCCTCTATGGTCGATCTCAACGAAGGCAAAGCCATAGCGGAGGCCGCCAGAATACGTTCAGATTCCTCTATGGTCGATCTCAACCTGGAGCAGCAGAGGTATTCGCTCGTCGGCGGCCTCGTTCAGATTCCTCTATGGTCGATCTCAACTTTTTGAAATATTCAGGAACTACATTGATCAAATGCGTTCAGATTCCTCTATGGTCGATCTCAACGCTCTACTGACACAAACCTCACCGCCGCAGGAGTCGTTCAGATTCCTCTATGGTCGATCTCAACGGGGGCTAGACCTCGTAAACAAACTACTCTAGCGCGTTCAGATTCCTCTATGGTCGATCTCAACTCATTTCTGGCGGTGGACTTCGGATTGCCGGTACTGGTTCAGATTCCTCTATGGTCGATCTCAACTTGTTTCTGTAGGCGCAAGGGCAATAAATGTAACGTTCAGATTCCTCTATGGTCGATCTCAACGGTGCCTTTTGCCTCCGGCGTTCCGGCGGAATTGCAAGTTCAGATTCCTCTATGGTCGATCTCAACTCCAATCTAGGAGGGGCTTTGATTTTCCTGGAGCCGAGTTCAGATTCCTCTATGGTCGATCTCAACGGCTTCCAGGACATCATCCAGGGCTTCAAGTTTTGCTGTTCAGATTCCTCTATGGTCGATCTCAACGTGCCTGCTTTATAGGCGATTATTATATCCTTTGTCCCGTTCAGATTCCTCTATGGTCGATCTCAACTTCATCGTCGTTGATGTGTTGGGTGTCTTTTGAGTGGTTCAGATTCCTCTATGGTCGATCTCAACGCGCCTGAAACTGCAAGCTGATTAAATACATCCGGCGTTCAGATTCCTCTATGGTCGATCTCAACGGGGGCAGGGGATAAAAATTGAGGCGGTGATAATAAGTTCAGATTCCTCTATGGTCGATCTCAACGTTACGGTCGTATCAGCCCAAGGGTTGAACATAGATGGTTCAGATTCCTCTATGGTCGATCTCAACACAAACGGGGATTTCTTCTTTGTCAAATTCCACCTGTTCAGATTCCTCTATGGTCGATCTCAACGGTCTAACCCGCAAGGCTGCAACGAAGGCGACCGGACAGGGTTCAGATTCCTCTATGGTCGATCTCAACTCCAAAACGGCGATGGCCGTTTCAATATCCTTTTTCGGTTCAGATTCCTCTATGGTCGATCTCAACCGCCTGTGGCACCTGGACCAAAAAATCAATGATTAGTTCAGATTCCTCTATGGTCGATCTCAACTATCGGTATATAGGCTAATAAACGGTCTCGATCATGCGTTCAGATTCCTCTATGGTCGATCTCAACTTCCTCGATTGCCGCCTTTACATCGTCCAAGTTAGGGTTCAGATTCCTCTATGGTCGATCTCAACATGTGTAAATCGTGCTCACTGGTACACCCAGTATTCGTTCAGATTGTTAATGCTACCCTAAAATTAGGCCAGATGCCGGGCAAAAAATAGGCCACCTTAATCGAACTTTCCTGTATGATGAATGTTGCTAAGACATCTTCATACGGGAGGAAAGGACATGATTAAGATGGCGCAATTAGAGCATATCAAGAAAATGTATCATTTAGAAGGCCTAAGTATTAGGGAAATAAGTAAAATTACCGGGC